>CAUGNZ010000011.1 GCA_959601045.1 uncultured Collinsella sp.
GCCGCGCGGCAAGGAGATATATTGCCAGACCGGAGGGGCGCCGGGGGCGGGAATCGCGCACTCCATATTTTGTTCACAAATGAATAGGTCCCTCAGTCGCATCACTGAGGTTAAAACTGAAGCATTGGCTTCTGATATTGGCGATGACCAGCTGTTTTATGAATATTGAGACATCGGCCATCTCTGGAGCGCCACTTTACTCCAAAAGCATCAGCTATTTGTTTCCCGTCGGTAAAAGGCAGGTTTTATTCGCCAAGCGTTCTTATATAGAGAGGTTCGGGTTCGAACCCGTGGCGCGGCAACAAAAAAGCGGCCGGCGTCCGCCAGTCGCTTTTCTATTCTATGGTGGGCCGTCAGGGGTTCGAACCCTGGACCTTGGGATTAAAAGTCCCCTGCTCTGCCAGCTGAGCTAACGGCCCGCGGGTGGCATTGTACCACGGTCTGGGACTATTCCCAACTCCATTGGCCGTTCTGGAAAATCACAACTTCACGTCCATCAGGCGTAATGCCCGTAATATCGATGTCGTCCGTGCCGATCATAAAATCGACGTGCGTGCTCGAGACGTTAACACCATGCTCCAGGAGCTCCTCCTTGGACATGTCGTACCCATCCTCGATACATTCGGGGAAACCGACACCTAGCGCGAGATGGCAGCTAGCGTTCTCGTCATAGAGCGTGTCATAGAACAGAACGCCACTTTCGCGGATCGGCGTGTTCTTGGAGATGAGCGCGACCTCACCCAAACGAGCGGCACCTTCGTCGGTGTCAATGATGCTCGCAAGCGTCGCCTTGCCCACGCGGGCATCGTAGTCCACTACGCGGCCGGCCTCGAACTTAATCCAAAAATCGTCAACCTTGTTCCCGTGGTGAATGAGCGGCATGGCCGAGTACACGATACCGTCGGCGCGCATACGATCAGGCGAGGTGAAAACTTCCTCGGTGGGAATGTTGGGGAAGAAGGGGTGCCCATCGGGCGTCTTGCCCTTGCCGCCGGCCCACTCGTGACCCTTCGTCATGCCAATCGTCAGATCGGTTCCATTTTCCGCGATGTAATGCAGGCGGTCAAAACGATTGTCGTTCAGGAAACGCAGGTTCTTTTCGAACGCCGCGTCATGAAGCTCCCAGTCGCTCTCCGGGTCCTGGCCATCGGCACGAGCGGTGTGCAGAATCGCATTCCACAGCTTATAGATTGCAACCTCATCGGCGTCTCCCGGGAACACCTCGCGAGCCCAGGCAACGACCGGCGCGCCGGCGATGCACCACGGGTTGATGTTGTAGTCCAGCCCACGGCGGAAGACCTTGCACTGCGTATTCCTTGCCTTGGAAGCCGCGGCGGGCTTGGCGGGATCGATACCCTTGAGAGCCGCAGGGTCCGCACCCTCGATAAAGATAAAGCAGGCACCGTCCTGGGCCAGGGAATCCAACTGCAGGCGCTTCCACTCGGGCGTCTGCTCAAAATAGCTTTTATCGACATGCTCGTACGTGAGCCTCGTCACGGCATCATCGGCCCAAATGACCGTCACGTGGCCAGCGCCGGCGTCATAAGCCTCCGCGACCACCACGCGGGCAAAAGGCGCGCACTCGACCGGAGACTGAACGACAACCTCCTGGCCGGGCTTGACGTTTACGCCCTTGCGGACAACCAGACGCGCATAGTTTTTAATCTTGGGCTCCAGGGCCTTCATGCCCTCCAGAGCTTCTTCGACCGTCAGGGCAGCTCGAATCATGTGCCACTCCATCTATCTATAGAACAGTAAAAAGGCGCGCCGCAAAAACGACGCGCCTTATATCTTAGCGATAAGTATGGATACAAGCGCTACTTCTTCTTGGAGGCCTTCGTGTCCTCCTCGGCAGCCGCGCGCTCAATAAGAGCGTTGAGCTTGTTCTCGGACATGCCCTCGGCCTGCGTGCGGTACATGTTGCGCAGGGGACGAATACGAACGAAGTCGTAGATAAAGTCACCCAAAATGACGATGTAAGACAAAACGATGCCGACCATCTGGACAGGGCTGGACACCATGCCAGCGGGAGCGAAGTACAGCGAAGCCCAAATGGCCACGACGAGCACCATGCCGATAGCGAGCACGGCCCACCAGATGCGGCGGCGCTTGGTGTAGTCCTCATCCTGCTTGAGAAGGATATTCGACACCGTGTAGATGCGATCCTCCTTGGCGCGCTGCTTAGCCTTGCGGGCGCGCTTCTCCTCTTTAGAGAGGCCCTCGAGGTTCTCGCCCTTCTCGAGCTCTTTGCGGCGTGCCTTAGACGAAGCCGGCACGACGCGGACAGAGCTCGCTGCCTGACGGGCGGGCTTGGCGGATGCGGCGGACTTGCGCGCAACCCCGGTAACTTCGTGGGATTGCGTGCGCTTGTTCGTGGCGCTACGGGTACTCACTTATGCGTTCTCCTTCATGCTTGTGAACTGGGCGCCCGTGATGATCTGGAAGGCCTCGCGATAGCGCTCGGACGTGCCATCGATGACCTCGGCGGGCAGATGCGGGGTCTCCCCCGTCATATCCCAGTTGGCTTTGAGCCAATTGCGGACGAATTGCTTGTCGTAGCTGGGCTGAATCTTGCCCTCCTCGTAGCTGGCGGCAGGCCAGAAACGGCTGGAGTCGGGCGTGAGGCACTCGTCGATCAGCGTAACCTTGCCATCGATGACACCGAACTCGAACTTGGTGTCGGCAATGATGATGCCACGGGTCGCTGCATACTCGGCGGCAGCCTTGTAGATCTTGAGGGAAAGGTCGCGAATCTGCGTGGCGATGTCCTCGCCCACGATCTCGCAGCAACGCTCGAACGAGATGTTCTCGTCGTGGTCACCGATCTCGGCCTTCGTGGACGGCGTGAACAGCGGCTCGGGAAGCTTGGAAGCCTCGGTCAGGCCCTCAGGCAGCTGGATGCCGCAGACGGTGCCGTTCTCGTCGTAGGTCTTCTTGCCCGAACCGGTCAGATAGCCGCGGACGATGCACTCGATAGGAATCGTCTGGGCCTTCTTAACCAGCATGGCGCGGCCGGCGAGGTAGTCACGATACTCAGCAAACTCCTCGGGGAAATCCGCCGGGTCGATGGAAACGAGATGGTTGGGGACGATGTCGGCAAACTTATCAAACCAGAATGCCGAGATGCGATTGAGCACCTCTCCCTTAAACGGAATCTCGTCGGGAAGAATGAAGTCGAACGCAGAAATGCGGTCGGTGGCGACCATCAGCAGGTTTTCACCGGCATCGTAGATATCACGAACCTTGCCACGGGAATCCGGACGACGCTCCATCGTTGTCACGTGAGTCACTCCTTACCAAAATACGACAGTAATGCGGGTTCTTTCCCGCACGTTTTCGCAAACTCGGAGCGGCAGGGACGAAACCCCTCCTTCACCGAATAGCGAAAAGCTAGTGCTCCATTGTAGTAGATGCCGCGTCCGCCGTGTGCTCGCGAGGCAGATGAATCGTAAAAGTCGTACCCTTTCCAAGCTCCGACTCCACGGAAATGTAGCCATGATGTCGCTCGACGATCTGTTTAGTCACGGCGAGGCCCACGCCCAGACCGCCCGCCTCACGGGCACGGCTGGCATCGGCGCGCCAAAAACGGCCGAAGATGCGCGACAAGTCATCCTTGGCAATACCGATGCCGGTATCAGAAACGGCGACGCTGACGTGTTTGCGGTCACTGAGCACCGACACCACGACCCAACCGCCCTCGGGGGTGTAGCGCATGGCGTTGCTCATGAGATTGATGACGCATTGTGTGATCATGTCGGGATCGGCTTCGACGACATCGTCGTGACCTTGGGTCTCGTCAGCAAAGCGCAAGCGCAGATCGCGGTCGACAAACAGGCGCTCCTGGGCATTGACGATGGAACGCACGAAAGGAACCATGTCCACCGGCTCAAGGTTGAGCGGAGCCGTGCTGTTTTCCATGCGCGATAGATCGAGCATCTGCTGCACCAGACGAGCCAGGCGACGCGTCTCGGAAGCAACAGTCTCCAAGTGCTCATCGTCGGTAGGATATACGCCATCCTGCATGGCCTCGACCGTTGCGAGCATGGCCATAAGCGGAGTACGAAGTTCGTGAGCCACGTCCGAGGTCAAACGTTTCTCGTGTTTCATATCCTTCTCGAGCGAAGTGGCCATCTCATCGAAGGTCTCACCCAGCTGATCAATCTCGTCATCGCCGCGTAAGCCCGTACGAGCAGACAGATCGCCATCGCGAATTTGCTTGGCCGTGCTGGTAATACGGTGAATCGGCTTGGTGAGCATGCGCGACACGAGTGATCCGATAACGACCGAAATGCAAACTGCAACAACCGCAGCAAGGGCCATGGCGTTAAAGGTCTTCTCCCTAAACGCAGAATCTGCCTTGGTGAGCAAGGCATCGGAGCCGATGGCCCACAGCTTTACTTGTCCGACATGCTCGCCGGAAGACGTTATGATTTCGACGTTTGCAACGCTATCGGAGCCGGTGGGAGCCGACGAGACCGGACTATGCGATGCTTTTTTCCCGCTCGAGCTGCTCGACGGCGATTCGTTCTCGCGCACATCGGCGGTCGCGCTTGCCGAAGGCCATGAGTCGTCATAAACGACAACGCCTTTCTTGTTGACGACCTGCATACCCAAATCGTCGGACACCAAACTCGATGTCGCGACCGTACGTAGCTCGCCCGCAGTCCAATTGCCGTTTTCCTCATACGACGTCGCAAGCTTTTCGGCAGCGGAATTTGCGATTTCGACGATATTGGAGCGCGTGTAATCCGAAAAGACCGTGCCCCACACAACAGAGACCACGCCCACCAGCACCAATACCGTCATGAGCGATGTCAGAGCAAAAGCAAGTGCCATGCGCGAGGGATAGCTCATCGTTGGCCGTGAATCGGAGCGAGGCGTGTTCCAACTAGCCTTGGAACCCGCCTCGCTCTCCTGCTTGTGCTTTTGTCCGATTTCAAAGCGCGCAGGTGTCATATGTGATTTCCCTATTTCTCGTCCGACTTATCGGTCTTGGCCGGAGCCTCGAAGCGATAGCCGACACCGTGGACGGTGTAGAGCCACTTGGGCTTCTTGGGATCATCGCCCAGCTTGGCGCGGAGGTTCTTCACGTGGCTATCGATGGTGCGCTCATAGCCCTCAAAGTCGTAGCCGAGCACCTTCTCGACCAGCTCCATGCGGTTGTAGACGCGACCGGGGTGACGGGCAAGCGTGGTGAGCAGCTTAAACTCGGAAGCCGTCAGGTCGACTTCCTTGCCCTCGACCAAAATCTTGTGGCCCGAGATATCGATGACCAGATCGCCGAAGTCGAGTACCTCGACGGCTGGCTCGTCGGCCTGATGGGCACGGCGGAACAGAGCGCGAACGCGCGCGACAAGCTCGCGCGGCGAGAACGGCTTAATCAGATAGTCGTCGGCGCCGAGCTCAAGACCGATAATACGGTCCTCGATCTCGCCCTTGGCAGTCAGCATGATGATGGGGACATCCGAGGTATCGCGAATGGTGCGGCAAACGCGCTCGCCGGGGATCTTGGGGAGCATAAGGTCGAGCACGACCAGGTCAAACTGATGCTTCTCGAACTCCTCGATCGCGGACTGGCCGTCGCCGACACCCACAACCCAGTAGCCTTCGCGCTCGAGATAGGCAGCGACGGCGTCACGGATTGCCTTCTCATCCTCGACCAGCAGAATCTTTTTTGCATCTGAAGCCATAACACGGCCCCCCTGTCTCAATCAGCTAAGAACAAGCCCATTTTAACGCACCTGAGCCCGCCGGATGCCACTATGACGCGGCAGCTCGGCGGGCGGTACTCACAATTACAACGCGTTTATTCCCCTGTTGGCGCCTTTTTAACCCCTCTAAGCTTAAAGAGAGAATAGGCGTGCGGTGACCGTCTCGGGTATACCCTGGCTGTTGCGCACCGTGGCGTACGTAAGGAATGAGTCCGATTTTCCCGCCGTAGCTGGATAATCGCCATATTCCAAAGCGCGGTCGGGCGACAGTAGCGAGCCATAGGTCTTGGCAGAAGTGTCGATGAGAAAATGCGATGACTGTACCTTAACGAGATATTTATTCTTCTTGCCGGCAGCACATGCGAGCGGCTCGCGGGACAGGAAGAGGTACGGCCCTCCCTCATTACCGATATACGTGCCCATGTTGCCCAAGCTGCCCACGCCACTATAGGTCGCCTCGATAGAAAACACGAAGGTATCGCCCATATATACGGCCTCGAAAGGCGAGACTGACGAGGGAAGGACTAGCTGGGCACGTTTGGTGTTGTTGCCGTCGGTCAGATCGATTGCCGTTATGCCGTAGTAGACACCCTCGTCGTTGCGAACACGCGGCGAGATGGTCAAAATGCCGTCGCTCGCACGCGGGGCCGATGCAAAGCGACCCGTCGATTTCCAAATTGTCTCGGCCTTGGATTCATCAAGCGAGCGACGATAGCAAAACGAATCACTACTCGTTTTATTGCCGCCTGCCGAAGGCATTTTATACCAGATGACTGATGACCCGAACGCCGTGAACAGTGGCGGATCATAGTCCTTGCCACCCCGATCGAGCTCAACCACGTCGCCAGAGAGCGAAGCGCCCGACAGATTTTGAGCGTAGAGCTTCCACGATGAATTGGCAAAGTTCATCTCAACCCACGCAAACACGCCATCGCCGGCGCGGACATCGTAAAACGAATACCCCGCACCTTCGATAGGATCCTCGATTAATGTGGTAAGCGAGCCGTCGCCCAAGTTGAACACGCCAAGCGTGTTGGCATGTAACGCAGACGCCGGGGCCATCATCGCCGCGGCGTAGTCACCATCGCAGTAGTACAGTAGCGTGCCCAGCGGCAGCGTCCACGAGGCCGCAGGCTCAAGATCGATATCGACGGCCTCATACTCATCAGTGATCGAGACGATCTTTGAGTCGTCCTTGATAACCTGCGGCTCGCCGGCGGCATCATCGCTGGTGCCCGTTTTTTTCGAGCATCCGGCAAGCACCGTGGCAGCGCCCGCGGCAGCCCCACCGAGTACAAAGCCGCGACGCGATATTCCGTTCTTGATGTGATCGGCGATACCCATTAGGCGATCTCGGCGCGAGCGGCCTCGATAGCGCGTGTAAGCTGGTCGGCGCAGGAGGTCTTTTTCATACCGCAGGTATTACCGGCGAGAACCTCGATGACGCGATCGGCAGGGGCGCCCTCGACCAGCTTAGAGATAGCCTTGAGATTGCCGTTGCAGCCACCGGTAAACTCGACGCCCACCACCTTGTTGCCGTCATCAGAAAGATCAAGGTGGATATTGCGAGCGCATACGCCCTGAGGCTTGTAATCAAAACTAATCATTGCGTTCCCCTCTCGTAAAGCAATTTCAGACGTCTATTATCCCCGTCCGAACCGATAAAGTATCGCGGGCACCGATTCAACATCCCCCGATGCGCAGACCGGCGACAGCAATGCTAGCAATCTGCTTCCCGAGCGTGGACTTTTCGTTTCTCTTGATACATGTTGTGGTCGGCGATGTGGTACATCTCGGTCAGCGAACATCCGGGTGTCTCTGCCGTCGCGACGCCAAACGACGCACTGACTGTCAACACCTCATCGCTCGCAGCAGCAAGGCTGAGGCGAAGATCTTGCACCACTTTGCATGCGGATTCGCGATCGGTGTGAGGGCAAATCAGCAAGAACTCGTCTCCACCAACGCGCATGGGTACAAATTTCTCGCCTGCCGCCCGCTTCAATACAGATGCAGTACGCCGTAGCAACTCATCGCCCATTTCGTGACCGTAGAGATCATTGGTGCGCTTGAGGAAATTGCAGTCCATCATGATCACACTCACGGGCAGGGACTCGTTCACCAGGTCGTCGCCAAGGGACTCAAGGTAATTTCTATTGCGAAGTCCCGTCAGCTTGTCCTGGAAAGAAAGCTCCTCGGCGCGCTTTGTCATCGAGATGTTATGCGTCGCCACGACGACCGATTCCAGTCGACCCTGCTCGTCGCGGCGCTGTGGAACAACCTGCAGCGAATACCACGTACCTCGGCAATCTCGTACCTCGGCATCCAAGTACGGCATGCCCTCCATACGATTCTGAAGCGTGCTTATATCTATTAGCTCCATGACCGCCTCGCGGCTTTCGGGACTCACGATGTCTCGGCAAGCCGTTGTCAAAAAGTCATACACCTCGGCGTGCTCGGCAAATATCTTTGCCACCGATGGCGACATGTTAATTCCCTCGATCTCGAGCGTATCGAGATGTAGCAGGAAGGTCGACTCATATATGGAACTGATAGCATTGATGATGCCGAGTTGCTTGTCCTTTTCGGCCAAATTGCGACGATCGGCAATGTTGCGCGCCAACAGCACTACAATCCAAAACGCCAAGCACACCAGCACGCCGGCAGCGATAAATGAAATCCTGCCCGACATGACCTCAGATTTGGGATAAAGCGCAAACAGGCGATAGTCCTCATACGCCGCACGCACGGCATACCAGGTACTTCCCCGATATTCGATACGTGTTAAGCCTTCGTCTTTCCAATCAATTCCGCTATCGGCAAGAAGCCGGGAAAGGGTTAGATCGACATTCGAATCGTTTGAGGAAACGATCTGCATATCGCGCATCACGAGCACCGTTGGGCTCTGATGGAATGTGTTGTTCACGAGCACGTCGGCGATCGTATACGAATAATCATCGGCGGGCTCGAGCGCAAGCGATCGATACCCCAGCGCTACGCCATCACCGTACGGAACAACACTCACGGCAAAATCGACATCGCGACGCTCAACGACCGTCGAGTAGGACACCTTGGATCCTCGATACATCGATGCGACCGACGAACAGGCCAGCTCCTCTCGCCACAGCATCAGCGGATCGCGACCATCAATATCGTAATGAGCGGCCATATGGCCGTCGGCGTCCATGACCAACATTCCCGAAAGGTGCTCGGTATGGACGTACTCCTCGACGAGGTCATCGTTGACTTCAACGTGATCAGACGGCAAGAACGTCGAAAACGACTCGAGCGCGGCATCCAAATTGTGCGTCGCTTCGGTTTTTCTTCCCTGTTCATATCGGTCATATTTTTCGCAGGCGTTTTTAAAAACACCATGGTTTCCTGGCCAAACCCAAGCGTTTTATCGAGACAGCGATGCGTGCCGACCATATACAGCAGACCCAACAAAGCAGCGCTGGCCACAACGCAGATAGCCGCGGTGACTAATGCCTTTCGGCGTAAGCGGCGCTCATCATTTGTCATGATTCCGCTCCTTGCCCGTCCGTCGTCGCCCCCGCCTTGTACTTGCCCACAATGCGCTCAATCGTGCCATCTCGATCCATCTCGAACAGCACGGTATTGAGGTTTTTGACGTACTCCCCCTCATAGCCGTCCTTAAACGCGACGCCAAGGTCAACCGTCATAACGTTGTCAGCGAACACGCAGTAAAGGCCGGGATACTGGGCGACAAGTCGATCAAGCGGCTGAACGTCCGCCATCCAACAGTCGACATACCCTTTGGCGAGGGCGGCTTTGCAGAGCTCGGCAGAACCGTACGATTTGATTTGCACGTCCGGCGAGATTTCCAGATCCCCTGCGAGCAATCGGCGTTCGCTCACCGAGCCCGCAATCACCGCGATGGTCTTGCTTCTATCGAGAGACGCCAAACCCTTGATACCACTCGTTTTCTTGGCGGCAACCGAGACTGTCACGGTCAGATACGGCTCAGTCCAGTAATAATCGTCTTCGCGATAATTGGGCGAATAGTCGCACCACAGACAATCGATATCGCCGTTTTTGAGCAGGCGATCGCGATCATTCCAAGATATGTCAACAAATTGCGGTTTGATTCCAGCACGCTTGCAGGCCTCGCGGGCGATATCGATATCGATACCGGCGTAGTCGCCTGTGGTATCAACATACACATAGGGATCGTTATCCGTAACGCCGATTTTAAGTACCGGGAGATCTTTATCGGCTTCGCTCGATGAGGTAGAGCTGCTTCGAACGGTATACGTCAGGGCGACCGCACAAACGGCAACAAGGAGTATGAGCACGGACGAGACGATGGCGCCTCGTTTGATACGTCTGGGCACACGGCTCTTTTCATCGAAACAGCAGATAAGGTTCATTTTATTACCAGGGGGCCAGTGCGGCAGTGAAAAAAGCGCCTTGCCCAAAACGGGCAAGGCGCCAATGGTTGAACTGCATCCGCAGGCGGTCGAATTAGGTCAACCCTACTCGAAGCTCAGCTGCTCCCGAATGCACCCCCGACCGCTGCCTCGTTCAGGCCGTTGGCGCCGACCGCGTATCTGGCGGTTTCCGACGCGCCGCACTGCACGCGACACACGGGCTGAAGTCTTTAACGTAAAAGCCCCGTTGGTAAAACGAGTTACCAACGGGGCTTGGACTGAAAGGTCGCGCTTCAACGAGAGGGGCGCCCTAGCGCTCGAGATGTTTGCGCATAAGCGCGAAGGCAATCAGCGAAGCGCCGACAACGGCCATAATAAAGGCGACAGCAAGGGCCTGGTCGCCCGTGTTGGCGAGCGTACCCTTAGTAGTCTTAGCAGACTTTTTGGTTACCTTGGTCGTCGTCTGCTGACCGGGCTGGGACGGCGTCGCGGGCTGAGTCGGCTCCCCCTTGGCCTCCTCGCCCGTCACCACGTACGTCGAGAAGTGGCTCGTTCGGAAGCAGAGGTAGTCGCCCTCGGTCCACGTATCCATAGCCTGAGTGGAACCATCCTCGGCAACGTAGAGCACCTTGAGATTGGTGAGCGCCTTCATGGCAGCAGTCATCTTGACACGGACGATGAAGGACATGCCTTCGTAGTCCTCGATAACCTCGCCGTCCTTGAGAAGCTTGATATCGAGCTTATCGGCAACCTTGGTACTCCCCTGCTCAAGGCCGGAAATCGTAGCATTGGCGGCGTCGGTAAGATTTGTCGGTTCCTCGACCACAAGAGAGACGCTGTTGTTCTGGGCAATGCCGGCAGCGGCATTGTTCTCGGCGCTTACGCTAACGTCCGTTCCGTCGCTACCCGCAACGCCCGCAATGGTCCTCGCCGCCACAGTAACGGTACAGGTCGTTGTTTTGTCACCACAGGTGGCGGTGATCGTGGCGGTACCGGCCTTAAGCGGCGTCACGACGCCGTCTTTGACCGTAGCGATCGACGAGTCGCTGGAGGCCCAGCTCACCGTCGTATCATCTGCATCGGCAGGACTCACCGTTGCGGAGAGCTTTACGGAGGCATCACCGACGGTAAAGGACAGGCTCGTCTTGTCGAGCTCGACTTTCTGGACGGGGTTGGTCACGGTCACCGAGACGGTTTGGGAGAGCGATTCTGCAGTAATGACAAATGAGCCAGAACCGGTCTTGAGGGCGGTAACGGTGTAGGAGCCATCGCCGTTGTCGACAACCTTAAACGCCTTCGAAGCGCCCGTGTTATCCAGAGCAAGCTTGGTCTCGTCGACCTCGCCCGCAAGGGCTCCAACAAGAGAAATCTTCACGGTGCGCTCTTCGCCCTTCTTGAGGTTAAGAGCGGTCTGGTCGACCGTAAGGTTCGTTGCGGGGTTGGAAACAGTCACCGCGCAATCCTGAGAATAGGTGCTATCTTCGGTCGAAGCAGTGATGGTTGCGGCGCCCTTGGAAACAGACGTCACTTTGCCGGTTTGATCGACCGTAGCGACGCTGTCGTTACTGGACTTCCAGACAACCGTCTGGTCAGCCTCCGCGGGAACGACCGTTGCCTTAAGCTGCTCGGTTGCAGCGCCCACAAGCGTGACCTTCTGCTTATCGAGTGTGATACCCGTTGCAGGTTGAATAACCGTCACCTTGCACGTGGCGCTATACTCGCCGTCCTCAGTGGTAACGGTGATCGTGGCAGCACCGGCCTTGACCGGGGTCACGACGCCGTCCGCAACCGTGGCGACCTCCGGGTCGCTCGAAGACCAGGACACATTCTTATTCGTTGCATTGTTGGGCTCAACCGTTGCGGTCAACGTCGAGGGCTCACCGCCCACAGCAAGCTTAAGATTCGACGCGCTGAGACTGACGCTCGAGACCCTTACTACCGGAGTGGTTACCGTAATTGTATCCGTGGTTGCAGAGACTCCATCAACTGTTGCCGTGATCGTGGCATTACCGTCACCGACAGCGATAACAAGACCGTTGCCATCGACGGTAAGGACGCTCTCGTTAGAAGAGGACCAGACAACCTTACTGGCCTTATCGTCAGGGGAAACCTTTGCCTTCAACTGCTGAGTCGTGCCCTTGTCCATAGATGTTGAGTAACCATCCGTAATGGAGACCGTAGTTTTTGCAGGTTCCTCGCCCGGCTTGACGACGTGAACGGTCATAGTGTCGCAGAGACGACCACCCAAGTACATTGAAACCGTTGCATCGCCGTAACTATGAGGCACTAAATACCCCAAGTAACTGCCACCATTAAACATCGGTCCTTTTACCTCGAGGACATCGGGATTATCTGAAGTGAAAGAATACTTTGCGCCGGCATAGGAGTCCATCAATTCCTCAGCGCTTTTGCTCAGCACGCCCTTTGGATATTCAAACCCCCTGTCACATTCCAGCCAAAGCCAATCTTTGGATATACTATCTGAACTGACCTCACAGGGAAATGTATAATCGCTCGACACAAACTTAGCCTTCGAAAGGCTCACTTCCGCAGGGTCGACAACCTCTATCTCAAAGGGATGGTCATTGCCAAGGCCATCACGAGCATGAGCCTTAACGGTGCCAGGCTTTATTGCCTTAAACGAGTTTTCACCATCGGTAAGCTCAACAACATCGCTGCTTTCTAGAGAATAGGTTACAGAGCTAACGAGCGCATCCCAATGTGCACGCTGGCATGCCTTCAGTGCTTCATTTGGGGAAACGTTGAGAATGGCAGAAAGATAAGAGCTGTCCCCAACCAGCATCTTTTGTTTTTTGTTCCCACGCTCATTGAATCCAGGCTCCTGATTCTCGGTTACAACATCACATAACTTCTTCGTCTCGGTCTCGCCGTTGCAATAGTCGACAAGAACCTTGGCCTCTTTTGCATCTTTCGCCAACGCCTCGAGTTGCAAAGAAGCGCTTAGCTCAGAAGTTCCATATGAATAATAATTCGAATTCACCCTTGCCTGAACTTTGGAATCCTTTGAGGGATCTTCCTTTATTTCAAAATATGTAGCCGCACGGGTCTCGTCCTTGGGGCGAACGTAAACTGTCCCCTCTAGCAATGCATAGTGCGTGTTCCCGCATTTTTGCGGACAATCATCCGTGTAACCCAGCGTTGCAGTCGTTGTCGTCGCACCGGATTGGTCATAGGATACGAAACTCACCTTAATTGGATTGACATTAGCCACGCTCTTAATCTTAAGAGAACCGTTTAAACTCTCGTCAGCCCTGCTCTTCATGGTTATAGTCGTTGTGCCGACTTTGGTGGGACTAATTGTCAACACCCAATCACGTGATTTATAGCTCACTTTAGCGATATCCTCATCAGACGATGTGATATCGATATCACTAGGGTCAATGGGCGCCCATTCGTGATTTTTATTAAAAAAGGAAAGCCTTCCTTTCACCGTCTGTCCAACAGCGACATCAAATTCTGACCACACATCGCCTGTAGACGAATCGTATGGGAGAAACGATGCACCCATGGAACCATCCTGCGACTCCAGCATGACAGCATCCGCATGCGGGGCGGCCACCGTCAGCCCAAACGTTGCCGCCGTTAAAGCAACGCAGATGCCTGCGGCTATCCTCCAAAACCCTTTTCTCATTCCCCTAAGTCCAATCTCTCGTGAAAAAACGCAGCATTCTCCCACACCTTAAAATTGGCTTAAGGATACCCCCCCCCCAACGAGCACTTGCAAGCTAACGTTTGCCAGAAGGGGCAAATTAACGGCAAGCGACATTTCTGCAATATACCATCATCCGCTGAAGTGTGACTTTCCCGACGCTCCCACGCAAAAGCCCCGTTGATAAACGCGTTACCAACGGGGCTTGGGCTGAAAGGCCGAGCTTCAACGGAGGCCGAAAGTAAACTGATCGGTTTGACTTCGTCCCCAATCGATCAGTTAGAACTCGAGCTGCTCCAGGCGATCGAAGACTGTGTCGATGCGGGTGAGGAAGTCCCACGGGTCAAAGATCTCGTCGAGCTTCTCCTGGCTGACGGTGCAGCGCGGATCAGCCTCGAGACGCTCCTTAAAGGTGGGACCGGAGACGCAATCCTGCACCTCGTGCCAGGTAGCCATGGCGTTTTCCTGCACGATCGCATAGGCATCTTCGCGGGTGATGCCCGTATCGACGAGGGCCAGCAGGACCTTGGAGGAGAAGATGAGACCGCGAGTCTTGTTGAGGTTGGCCATCATGCGAGCCGGATACAGCTGCAGGCCGTCGATAACGCGAATGAGACACTGGAACATGTGGTCGAGCGCGATGAAGCTATCGGCCTGGGCGACGCGCTCGGCAGAGGAGTGCGAAATGTCGCGCTCGTGCCACAGGGCGACATTGTCGAAGGCGACCTGGGCGTTGGACTTCACGATGCGCGACAGGCCGCAGACCTTCTCCATGGTGATCGGGTTGCGCTTGTGCGGCATGGCGGAGCTGCCCTTTTGACCCTTGCGGAACGGCTCCTCGGCCTCAAGCGTATCGGTCTTCTGCAGATTGCGAACCTCGGTAGCGATGCGCTCGCAGGTGGCCGCGGTGGTGGCAAGAACGCCGGCGAGATAGGCGTGATGGTCGCGGCTGATAACTTGCGTGGACAGCGGGTCATGAACCAGGCCCAGGTGCTCGCAGACATACTCCTCGACAAACGGCTCGATGGAGCTGTACGTGCCGACAGCACCCGAGATGGCACCGAAGGCAACATTCTTGCGGGCGTCCTCAAGGCGATCCAGATCGCGCTTGAGTTCCCAGGCCCAAGAGCCGAACTTCATGCCGAAGGTCATCGGCTCGGCGTGGATGCCATGAGTGCGGCCGGCACAGAGCGTGTTGCGCTCCTCAAAGGCGCGACGCTTGCAAATCTCGCCGAGCTTCTTGACGTCCTCGATGATCAGGTCGCAGGCCTGGGTGAGCTGGTAGCACAGAGCCGTGTCGCCCAGATCGGAGCTGGTCATGCCATAGTGAACCCAGCGGCTGGGCTTGGGGTCGCCCTCGGGAACATCGGCGTCGATGTACTCCTTCATGTTGGTCAGGAAGGCGATGACGTCGTGGCGCGTGACCTCCTCGATCTCGTCGACCTTTGCCTTCTCAAAGTTAGCATGGTCGCGGATCCACTGGGCTTCGTCTTTAGAAATGCCGATCTTGCCGAGCTCCGCCTGGGCCTCACAGGCCAGGACCTCGATCTCCTGCCAAATGGCGTACTTGTTCTCGAGGGAGAAGATGTGTCCCATCTCCGGGCGGGTATAGCGATCGATCATAGCGGCTCCTTTTTGGTTATTGGCACGTTGGTCGTAACCCAACCATTGTACCGTGCGCAGGTGCAAGTATGGGCAGCAGGCATTAACCTAACATTTTGGAATTGGAGCGGGCATGGGGACATCCGCGTATTTGCTTCGCAAATCCGCACCGGCTTCAGTGGCATACCGAGATCCGGGGAAGTGCGGGAGCAAAGCGGGCTGAATCTACCATTCCCGAAATCTTCCTTGCTCCATGGAGCGGGCAACGGGACGTCCGCGTATTTGCTTCGCAAATCCGCACCGGCTGCGGTCGCCTATCGGCGACCTTGCCTGCTCGCTATAAACGCTTCGCGTTTATTTAACGCTCGCACCCTGTCGGGTTCGAGTCCCGGCACTTTATTGAAAAAAAAGCACGGCACCGTGATGGTGCCGTGCTTGTGCTCTTAACTGGAGCGGGCAACGGGACTCGAAACCGCGAGTGTCAGCTTGGGAATCTTACACGCAAATGTTCAAAGAGATAAAAAGCGTCGCTATCGTTGCAGGTAAAACGCGCGTTATGTGCCATAATGTGCAACGTAGACCAAAGCAGTACACGCTATTTGGTCTACGTTTGGTCTACGTTTTGGTCTACGGAGCACGCATGGAATACACGCACTACATAGCCGCGAACCTCGAAAGCAGGGGCGGGAAATACCGCGCGGCGCTGAAATACATCGACGAGGACGGCGCGAGGAGGAAAACGACCAAAGCCCTCAAGGCCACCGGGAAACGCGCGGCCCAAAAGGAGCTGGAGCAATGGCGCGAGGAGATGGAGGCCGACTGGGGCCAAAGACAGCGCGAGGGCGCGGCGTTGGCTGTTCTGGGGTTCGAGCCGGAGACGGTGCTTACCGTAGCCGCCTACGTTCGCCGCTATATCGACGGCAAGCGCCCGAGCATCGACCCGTCAACGTTCAACGAGTACGGGCGTCTGCTCGACAACATCATTTCCCCGCTGCTCGGGGAGGTGGCGCTTTCCGATCTCAACCCGGACATGGTGAGGGCGTGGGTCGCCAAGATGGGCGAGACGTATGCCCCCGGCACGATGAAAAAGGCGCTCACACTGCTACGGTCTGCGTGCAATCAGGCCGTCGATACCGATTTGTTGGGCAAAGACCCGACCCGAGGCGTAAAGCCGCCCAAGGCCGGACGCCCGCGCCCCAACTCGCTTACCGCCGAGGGCGTGCGAACCGTGCGCGAGGTGCTCAGGGTAGCGGGCATGACGCCCGCCATGCTCGGGGTCAAAATCGCCCTATACACGGGCATGAGGGAGGGCGAGATATGCGGCCTCCGGTGGGCGAACGTCGATACAGATAGCGGCGTGCTCAAGGTGGAGGACAGCATAGGCCGCGACGGGACGAGGTTCTACGCCAAAGACCCCAAGAACGACGGCAGCGCCCGCGCGGTGTATTTCGGCTCAGAGCTTGCCGCCGATCTCGTGGCCCGGCGCGAGGAGATGGAGGCCGCCTGCCGTGCCGCGGGCGTGCCGTTCACCGGGGCGCTCTACGTGCTCGGGGACATTCGCGGCGGTTTCATGCGCCCCAACACGATTTGGCAGAGGTGGCGCAACCTTGCCGAGGCGCTGGAGCTGAAAGGGACGAGGGGAACCCGTCCGACGTTCCACGACCTACGCCATACGTTTGCGACCATGGCTGTAGCGGCCCACGTGGACATTAAAGCCATCTCAGCATCTATGGGGCACTCGAACGCCGCCATGACGCTCAACATCTACGCCGACGCGACAGCCGAGGGCAAGCAACGCGCGGCCCAGACCATGCAAACCGTTTTGTCGGGCGGTGAGGCGTGATGGGTGCCGACTATATCGAACATCAGGACAAGCACGGTAAAACAAGGGCAATTTCCCTAAGCGTCGAGGCCGTCGAAAGGCTCAATGAGAGGGCGGGGCGCTACGGAGTCCCCCCGTTCTCAACGTTCCTCGACGGCGGGCGCGGTATCGTGGATTTACTCAAAAGATTCGACATTCCCCGGAAAGAGCTAGCCGCCGAATTGCAGGTATCCCCGGCGACGATGACGAACTGGACAAGACGCGATGACCTTGACCCGTGCAGAGTTCAACGTGTGCTTGAGGCCGTTTCGGAGATACTGCGCAGGCGAGGGGCCGCTGACCCCGACGCAGATATTGCACGCTACGTTGCGCCGAAAATGGCTCCATCTCCGCGCATAGACGCTGCGAAGAATAAACGCATGTTTGTATCCGAGGCGTTGAACCGGCTGACTGATCAACAAGTCGATATGCTGCTAGAGGTTATGCGCGGACTGATGTTTTGCAATGGCGAAACAGAGAAGGCAAACGAATTGGCGAGAGCCATCGCGGCGCTAGAGGCAACGCAAAAATGAAAATCTTTTCAATCCGCCCGTCACGTTTACTGGAGTCACTAAACCGCATTGACATAGTGCCAGCACGGATAGACCGATAATTTAACAGCACGTCGAGAAACAGGCGCTCTACTGAATAATCGCAGGTAGAGCGCCTGTTTTATGTTTCGTTACAACATGGCTATAACCGTTATAGAGCGCTCAAGAAGATAGCAACCGAACCACTGGAGGACATACCAATGTGCACTCAGGAACATCTCGACGAACTCAGGAAAGCCGCGAACGAGGGCCGCTATTCCGATATTCCCAACCCGCTCACGGCACCGGAGGCGGCAGCTATCGCCCGTCGCTCGCGCGTGACTATCGCCCGCGCCTGCCAAAGCGGACAGCTCAAAGCCTCGAACACGGGCACCCGCTGGAACGTCAACCGTGATTCCCTGCTCGCATACGCGGGCCTTATCTAGGGCGCGGCGCATGAGGCCGATCAGGGCGGCGCTGGGGGCCGCGAGGCACGCGGCGAACGCCGACGTAGCGGGAATGACCGGGCGGCAGATGGGCGAGGAGATAGACCGCCTCACGGCCCGTCTAGCCGCCAAGGGGTACAGACAGCCCTACCGCGCTTGGGCGCGGGGCCGTATCGAGGCCATCGGGCGCGAGATAGTGAGGCGAAAGAGAGGGGGCGGCGGCAGTGTGGAACGAGGACATTAGGCCCGTACCCGTGAACATGGGGAGGCTCATAACGTCGGCTCAGGCGGGCGCGGTACTCGATCTCAGCGAGAGGGACGTTCGCCGCCTCATCAGACATGGGACGCTCGACGAGGTGCGCATAGGGCGGCGCGTCTACGTAACCCGCAAGTCGGCACTCGCACTCGTGGGGGTGAACGATGGATAGCGAAAAGCGGACAGAGTACCGCCGAGAGGTCGAGCGCCGGGCGGCGGCACTCAGGCGCATGAGGAAAGACCGGGGCATTGCGAGCGGCAAGCCCCCGTGCGCATACGACAAGATCCAACTGCGGGATTACCTAGCGTCGCTCAGGATAGAGGACGAGGGCGAGCGGTGCGCCTACCTTGCCGCGCTCATCGACTATTGGTTCACGGGCGTGTGCCCCGACCATCTGGACGGCGTGCCCCGCACCTATTTCGACGCAAATGCCGACCGCCTCAGCGACGCCCGCGAGGACTCGTGGCGAAAGGCCAACATGCTGCGGGACATAGACCTCACCGGGTGGCTGGAGGACGGGAACGGCAACGTTCCCCCAGTTGGAGAGGGGGTGTCACACCCCGTGTCAGACCCCGTGCCAGACGGGGTGTGCACACAGCATAGCTATAAACTACTACCTACTAGCTATGACCTATCCGCTACTAGCCATGGGCCTATAAGCCCAATGGCTAGTAGCGAGGAGGCTACCGACTATGAGCGAGGCCCCGGCGTTTTCGAGACGGGCGAGACGTTCTTTCACGCCCCGTGCCCCGTATGCCACGAGGCGGTGAGGGCATGGATAGACGGCAGCGGCCTAATCGTTTCGAGATGCGACAGGCACGGCATGAAAACCGTCGGCCTGCCGCCATCGGGTCTGGAGGCCGTGAGGGGGAACGGTCGAAACTCATACGTGCTCAGGGAAAGCGGGGAGCATGGGGAGGGCTAGGGCCGCTATCCATGCCGAATGGGTGCCCGATGCCCTCAGCCGTTCCCGGTGGAGCGCTGCGCACGCCCTCAAAGAGATCGAGGAGGCGGAGGCCGAGGCAACGGGAAAGCGCAAGCACCGCTAACTAGGAATCGCTTGATGTCCTGCGGAAATACCTACCTGAATCAAGTAAAATATTCGAAGAGATGCTTGAGGAGCTGATTTGATGGAAAGTCAGGTTAAGCAGGAGAAGATTGCAAAAGCTCGTATCGAGAAGGCCGAACCCGTCTTTATTGAGATGTTCGGCTATGAGCCTATGTTCTACGGGCACATTTGCGAATATGCCGACCTTCTGGAAGAGTCCATCTCGTCCGGTGAGTCTAAGCTCATGGAGCATGACTCTAGCATCTTCCTTTAGCCCATCAATCGGCTAATCGGTCTAACTGCTTGCCCAGTTCAGCCCCGCCCCGGCGGGGCTTTTTCATGCCGGGGCGAACCCGCGAGGCGGGGCCGGGGACGTGGCTTGTGCAGGGTTTCGGCGTTTCGCCGGGACATGCGGAGCGAGGCCGCCGAGGGCGCGGCGTCGGTGCAACATGGGGAGCGCCGGGACGGAACGGAGAGACGAGGAGGAGACATGGCGACTCGATTTATCGGGGGCATGATCGCCGAGGGCCTGCCGGAGATAGCGGGCGCGGTACCCGCTGCGGGGGGGGGGAGCGTCGTGGAGGTGGACACAGCGCTAGAGCCGGAACGCGGCGATTTGGTGGCGTGCTCGACCGCCGACGATTGCCCCTCAGCGCCCCAGATTGCCCGTATTCGGCGCGTTGACGCCGAGGCGGGGCGTTGGAGGTGCAGCCGTTGGACACGGCCCTAGAGGCCGCCACGGTGGCCCGAGACGCCAAACCGGAGGACGGGCTTACCGTTGACGGCGTGATAGTGGCCGCCTACGCCCCCGTCTACGTGAGGGGCCGGGGCGGGGAACATTGGCTCAGGGCCTAGCGCCCCGCATGGGCGGCCCCATCGCCGGGGCGGTATCGGGGCGCGGACTCCGTAGACCAAAAACCGCGCTCGTTCCAAGCCGATACCGCGCCGAGGGCGGGGCCGTTCAACCTGAAGTTTCTGAAGCCCTAAAAAGGCCGTTCAATCTCAATAATCGCAAGCCTAAAAAAGGGGCCGTATCCCAGTGCGCGGGGTGCGACCCCGCTGCTTTAACGTCAACTATGTCAACAACTAAAAAAGGGCGGGGAGGGGCACACGGGCCGCTCAGCCACAACTTGCGCAAGCCCTAAAAAAGGGCCGGAGGAGACGCGGGCGGCGTCTGGGCGGAAAACGGTTTCACCGGAGTTTGGTCTACATTTGGTCTATTTCCGTGGTCTACGGAGTCGAAAAAGAGAAACAGGCCAAGCGCTCTAAGCTCTTGACCTGCTGTTTTTTCTGGAGCGGGCAACGGGACTCGAACCCGCGAGTGTCAGCTTGGGAAGCTGATGCCTTACCACTTGGCGATGCCCGCTTGTGTGTTGGCTAGTATAACGCGGTTGTCTTGTTCGATACAAGGGTGTCGATGCTTGTTTTAGCTGTGGAGAATCGTTTGAAAACCGCGCCAATTGTGGAGATGAGGACCTTTGTCTTTCTTTTCTTACCATCTTCTACCTGCACTTTTATCTGATTGTTGTATTTGAGCTCGATTTGTCAGAAATCGGGCAAGCTTTTGGTCAGCTTCTGGTACTTACCCGCATGAACCATGGCGGTAGCCTCATCCCAAGCGCCGCGGCCTCCCCGTGCGGCGCACGAGGGATAAGGAGCAGCCATGTCCAACGCACCCACGCACTCTGTCCACAGCGCAATCGCAACAGGTCCGCTGCTCCTGCTCCTCTTCCTGCTTTTCGGCTGTCTGGCACCGGGAGCCGCATTTGCCGTCGATGGCTACGACCAGCTCGGCTTCCGCACTATTAGCGATGATTGTGGGCCCTTCTTCATCGGCAAGTATGAAGCTCAAGACGCCTCGATTGCCTACTGCATGAACCAGGAGCGCCCCGGCCCCACCAAGCCGGGCGGCCCATGGCTCAACTTTGATCAAGGCTGGGTGTGGCTCGACGACGAGTTCGCGGCAATCGTTTGTCACGGATATCCTACCGCCACGTCGTTTGGCGGTTACCATCTTTCACCCGATCGCGCCCGCGCCGCCACCCAGCTTGCCGTATGGATGCTCAACGGCACTACCCATGTCGACGGCACCTACTCCTACACGACCGCTCAGGGCAAAACCAAGAGCGGGCACTTTACCGCCGACAATGAAGTCGTGGCGGCTGCGCGGTGGCTCCACGACAGCGCAAAATCAGGAAGCATCAAAGCCGCTCCGCACCGCGCGCGGCGCTATATAGGAACCGTATCGGGCGGCAGCAAACGTCAAGACATGCTCTATGTACTGCCGGCGGTCTCTGTTTCCTTCCAAAAGCAGTCTGCAAACGCTGCCATTACCAGCGGAAACAATACTTATCAGTTTGACGGGGCAACATTCGATGTTTTTGAGAGCGCCAGCGGCGCGCATGTCGGCACCGTCCAGATGGACAGCAACGGTCGAGCGCAGGCAACACTCCTACCCAACACGGCATACTACCTAGTTGAGACAACAGCGCCAGCTGGTTATATCCCCCTGCACGATCGCATTGCCTTTACCACGACGAATAACGGCGGATACGTCACCATTGATGAACAACCCGGCACCATTACCTTGCGCATTGTAAAGCTCGACGCCGCAACGAATGCAGGCCCCCAAGTTGGGGCTTCGCTCGCAGGAGCAGAATTCGTGTGCGTATCGCAATCAACCCCTGGATGGACACAAACTCTCAGGACCGATGAAAGCGGTCGAGCTACCCTCACCGATGTCCCCCTGGGAACCTTTACCATCTATGAATCGAAGGCGCCCGAGGGCTATTTGCCCTCCGGTGACAGTTGGTCTTACACCGTTGGAGCCGACCAACTCGGCGATTCAGGCGTGGTCGAGATCGAATCTCGCGTTTCCGATATCCCCATTGCGTTTGACCTTGAGATTTCCAAATTCAAGGACTACGGCAATAGCGATCAATCCGGCCTGGAGCAGCCGGCAGGAGATGTTGTCTTTGAGGTTGTCAGTAACAGCTCTCAGCAGGTTGTTGGCACACTGACTACAAACATCTATGGCTTTGCCTCCACCAAAGACCAGCCCGAAGCATGGTTCGGCACAGGCAAGCGACCAGCCGGTGTCCACGGAGCCGTCCCATACGACCGCGCCGGCTACACGGTTCGTGAGGTTCCGGAAACCGTCCCCGAGGGTTTTAAACGTGCGGGGGAATGGACCGTCGAGGCCAATCAGATTTCCGACGGCGCCGAGCTTCAATATATCGTGGACAACCACGCTCTGTCGACGCATCTCCAGATTGTAAAACGCGATGCCCAAACAGGCGCTTCTGTTCCCCTAGCCGGATTCACCTTCCAACTCCTCGACAGCAATCACAAACCTGTCTCACAAACATGCTGGTATCCAGCACATAACGTAATGGACACCTTTACGACTGACGCGACCGGCACCGTCACACTGCCCGAATCGCTCGTGCCGGGCACCTATTATTTACGCGAAACCTCGGCCAAAGAGCCCTATCTTGTCGGCGGAGAGATCGAGGTAAACATACCCGCCGATATAAACCTAACGCCCGTTGCAATCGTCTCGTATTATGACCGCGCCGCGACCGGAAACATCAGGATCGTTAAAACCGATGCCGTAGACGGCAGCAGCCTCGCGGGCGCCATCTTTGAGATCCGTGCCTCAGGTGATATCGTGCGCCCCGACGGTAGCATTGCCGCGCTCGACGGTGAGACTGTCGCTACCGTCACGACGGATGAAACTGGAGAAGCACGCGCGGACGACCTCCCGCTGGGATCTGGCACCGCACGCTACGAGGTTGTCGAGACTCAAGCGCCGACCGGCTTCTTACTCGACCGGACGCACCATATCGTCGACCTTACCTATGCCGACCAGAAAACACCCGTTGTGGAAGCACGGCTTAACGTATCCGACGATTACACCAAGGTTGATATCTCCAAGGTCGATGCAAGCGGAGAGCAGGAAGTGAAAGGCGCACAGCTCACCTTATATGGTCCCGATAAAACCGAAATAGACTCCTGGACCTCATCCGACAAGCCGCACCGCATCGAACATCTTGCACCCGGCACCTACTCGTTGCGCGAAACGATGTCTCCGCGGACCTATGACCTTGCCGAGGAGATAACGTTTGAAATAAAGGATACGGGAGAAGTCCAATCCGTCGCGATGAAGGATGCGCCCATCGAGATCAAAGGACAGGTCGACAAGCGTCAGGAACTTGTCCAACCTATCGGGAAGGGTCTGTTGGCTAACGGCGATGGAAAAAACCGCGCCGCGATGCAAACCAATACGGACGGACTTTTCTCCTATACCATCGATGCTCGAAACGATTCCGCTACTTGGGTTGATGAGTTTACGATTACCGATGATCTTGAGTGCGCCGAGGACGATACGGCGAGATTCGTCTCAATCGAAACCCCCGTCGCCATCGGCGACCTCAACGGTCTGTGCAACGTGTGGTATCGCACGACGCCGTTGGACTCGACAGACGTCGATGAGCCGGCAAACGCGACGCTTGACGATGGGCACGAAAATCCTTGGCTTGAGTCCGACGAAGTAAAAGAGAGTCTGGGTGAAGATTGCCGCCTCGTCGATTACGACGGCTGGCACCTCTGGAAGGCGGATGTCTCGACCACGGAATCCGCCACACTCGAGGCGAAAGAACTCGACCTTGCATCCAATACCGTCGTAACGGGCATTCGCATTGAATACGGTGCGGTAGCCGCCGACTTTACGACTCGAAGCGATACGGATTCTTGGACCCGCGATGATCTCAAAGATGAGCACGACGACCTTGACGATGCCAAAGCAATCCTTGGCACAGATGCTCGGGGCGCAGTCGTGCACATGCAGGCAACGTCGGCTTATACACCCCAAACTGCACTCACCAACAGCGCACGCGTCGATCTTTGCCGCAACGGCGGCGGCGATAAACTTGAGTCACATGACGAGGACAATGTCATTCAACGCTGTACCCTACCGCAGGACCTACCGGCAACAGGATCAGCCCCCATCGCCGCTTGCATCACCGCGCTCCTGACCTCGGGTGCCGCAGCCCTATGGTTCGCTCGCCTTAGGTCAATCCCAAAGAAGCGCTAGCGCGATGAAAAAGCGGGCGAGCCAGTCCCCCGGCTCGCCCGCTTTCAATCATTTAAATCGCCGTATCTACTCTGCAGACGAAGATCCACCATCAACGATTGCCTGCTCGGACTCAGGAATCCCATCGGCACCCGTGCTCTGTTCTTGCTCCACCTCTTCGCTGATTGCGGAGGCGGGGGTCGAGCCCTTCGCGCCCACGATATAGGCGGCTCCAAACCCCAACGCAATGGCAATCAAGGTCAAAATCACGTAGACAGGCCAATGGCGCTTAATATACGAAAACACGTTGACTCCTTAGAGCTCCGTCTACGAACGGCGGATAACCTCGGTCACGACCTCGGATACCGTGGCAATGTTCGTCGGGTTGACATTGTGGGGCAGGTCGTCCTCGGTACGAGCGCAAGCCAGACGCGTGCCGTCCACGCCGGCGATGGTGAGGGCTCGGCGGCTCGCCTCGAGCGCGGCGTAGGCATCGGTCTTGGCATAGGGCATCTCGAGCGCGCCACAATCGACATGGAACGACTTGCACACCTTGCTGACCAGGTTCATGATGCGGCGATCGCCCTTGAGCAGCTGCTGTTCGCCCTCAACCGTCACCACCGAAAGCCTACCGGCGCCGACGGATTCAAGATTGATGAAGAAGACGCCGCGGAGCTTATCGCGATGCGAAGCCAAGAAGGCCTTCATACCGGCGCCATCACAATCCGAGGCGCCCGTTGCCACAAACCAGATATCGTGACCGAGCAGCTCATCGTCGCCCATAGAGGCGACAGCCGAGAGCATATCTTCGGAAGAAGCGCCGTCGGAAGACGTAGCGCCGCCCTTCCAGCCATCGTTATCGTCCTCGAAATTATCCCACGAACCGATGCCGCGACCGGACTTCTTGGCATCGTAATCGTCTTCGACGCCCAGCCAGTCACTCATGCTGTCCTGTTCGTTTTTCTTTTTACGACCGAACAGGCCGCCCAGGCCGCGCTTGCGAGACTTGGGTGCCGCAGGGGCGGGAGCCGAAATGGTCTCGATCGGCTGTGCGCCCGACGCAACGGGCATAGGAGGCGCAACGGGTGCCGATGTGGGTTCGGGACCCTGGGCGGTAGCAAAGGGGTCGTTGACCTGTGCGGAGGGATCGGGAAGGTCGAACAGCGACGTGCGAGACGCAACGTTTGTCTGCTTCATCGACGGCAGCGACGGATCGGGGACCGAAGCCAGCGGAGACGAGGAGGGTGCAGGCGACGGTGCCGACGCCGGATCGGGAACATTCATCTGCGGACGCGGCGATGCTTGGGAGGAAATCTGGGCCATAAGGGAATCGACCGTTTCGTCCTGGGTGGGAGCGACATTGGCAACCGTGGCACCGGAACCACTCGGGGTCGGCATGGTGAAAATCTGCGTGGAGTAAGGCCTCGACTCATCCGTCTCGGGAGTCTCGGAAACCGCAGGCACCTCCTCCTGCTCGACCTCGGCCGAATCACCTTGATCGGCTGCCGCGTATTGCTCTTCGTCAGAGTTGACCTCGACGGACTCGTCCTCGGCAGCATCCTGAATTTCGGCAGCATCAATGGGCTCGTCATCGTCTGCCGCGTCGCCCTGCTCATCGGAAACAGGAAGGGGCTCGGCAATCGCGGTGCCTTGCTTTTCAAACGTTATCGTGGAATCGAACTGCGCGGCATCAAACGACATGGTGCTATCGACGTGCTGCTGAGCCTCGAAAGACGTCGTCGCCTCAACAACATCCGTGGACGCCGGTTGCTGGGACTCAAAGGACGTTGTAGCTTCGGCAGCGTCGACGGGCACGGACTGCATAGCCTCGTTCTGCTCGAGCTCTTGCGCCGCGCGCTCACGTGCCGCCTCGGCTGCCTGCTGCTGAGCGATAGCCTCCTGCTCGGCAGCCTCGCGTGCGGCAGCGCGCTTCTCCTCGAAATCGTCGACAAATTTCTTGCCCTTTGCAAGCGCACCCTTAAGGAAGTTGGAAGCACTGGCGCCAATCGAAGAGAACGCGGATGCAATATCGGCATGGGGCGTTGCCGCGGAAATCTCGGCCGAAAAATCAGTATCGCTCTCGTAAGACACGCGCCTCGGCTGTTCAACGTAATCGTCGTCAGGCTCGTCCGCAACGTCTTGCGCCGGCGCGGCGGGGGCCAAAATGTCCAGTCCTGCCGCGGGATCGATCGCGGACACCGCCTCGGGCTCGGCAACGGCAGCGGTAACCGCGGCAGACTCATCATCCACGGTGACGGCGGGCGCAGGTGCAGTCACGACGGGGGCAGGCTCGGGCTCAAACGTCGGCTCCTCGCCCTCCTCGTAATCGAGCGTGCAGGACTCGGGAAGCATCCCGAGCGCACGGATGGCATCCGAACCAAAGCGGATGTTGCCGGCGGCATTGCGATAGAGCTTGGGCTCGGGCTCGGCCGCGACAGGCTCCTCCGCCGGCTCGGCAGCGGAAACCTCGTCATTGAACTCTTCGGCCTGGACAGCCTGATTCTGATCCTCGGGCACGATGGCGCCAATCAGCGTCTCGTCGGCAGACGCACCCTCAAAGCCCTCGATCTGCTCGTCGAAAGCCTCGCCCTGTTCGGGCTCGGTCTGAGCGTCGGGAGCAATCGGCTGACCGAACTCGTCCTCGGCGTAGGTAGGCTCTTCATACTCGATGGTGTTGCCGTAGTCGTTTTGCTGTTGGGCCGCGGCATACTCCGCTGCTGCGCGCGCCATCTCCTCGGCACGACGCTTCTGCTCCCCAAAATAGGTATCGAACGGAACATCGTCGGGAAACTCGTTTTCGCCCTGGAAGGGAGCAACGTTGTCCATAACGCCGAGCATAGCGGCGACAGAAGACTTGTTGCACACTGCGCCGGACGTATAGGGAAGCACAAAACGGTTAGAAATGATGTTTGCCGCGTTGGCGAGCGCAACGAGGGAAGCGAGGATCGCGACAATCCACAGCAGAACCTTGAGCGCGCCGGGGAGCGGCAGGATACGCAAGATGGCAACGGCAGCAGGGGCAACCGTGGCAACGGGCAACAGCTTGGCGATGAGCGCACGATACGAAGCATAGGGCTCGCGGGCGAGCAGCTCAGCACGGGGAGAGTCGTAGTGTGCGACAACGACCACCGGGCGGTTGCGCGGAGACGCGAGCGGGCCCGAGGCCTTGTGGTAGGCGATGACATTTTGGCTCACGCCCGTCTTGCCCAGGCGCGAAACCACGGGATGGCCCGTGCGCTCGAGCACGTAAAGAACGGCACCGACAATGGCCAGCAAGGTGCCGACCAAGCCGATGCCGCCGCCGATGCCCATCAGCAGGGCGCCGGCAAACGCAAGAATACCGGTAACGGCAAATGCCAACCTGCTGGGCGCCGGGGCATTGAACTCCTGAACCTCGGGATCAAAGCCGTGGTTGCGGAAGATCTGAGCGATATCCTCGGCAGCCAAGCGCTCTTCTTCGCTGCATGCCGGCGTAATGCCGGTGTTCTGCAGCAGGTGGTTAATATAGTTCTGGGTGTTCGCCATGTGCGCTCCACATCCATAATCCGACAAATAGGCCCAATGCATGCACATTAGAACCGTATATAGTCGAAAGTATACCCCGAGCGAGCGCAAACGACCGAATTCGGGCCATCTTAACGCCCCGAGCGGACAAGGATATAGCCTAATCTCCATATCGGACTAAAATCATGGCAGCAAACCACCTTCTCATGCGAGGACTCTATGACGGCAAGCGACGCGACCGCGACAATTAAAAAGGGGAATTCGGAGCCCAGTTTCGATAAAACGGCTCAGCGCATCCTCAATCTTTTCTTTGTGCTCAACAGCTCCCCCGAACCGCTGACGACCGAGCAGATCGTCTTGGATTCTGACCTGGGATATGGCTCGGGCAATATCGACTCGGATAAGCGCAAGTTTCGGCGCGATCGTGACAAACTGCTCGAACGCGGCATCTTAATCAAGGAGGTTCGCCCCGCCGGCGCGCAGGAGACCGAGGAAAGCTCATGGACAATCGACCGCGAGCACACGTTTGCGGCAGGCGGCCTCATCACCGCAGACGACGCCGATATCCTGCTCAACGCTATCGACCAGACAATAGCGGCCGGCTCATCCACTTTTGCCGCGCCGCTTGCCGATATTCGTTCCAAGATTGCCTACCTCACCGGCAGGACGACGGCGGACGAAGCACCGATCCGCCGCTCTCCCACCGTCGATGCGGTATGGAGCGCCTTTGCCGAGCGATGCGCACTGCGATTTTTATATCAGAACGGACGCGGTGAGCAGAAAGAGCGTACCGTCTGCGTCTACGGCATGTTCGAGCGCGAGGGCGTTGCGTACTTCTGCGGCCTCGACAATGCCACCGACGACATCAGGACATTCCGCTGCGACCGTATCGTTCGCGCTTGGCGTCCTTCGAAGGCCTACGCCATCCCTGCAGACTTCAATCTCAACGACTACCTGTTCTTTGAATTCGATTTTGCCGACCGCCCGCCCGTTGCGGCTACGTTCTCGTTCGCCCCGCAGACGCAGATCGATATGATCAACGGCCTCACGCGCGGGCGAGGTGAGCTCGCACACACCGATTCGGGATGGACTTGGACCGTTGACGTGCGCGATCTTGAAGCCGCCGCCTCATTTTGCATGGCCCACGCCATGGACGGCATGAGGCCCATGGCCCCCAAATCGCTCAAGCAGGCGTGGAACCACCTCATTGAAAGGACGGTGCACGAGCATGCCCGTGCGTAAACTCACCAGCGAGCAGAGGCTCTCGCGCGCCATCGACATCATGGAGGCCCTCTACGCCGCCGGCGAGAGCGGCATGACACGAACCGAGATTTGCAGTCGCTTTGACATCACGGGGGCGTCGCTCGACGAGATTCTCGAGATCGTCTCGACGCTCGCGGACCGAGAATCGGGTGCGCGTATCATCTGCGAATGCCACGGCGAGCGCGTGGTCCTCACCGGTGACGCCGGGCGTGTACTACCGCTGCGCCTGAGTGCCGCCGAGGGCGCTGTGCTCAACCACGAACTTGAATCGTTGGGGATCGAGCCCCAGGCGGCGGCTCGAATTCGACATGCTCTTCTACCCGAAGAGCTCGGCTATAACCAGCACGTCTTTGACACCGTCAACCACGGGTCGCACTGGCAGCAGCTGAGCTGCGCCATTCAGGACGGCGTTCGCTGTCGTATCTCGTATCGCTCGATGGACGATGCGCGGCCACGCGAGCGTCTGGTCGACCCCTTGCGCATTACGGCAAACGGCGACCAAACATATCTGATTGCCTGGGACATCGCGGTCGATGAGCAGCGCACCTATCGCATGGATAAAATCGAGGGACTCGCCTTGACGGAAGACTCCGTCGTGCCTCACGCACCGGACGTCGCATCCCTCCACGATTCCCTTGCCCGGACGCAGCGTAGCGCAAAGCTCTTGATGCCATTCGATATGGCGGAGCATCTGGACTGGGCCGGCATCACCCTCATCGAGCGCAGCGGGGCAGACATGGCAACGGTAACCGTGCATTACGGCTCCGAGCGTTGGCTACTGAGCCAGATAATCGCAGCGGGCGGAGCCATCCGCATCTTGGATGACCCCACCCTGTCAAAGCGTCTGTGCGATATGGCAAAAACTCTCGTCTGTCCGCTTTAGCGCCGCCGCTCGTGGCGTGCGCGCCACAGCTGTAGATAGTGCCCGATCTGCGCCGATTCGATGCGCTGGTAGGAGCTCGTGGGCAGCGACGTTAAGAACTTCTTGCCATAGCCCTTCGTCACCAGGCGAGGATCCGCCAAGATCAGCACGCCGCTATCGGTCGACGAGCGAATCAAACGCCCCGCGGCCTGCTTAACCTCGAGCACCGCCTCGGGCAGCGAATAGCGCGCCCATGCGCGGTCTTCGCGCAGGTTGCGCTCGCACGAGAGCGGGTCCGTGGGGCTCGAGAACGGCAACTTGGGAATGATGACGCAGCGCAGCGTCTCGCCGCTGGCATCAAACCCCTCCCAGAAGGCCTTGAGCGCAAAAAGCGACGAGGTCGGTTCGTTGATAAACCGGTCGCGCAGGCGACGAGGAGATGAGTTGCGCTGCTGGCAGTTGAGCTCCAGACCCGCACGGGCCATCTTGGGCTCAACGCGGGCGTATAGGTCCTCCATGTCGCGCCGATTGGTGAACAACGTGAGCACCGATCCGCCCATGGCAAGATGGGCGTCGACCAGTACGCGCTCGAGCGCCGTAAGATAGCTCTCACGATCGCGCGGATCGGGGATATCGCCCGCAACGACTACAGCCATGTTCGAATCGAAGTCGTAGCTCGAATCCAAGTGCAGCGATGACGACGTTGAAGCACCGATGCGATCAAGGCCGACCGCATGGTTAAAGTGCTCAAAGCTTTTGGACACCGTCATGGTCGCCGAGGCAAAGATAGCCGTGTGAACCTCGGGCAGCCACTCGGTTGCCAAGGCCTCGCCAATGTCGATGCGCTCTGCGGTCATTGACTCTCCGCCGGCACGCAGCCTGCGATTGACCTGCAGCGAATACACGTAGTGTTCATCGGTACCATCAATGATGAGTTTTAGGTTCTCGGCCAGCTCGTGCAGGCGGCGCGAGATATCACCCAGGTCGACAACAACCTCTGGCTTGTCGGCGGCGACGGCTTGCACCAGCGCGTCGACGCTCTTGTCAGCTTGTTCCAATGCGTCGATGCCAGTGTAGGCCGACTGTAAGAAATCATGCCAGTCGTCAGATTCGCGCAGCTCGGGGCCAATCCATAGATTGGCATTGTCATAACCCCCACGCGCACGGCGGCCGAGCTCGCGAACGCCATCGAACACGCCGGCGATCGCCATGCTCGCGCGCGCAACCGTCGACGTCGCCTTGGCAGTAAGGCCCAGATAGAGCGTAGAGCCCTCGGAGGTTGCCAAATCACGGGAAACCTGGCTTAGCGCGCCGGTGCTCGAGCCACCCAGACGCTCAAACAGAACGCGCGATTCGTCCGCCGACACCACACGCGCCCACTGACAGCGCGCCTCGCGCTCGATGGAATGGGCCTCGTCGATTACCCAATGACGAATCGGAGGCAAAATCCTGCCCTCGGCCGCGACGTTGCGGAACAGCAGGGAATGGTTGGTGACCACCACATCGGCATGCGCCGCACGACGGCGAGCGCCGTGGACCAAACATTTATCAGGGAAAAACGGGCAGAGGCGACGAGCACACTCGCGCGAGGCCGTCGTAAAGTCGGGACGGTTGACACTGCGCCACCGAATGCCGAGCGAGTCGAGGTCGCCATCGGCTGATTGGCAGACGTACGCCATAATGACCGCGACCGCCGTGAGCGTGTCCGCCGGATCGCGCTTGGTGGTAATCTCGACCTGGCCGCGGCTCATGCGCTCGAGCTTGCGCAGGCACGGATAGTGGTCATACCCCTTGAGAGCGCAAAATGACAGACCACCGTCCAGTTGCTCGGCAAGTTTTGGCAGCTCATGGTACATGAGCTGGTCGGCAAGATTGTTCGATTTGGTCGCAATACCTACCGTGATGTTGTTACGGCGTGCTGCCTCGGCAAAAGGCACCAGATAGGCCATCGATTTGCCGACGCCCGTGCCTGCCTCAATTACTCGATGAGTGCCCGTGACCAGCGCATCGCGGACCTCGAGCGCCATCGCGATCTGCTCATCACGCGGCTCGTAGGTGGGATACATGCGATTGACAAGGCCACCTGGCGCATAGTCTGCCTCGATCTCCTCACGACTCGGCATCTTGAGAACCGGCAGCTCATCGGCGTCCACCCGATCGTCGGCGCGATCGGCCTTGAGAACGTCAGCACGAGCGGCGCTGAGAGAGAAGATAGAACCAGGGTTCTGCCTTGCCAAGAATGAGAAGATAGGACGATAGGACCAAGGCACGTCCGGATGCATGTCGGCTAGGCGCGCCATGAGGCCCTGGGGCAAGTCGGTGAGCGCCACGAGCAACACGCGCCATACGCCACACAGGGCGTCGACGTCGGCATTGGCACGGTGTGATACCGAGTCGCAGCCAAACAGATCGGCCATAAAAGACAGCTTGTGCGAGGCCAGGCGCGGAAGCGCGATGCGCGACAGCGCCAGCGAATCGATCCAAATATCGCTCACGTTGACGCCGCCTTTGACCGACTCGATAAACGAGCGGTCGAACGTGGCGTTGTGTGCGATCACCGGGCAGCCACCGACAAAATCGGCGAGAGCGGCGACGGCCTCAACCGCCGACGGGGCATCCGCCACATCGGCATTTGTAATGCTCGTGAGCTCGGTAATCTCGGCGGGAATCAGCTGTTTGGGATGCACGAAGGTATCGAAGCGTTCGATGACCTCGCGGCCCGAAAGGCGAGCCGCCGATATCTCGATCAGCTCGTTGTCCTGCACCGAAAGACCCGTGGTCTCGGTATCGAGGACGATAACATCTTCTTCGATGAGACCAAACGCTTGGGTTTTGGCGCGCTCGGCAAGCGTGGCATAAGAATCGATGACAAACTGCGGCGTTCCTGACGAAACCGCGTCCTCGATTAGCATGCAATGCCCGCTCGACGAAGGCCCATACGGATCAGGCTGTCACAGACCTGCGGGAACGTCATGTCGTCGGTGTGGCGGATCTCATCCGGATACAGCGACGTATCGGTCATGCCGGGAATGGTATTGGTCTCGAGGATAACGGGGCCGTCCTCGCTCACAATAAAGTCGCTGCGCGAGATACCCAGGCAACCGAGGGCCTTGTGAGCGGCACAGGCAAGTTCCTGAGCGCGAGCGTAATTCTCGGGTGAAATCTGCGCCGGAATGCGATGGATATCCGTAGGGTCGACATACTTCACGTCCAGATCGTAGAACTCGCAGTCCTCGGGCTTACGAATCTCGACAATCGGCAGGGCGCGTACGTCATCTTCGCCGTATACGCCGACGGTGATCTCGGTACCATCGATGCACTTCTCGACCAGCACTTTGTCGCCGTACTCAAACGCCTTGGCGATTGCCGCGGGCAGCTCGGAGGGCTCATGGACCAGGGAAATGCCATAGCTGGAACCGTTGACGGCCGGCTTCACAAAGCACCGCTCGCCACAAACCTCGACGATATGATCGATATCGACTTCATCGCCCACCTCGAGCGCAAGGCCGGGGGCAATGGGAATGCCCGCCTTGGCGTATAGGAGCTTAGAGACCTCCTTGTCGGCACCGCAGGCGCTGGCAAGTACGCCCGAGGCCGTGTAGGGGATACCCAGGGTCTCCATGGCACCCTGCATGGCGCCATCCTCACCGCCGGCGCCGTGCATGGCGATAAATGCCACATCGAATCCGCCGGTCGCCATGGTTACCATAAAGTCATCAGCGGCCGTGTCAAGCAGCTCCACCGAGGTGTAGCCGGCTTCCTTCAGCGCCACCACAACGTTCTTTCCCGAATCGAGCGAGATCTCGCGCTCGGCGGAATGACCGCCCGCCAAGACCGCTACGTGCATGTTCTCTAGGCTTTTACCCGGCATGGGCAGACTCCTCCTCTATAATTTCTGCAGCTGATACCATATTGTAGCGATACCCTCTACGTTTCCCCAAAATCGAAAGGCTTCCATGAATCCCAGGACTAAATCTCAGGACATTCGCGACTTGAGCCAAAACGATATTCGCGAGCTCGTGGCCGAACTTGGCCAGCCCGCCTTCCGCGCGAAGCAGCTCATCGAATGGGTCTTTGAGAAGAACGTTTGTTCGTTTGACGATATGACCAACCTTCCCAAGGCTTTCCGTGAGCAGCTTAAAGAGGCTTTTGCCTTTGATACGCCGACTGAACTCACCAAGCAGGTTTCCAAAGATGGCTCGCGCAAGTATCTGCTCGAGTACCACGATGGCATTTCCGTCGAGACTGTCGGCATGCCCCGTCGTAACAAACTTTCCGTCTGCGTTTCCACCCAGGCAGGCTGCGGCATGGGCTGCGCCTTTTGCGCTACCGGTCTCAACGGCCTCAAGCGCTCTCTGACCGCTCAAGAGATCGTCGACCAGGTGCTTCATGTATCCAACGACTTTGGCGAGCGTGCCACAAGCGTTGTCTTCATGGGCCAGGGCGAGCCGTTTGCCAACTACGACGAGGTTCTCAAGGCATTGCGTATCCTCAACGACCCCGATGGTATCGGTATCGGCGCTCGTCACCTCACCGTCTCTACCAGCGGCGTTATTCCCGGTATTCGCAAATTTGCCGACATCCCCGAGCAGTTCACGCTTGCCGTTTCCCTGCATTCCGCCATCCAGTCGACGCGCAATAAGCTCATGCCCGGTGTTAACAAGTACACGCTGCTTCGCCTTCACGAAGCGCTTCAGCTCTACACCGAGAAGACTGGCCGCCGCCCGACCTACGAGTATGCCATGATCGAAGGCGTCAACGATACGAATCCCGAGATGCAGGCACTCTGCGACTTCTGCGAGGGAACGCTGTGCCACGTTAACCTGATTCAACTTAACGACATCGAGGGCAGCCCGCTCAAGCCGTCGCCGATTCATAAGGTTGAGGATCTTCAGCGTCGTCTTGAGTCCCGTGGCATCGAGACCACGATTCGTAACTCCCGTGGTAACGATATTGACGCCGCTTGCGGACAGCTGAAACAGCGTTTCAAAGTTCAGAAGAACGCATAGGGGAGTCGCACTCCAAAACGTTTCATGTGAAACATCGAACGGCCCCTGTTGCAGGATATGCAACAGGGGCCGTTTCATTTATTGACCTCAATTTTGGACCGCTGCTAGCTTTCCCATTTTTTACGGACAAAATAAGCGGCCCTTGTCTCATGAATCAGACAAGGGCCCCTCAAAATATGCAGGGTAATTGTTAGGTACCTAATAGCCTACATTTTCCCATTGGTTGCTAACCCAACCTTGATTAATCTTAGGATTTTTCGTTACCTGAGCAGTGCGCATGGCAACATCTTCTGTCATAACATCCATTTTCTTCTTGGAAGTATCGACAATATCTTGCGCGCCACGAAGCAAACGACCTCGAAGTTCATCGTCTGTCGCGATCTTATAGCCAGCAAAGGCACCAGCCGCGACAGTCGTCACCAATGCAATCGCAGTTAAAATCTTATTCCTCATCTTGGCCTCCTTGATCAAACTGAATCATTTCACCAAGAATACGAGAGAGCTCTTCCTCGTCTTTAAACTCAATCTCAATCCTATTCTTTCCACGCGAGCTCTTCACGCGCACGTTGGTATTAAATACCTGACGAAGTACACGCGCAGCCTTTTTAAAAGACTGAGGCGTAGCAGGCCTCGGCGTCTTAGGTGTCTCTCCGGCAGAAAACAATGGAGCAAGATTTTCTGTCGCTCTTACGGAAAGGCCCTCTGCAACAACCTTCTCTGCAAGTCGAATTCGCGCGTCCTCATAGGGAACTGCAAGAATCGCACGTGCGTGACCAGCAGTAAGTTTACCCTCAAAAATCATCTGCTGAACTACTTCGGGGAGATCGAGAAGGCGCAGCGAGTTTGTAATTGCAGAGCGTGACTTGCTTACGGCCTTCGACAACGCCTCCTGGGTCATACCGCTAGCATCGATGAGCTGGCGATAGCCCTTAGCCTCTTCGACGGGATTCAGATCAGAACGCTGAAGATTTTCGATAAGAGCAAGAGCCAGCATCTCTTCATCATTAACATCTTTAATGATGACAGGCAGTTCCTCAAGACCAGCAAGCTTTGACGCCTGATAACGACGCTCACCAGCGATGATCTCATAGCCGTTTCCATGCTTGCGAACCAAGAGCGGCTGCAAAACGCCATGTTCTTGGATTGACTCGCTCAACTCGCGAAGTTCAGTTTCATTAAAGTGAACTCGCGGTTGATTAGGGTTGGGAACGATATCCTCAATAGGTAGTTTTGTTTCAGATGCGGCATTTGAAGCCGATGCAGCAGAACCACCGGTCTCATACTCAGCCTCTGAGACCAAAGCATTGAGTCCGCGTCCCAATCCACCACGTTTCTTTGCACTAGGCACGCTTGATCACCTCTTTTGCAAGGTTCATATACGCTTTTGCACCCTTATTTTGAGGTGCATAGGTAATTACCGGTTCTCCAAAAGACGGAGCTTCAGAGATTTTAACCGTACGGGGAATCAGCGTCTTAAACGCCTTATCACCAAAGTACGATTGAACTTCCTCAACAACCTGATTCGACAAAGAAGTACGTGAGTCATACATGGTCATAAGCACGCCATAGGTGTCTAAGCCCTTGTTCAGACGTGATTTGACCATCTTCATTGACTCAAGCAGCTTCGTAACGCCCTCGAGTGCGTAATACTCACACTGGATCGGAATCAAAACGCTATCTGCTGCGGTCAAGGCATTGATAGTAAGCAGGCCGAGCGAAGGAGGACAGTCAATGAAAATAAAATCGAACTCGTCCTGAATCGGCTCAAGCAAATCTTTGAGGCGGGTTTCACGAGCAATTGCGCTTACGAGCTCAATTTCGGCACCTGCAAGCTGAATCGTAGCTGGAATTACGAATACCTTTTTGCAATTTGTATCAAGAACAAGCGATTCTGCCGGCACATCATTCAACAATGCATCATAGATGCAGTGATCAAGGTCTTCTTTTTCAATTCCAAATCCACTGGTACTGTTTCCCTGCGGATCAAAATCGACAATCAGTGTCTTACGACCCTGCTCACCCAGTGCTGCTGCAAGGTTTACAGCCGTCGTTGACTTACCGACGCCGCCTTTTTGATTGATGATTGCAATGATACGCGTGTCTTTTGCGTTCTTAGAACGCTTAACGTCGCGAAATCCCACGGTCCCTCCTGGTGTGTATTAAAGCTGTCAAACGGAGGATGTTTCACGTGAAACATTCCGATTCGATATCAACCGCCATGCTTCACGTGAAACACTGCAAGTTGTTAGTATCCATTATGTTTCACGTGAAACATCTAGGCAAGCGGATTCTTCTTAGCCATGCCATTTGCACGAGGCAATGAAACGGATGCTGGATGACTCTTCTTGAGAACAATGAACTCCCTGTGGCCCAAGCCCTCAGGCAAATCGATTGCGTCATTAAGAAGCAAAGTGAAGCCGCAAATCTTAGCTGCCGACATGCCGGAAACTAGCTCCTCATCCGAAGGATTACCCTTGGTGATAACAAATAGACCTCCATCCTTGAGGAACGGAGCCGCATACTCAACAAGAATCGGTAGAGGGGCAAGTGCGCGGGCGGTTACGACAGAAAACTGCTTCTTATGGCTTCGAGCATATTCTTCAAGGCGATCATGAACCGCATGAGCATGTTTCAATCCAAGAGCATGGACAAAAGAATTGACAGCATCAACCTTCTTACCAACAGAGTCAATATAAGTAGCTTTACGATGCATGGTTATGGTTAACGGAATACCAGGGAAGCCCGCACCTGTTCCCATATCGAGCAAAGCTCCCTCAGGAGCCTTATTGATATAGGGGAGCAAAACAAGTGAGTCGAGGATATGAAGTACCGCAGCATCTTCTATGTTAAGAATACGGGTGAGATTGGTTGTCTTATTTGTTTCCAGAACCAAATCCAAATGTTGAATACATTTCCTCAGCTCAGTATCAGTTACGCTCAAGGAATACTCTTTGCAATAGGAAGTTAGACGACTCAACATCTCGTCAGCCTGCTGATCAGTAAGTACTAACAACGAAAGCTCCTTTCTGACAAAAATCAGTGTATCGAGAACTTTTGACAAAAAAAGGGGACGTGGAAACCACGTCCCCTTAGCATAAGCTCGAGTAGATTATCGAGCAACAATCACCACATGGCGATCGGGGTCAGAACCCTCAGAATGAGTATCGACGGCGTCATTGCCACGAAGTGCAATGTGAACCAGTCGGCGCTCGTAGGCATTCATGGGCGGAAGCGAAACACTCTTATGAGTGCGGATGGCACGCTCGGCAGCAGACTGAGCCATGGAGGCAACCTTGTCCTGACGGCGGCTCTTGTATCCATCGACGTCCACTACAACCGGATACCTAAAGCCGAGCTTGCGGCTCACCAGCAATGAGAACATAACCTGAAGGGCATCAAGGGTGCGACCATGACGGCCAATGAGAACAGCAAGGTCGGGAGCCGTTACATCCAGAATCAGCTCACCCTCGTCGCCCTCATACTCATCGATAGGAGAGTTGGCGGCATCGAAGTGCGAAAGGATGGAACGCAGGATGGAAATCGCGACATCGGCAATGGTGTCGAGCTCCTCGTCGGTCAGCTCTTCACCAGCCTTGTAGCGCTGTGCAATCTCGGGATAATCGCCCGCGACCTGCGGGGCAACCTCCTCAAGCATATCCTCGATGATCTCTTCAGACATAACGTACTCCAAAAGTTAGGTACCTAAATAAGATTGATGTCCCACTACTTCTTCTTGTGCGGGCGCGGCTTCTTCTCGCGACGAGTAACCTCAACCTGCAGCGGCGCGTTCTTAAGGCGCTCCTCCTCATCGGCCTTCGCCTTGTCGATGACCTTCTGCGTCACAAAAATCTGCTGGATAACCTGCCAAGCAGACGAGACGTCGTAGTACAGCAGAACACCAACGGGAAGGCTCCAGCCCATCCAAAGCATCATGACCGTCATGACAACGGCCATCATACGCATGCTCTGAGCCTGCTGGCCGGTCTGGTTGCGCGACATATAGAGCTGCGGAATCAGGGTCAGGACAGCGAACAGGATCAGGCAGACCAGCGCAGGCAGCGCGACCATAAAGCCATCGGCAAAGGAGGCACTCGGCGTGGTGGTCAGGTCGGGCAGAATATTAAAGAACGAGAACGTGCCGTCGTTAAAGTAGTCCGGCAGGTTACGCAGCAGCGTAAACAGGGCGAACAGGACAGGCATCTGGATCAACAGCGGCAGACAACCAGCCATGGGGTTGAACTTGTTCTCGCTGTAGAACTTCTGCATCTCCTCGGCCTGCCGCTGGGGATCGTCGGCATAGCGCTCCTGGATCTCGAGCATCTTAGGCTGCAGCACCTGCATGCGAGCCGTCGACTTGGTCGACTTGAGCATAAGCGGCGTCAGCAGCAGACGGATGATGACCACCAGGATGATGATGGACAGGCCCCAGTCGACCGCAAAGGTCTGGATGAGCTTGAGCAGCTCGAAAAGGATGTTAACGATCCAATCCCACATGTAAGTTTTCCTCCGATAGCGAGTGCCCGCTAGGGCACAGGGTCATAACCGCCGACGTGCAGGGGATTGCAGCGAGCGATGCGCCTCACGGCAAGCCAGCAGCCTCTCAAAACACCGTACTTCTCAATCGCCTGGACGGCGTATTGCGAGCACGTTGGGTAATAAATGCAGGCGTCAGGCAATAAGGGCGAAATAACCTGTTGATATATGCGAATAGGAGCGATGGCAACACGTCGCAAAACGTGATTGCTCATCGCTCCTCCCCGGCAACGCCGGCGCGTTTCATAAGCGAACGCAATGCATTGTCCATCTCCTGCGGCGAGGAAACCCTCGTCTTGGGAGTTGCGAACAAGATGATGTCATAACCCGCAACGGGAAATCCGCAGCTGCGGGCGGCCTCGCGCATCACACGCTTAGAACGGTTGCGCACGACAGCACAACCGAGCCGTTTAGCACCAACGAAGGCGACCCTTCCGGAGTCGCCTTCGCCAACCGATTCACATATGGTCATTCGAATCAGAGGGTGATTAAAACGACGCCCCTGACTGAACACATGCTCGAAATCTTGCCGAGACTTAATAGTCTTCATGCGAGATGTGTGTATCGCTGCTAGACAGTGAGACGCTTGCGGCCCTTGGCGCGACGACGGGCGAGCACGGCACGACCACCCTTAGTGGCCATACGGGCACGGAAGCCATGGGTCTTGGCACGCTTACGCTTATTAGGCTGATACGTACGCTTCATCTTAAGTTCCTCCTGCTGCATTTCGAGTGTCCGCGGGGGCGCGGACGCAGATATAGACACGTGAGCTTGAAGATTGTAGGGAAATCAATGTTCAAATGTCAAGAAATCAAAGGTAAAAGGTTGCGCAGTTCACACGGTTCCCCCATAAGCCGAGCTCGTTTTAGCGGTGCATGGCAACTTTTCACGATATTTCATCGAGTTTTCAACAGGTCATGTTGGCAATGTTGAGAACTTTTCGTCCGTTTTCCAAAGTTTTCAACAGGTTTTGAAAAGTTGTCAAAAGATGAGAAACATTGCACGGTGAGCTACTATTTGTTCGAAACCTTTTGAAAGATTGCGAGCGGCATGTCTGACGACTTTTACACCATGGTCGATTCCGGAGACCCGGCACCCGACAACGAGCACATCACCGGCGTGCGCGAAGAGCGTGACGAAGGCGAGCAGACGACCACGCAGACGCCAAAAGCCACGTACGCCGCACGTATCGCCGTCTATGACGACATGCTGTCGACACCGCGTGTGATCGTCATTGAGCCGCAAGATGTCCGCACGTATTTGGAAGAGACGACCAACACCGTCTACCAGTGCATGAAAGAACAAGGTGGCCGCATCTCGCTCATGGTCATCCGCGAGATTGTCGAAAACTTTATCCACGCGCACTTTGCCGAGCCCATCATCTCGATTCTGGACGGCGGAGACACCATCCGCTTTGCTGATCAAGGACCCGGCATCGACGACAAGGAACGCGCTTTCGACTTTGGCGTCACCAGCGCAAACAGCAAGATGAAGCGCTATATCCGTGGAACCGGAGCAGGGTTTCCCATGGTGCAGGAGTATTTGGAAAACGCCGGCGGGGCCGTGTCCATCGAGGACAACATGGGCAACGGCACCGTGGTTACGGTAAGCCTGGACCCTAAACGCGTGCAGGAAATCGAACGCGCCGGCGGACGCGGTGCTGCCGTGCGGCCCGAGACGGAGCAGCCCACATATCCCCTGCCGGGAGCTTTTGCGCAGCAGCCCATGGCAACGCAACAGATGCAGCCCCCCGTGGGACAGATGCAGCAGCCCGGAATGATTCCTACACAAGAGCCCCAGGCGGCATCGATGTCGATGCCGCCAAACGCGCCAGAGGCCATGCCGCTGGCGGATCAGGATGCAGCAGCAATGCAGCAGGCGACGGGGGCACCGGGTGGCCAGCAAATGGGCTATCAGCCGTACCAACAGGGATATCCATATCAGCAGATGCCGCCACTGGGGTATGGCCAGCAGTTCCCGCAGCAGTACCAGCAGGGATATCAGCAGCCGTACCAGCAGATGCCGCAGCAGCAGTACAACCCCTGGGCCCAGCAGATGCCTCCGCAGCCTTACCAACAGTGGCCTCAAAGTTTTCAACAGCAAATGGCGCCGATGCAGAGTTCTCAACAACCACCAGCTCAAATGATGTATCCTAATGCAGCAAATCAGTATGCGCAGCCACAACCGGACGTGTTCGTAAGCGATCGCGGCAACGCCGCGCTGGGCTATCTGGCGCAAAATCAAGCGTGCGGTGCAACCGATCTGGCGAGGGCGTTTGGAAACTCGGCCCCCACTTGGTCACGCACGCTCAATGACTTGGCGCAGGCCGGCTTGGTCATCAAGCATGGCCAGAAATACCATCTGACCGAACTCGGCGCCGCTCGCGTGCGAGCTCAGAGCTAAAGAACGGGAGAGACAGTGGACGAGGAAGCAAGCATCATCCTGGGGGATGCCATCGCCTTTTGCCAGCGCGACGGCCAAGATGCACGCCTCATCAACATGCTGGGGCAATCGCGCGCCATAAGCCTGACCGAAGATACGCTCACGATCGAGGCCCCCTCGCGCTTTGCCATCGCGCAGCTCAAAAAGCATCAGCCGACCATTGAGGCCTATCTGGAAGAAATCGCCTTTGCACCGATTGCGCTCGACATCGTGGCACCGCAAGGCGCCGCGACGGAATCCGCTGCCGCGACGGCGCCCGGCGCTGCTCCCGCTGCTTCCCCGGCGGCGCCGGCCTCCGCAGGCGACGTGCCGACAATCGAGCACCAGCACAGCGATGTTTCCCGTGAAACCATGGCACCGTTGCCGACCGCCGCTGCGACGTCAACGAACGTACCCGTCACGCACATGCCCATCGCTCACGACGCAGCGGCGGGCGCGGATTCGGGCATTGCAATCAAGAACACGCTCTCGGCCGATGATTTTCGTCGCATGATGAACCAGATGAAGGGCGGAGCGCCGACTAAGTCCACGCAAGCTGCGACCCCCGCTTCACCCATGCCAGCACCGACCGTACCGGCCGAGCAGAATACGGATGGAGCCCCGCTCGCCGCGAACTCAAAATTTACCTTTGAGAACTTTGTCTACGGCCCCGAGAACAGCCATGCCTATCGCTCGGCACTCAAGTTTGCCGCCCTCGCGGACGAGCGCGGCACGTGCACATCACTGTTCATCTACGGCAAATCGGGCCTGGGCAAGACGCACCTGCTGCTTGCCATCAAAAACGAGCTCGCCGAGAAGTCGCCCGAGATCAAGGTCAAGTATGCCAACTCCCAGGCATATCTGGACGACCTGATGACCGAGTTCGACCGCCAAAAGAAGAGCAACGCCCCTATCATGCAGGCATACCACGGCGTGGACGTGCTCATCATCGATGACATCCAAAACATCATCGGCAAGCGCGCGAGCGTGGACTATTTTTTCCAGCTCATGGACGAGTTCATCCGCAACAACAAGAAGGTCGTCATCGCGGCAGACCGTGCCCCCAAGGACCTGAGCATGGACGAGCGTCTGACCAGCCGCTTCAACGCCGGCATGCTCTGCCTGGTCGCAGAGCCCAGCTACGAGATGAAATACAAGATCTTGCAGCGCTATTACGAGAACACCATCGTCGCCGCTCCCGAGGCAGGCGACGACTCGCTGCTGGCGGCCTATGGGGGCGACGGCGGACACCTGACCGACGAGCACTTTAAACACATGGCCGAGGTCTCGGGCACCAACATCCGCGAACTCGAGAGCTTTTGCGAGCGCTGCGCCGGCGAGGCGGGCGACCGCGAGCGCGAGGGCGGGGAGCTCACCTTTGACGATATCGACGCCATCGCCAGCCAGTACTTCGACACATCGGCCAAAAAGATCAACGTCCAGACGGTTCAGTCCGTCATCGAAGAGCAGTACGGCGTGACGCACGAGGAGCTCATCGGCCCGCGTCGCAACGCCAATATCGCCAAAGCACGCCATATCGCTATCTACCTGGCCATCGAGATGTGCGAGATGACGACCACGGCGGTGGGCGCCGAATTTGGCAACCGCAACCACTCGACCGTCAGCACGAGCTACAAAAAGGTCCAGAAGATGATCCAGGAAGACCGTACCGTCACCGAAGACCTCAAATCGCTGCGCGATAAAATTACACTGCGCTCGTAGGGAAATAGAGACACCTGTTGAAAACTTGTCGAAACCATGGGCATAAGGTGTCTAAAACCCAACCCGCGGTGGTGAAAAGTTTTGCGCAGGTTTTGAACGTGGAAAACCACCCCCGTTGCACACAGGTTGCTGTCGATTCTCTTTCTGGGTCTGACCTGCGTCTTTGGGAGTAATCAACAGTTTCGTCAGTGCTATTACTATTATTAAGATATTTATATCTAAAGAAAGGTATTAAAAGATGAAGTTCACCGTCAGCCAGAGCTCGCTTACACAAGCCATCGGCGTCGTTATGAAGGGTGTCGCTTCGGCGTCCACCCTTCCCATCCTGTCGGGCGTGCTCGTCAAGGCGCAAGACGGCATCTTGGAATTCCAGACCTCTAACTACACCATCTCGATCCGTCATCGCATCGCGGCGCATGTCGAAGAAGAGGGTGAGATGGTTATCCCCTGTAAGATGCTCTCCAATATCACCAAGACCCTCCCCGATGCCCCGGTCACCTTTGAGCTGTCCGAGCGCCAGGTGCTGATTAGTTGCGAGAAGAGCTCTTTCCGCCTGAACACGCTCGACGCCAATGACTTCCCCGAGTTTCCGGCCTATGCCATCGAGAGTGCCGTGGAGCTGCCGACCGATATCTTGTCCGAAATGGTCGGCCGCGTGTGGCGCGTCACCTCGACCGACAAGGCCCGCCCCATCCTGGGTGGTGTGCACATGAAGGTCGAGAACAACACCGTGCGCCTGGTGGCGACCGATTCCTTCCGCTTGGCCGTGTGCGATACGCAGGTCGAGACCTCGACCCTCGAGGGCTCCTTTGAGCTCAACGTTCCGGCTGACGCCTTTAACGACGCACTGAGCATCATGGCCAGCCAGGCGACCATCATGATCGGGGCTACCGACACCCAGGTCGTCTTCGAGGCCGGCAACACCACCTACGTGTCGCGCCGCATCGAGGGCGTGTACCCCAACTACAAGCAGCTCATCCCCGATTCGTGCGTGACGAGCGTCAAGATCGACGTCGCCGCCTTTAACGCCGCCCTCAAGCGCGTGGCCGTTATCGCGAGCGCCAATCCCGCCGTCAAGTTCGAGATCGATGTCGAGAACGGACAGATGGGCCTGTCCTCCATTTCCAATGACCAGGACCTTGCGCAGGAGACGATCGATGTCGAGGCCGAGGGCGAGTCGGGTACTATCGCCTTCAACTACCACTACATCTTCGGCTGCCTCAATGCCCTGTCCAAGGAGAAGGAGATCACGCTGGAGCTCAAGAGCTACTCGCAGGCGGGCATCTTCAAGTCCTACGACAAGATCAACTACCTGTACCTGGTTATGCCGGTCCGCATCTAGCGCTGCGCTATGACCATGTTCGCCCGCGATCTTTCCGTCGCGCACTACCGCAGCTTCGATAGTTATCGCCTTGCCCTGGACGAGGGCGTGACGATACTTGCGGGACCCAACGCGGCGGGAAAGACCAATCTCATAGAGGCGCTGCAGCTGCTGACGAGCGGCGCCTCGTTTAGACATCCGACCGCAGCCGAGCTCGTCCATGATGGCGTGGGCTCGTGCAAGGTCGAGCTGAGGCTCGAGGGCGACGGCCGCGTGCTTGATATGGGATTGAGCGTGGAGGACGGTAAGCGCTCGTTTAGCCGCAACGGCAAGAGGTGCTCTGCCGCCGGTGTGCGCGGGGCTCTGCCGAGCGTGCTGTTTTGCCCCGACCATCTGGACATGGTTAAGCGAGGCGCCAGTGTGCGCCGCGCCGCCCTCGATGACTTTGGCATGCAGCTGAGCGCACGTTATGCCGATCTTGCGAGCACCTATGGACGCTGCGTGACCCAGCGTAACGCCCTGCTCAAGGAGACCTGGTGCTGTCGCGAGATGCTCGGCGCGTGGAACGATTCGATTGCCCGCGCGGGCTCGGCCCTGCTTGTGCACCGGTTGGCCCTGCTCGACCGGCTGGCGGGCCATGTGCGCGCTGCCTACGGGCAAGTGGCATCCGGTGAGGCCGCCAACGTGACCTATACGTCCACGCTGGGGGATTTGCCCCAGGTCGATGATCGCGAAGAGCTGAAGGGCTGGGCGTACGAGCGCATGCTGGCTGCCCTCGATGAGCATGCCGACGAGGAAATTCGCCGCGGCGTGACGTTGGTGGGACCGCATCGCGACGAGATTGAGTTTACCGTGGCGGGTCGCTCCGCCCGTTCATTTGCCAGCCAAGGACAGCAGCGCACGCTGGTGCTGTCCTGGAAGGTGGCCGAGGTTGCCGTGGCTCGCGATGTCCTGGGCACCGCCCCACTGCTGCTTTTGGACGACGTGATGAGCGAACTCGACGGCGAACGCCGCGGTGCTTTTCTGCGGCTGATCGGCGATGATATCCAGACGGTCATAACCACGACCAACCTGGGGTATTTTACCGATGACCTGCTTGATCGAGCCAAGGTGGTGAGCATGGGTGAGACGTGCTAATTACGAGCGCGAGAGCGAAACGGTTGCCTTCAGTGGATTTTTGAACGCAGAGCGTCAGCGCATCCTGGCGGCCGCGACACCTGAGCGCCGCGCGCAGATGGAGGCTGCCGAGGAGTCGCGCGCGGTCTATCGCGCGTGGAACGCGGTGTGCTCGGGCACGCGCGAGGGGCGGCATGTGACGGGCTTGCGCTACCTGCCCGAGTCCAATGAGCTGCTGGTATATCTCGATTCGCCCTCGTGGACGCAGGAAATGACGCTGTTGCGCGAGATCATCCGCGCGCGCATGGAGCGCGCCGGTGCGCATGTGGACGGCCTGGTGTTCAAAACCACCGCGCCCGGTCACACGCCGCCCGCCGCCAAGCAGCGCCTGCGCCCGGCGACGACCGAGCGCCCGCCGGCCCCGCACGCCGACCTAAGTGAGGCCGAGCGCACCGAGATTGAGCGCCAAGTGGCGCCCATCGAAGACCAAAAACTGCGCGAGGCCCTCGAGAATGCCATGAGAGCCAGTGCCGAGTGGGCCAAGGGCGTAGAAAGCAAAAAAGAGCCTTAAATCGCATCTGGTGGCCTTGTAGAGCCAAATACCCTCGTTCCCGAGGGTATTTTTTTACGATAAACTAGTAAGGCTGTACACATTTTCTTGACTGAAGGAGGACGTGTGGCAAACGAAAACGATTACGATGGCGGCGAGATTAAGATTCTCGAAGGTCTCGAGGCCGTTCGTAAGCGCCCGGGCATGTATATCGGCTCGACGAGCGCCAGCGGTCTGCATCACCTGGTGTGGGAGATCGTTGACAACTCCGTCGACGAGGCCATGGCCGGTTTCTGCACCGAGATCCAGGTGACGGTCCACGCCGACAACTCCATCACGGTCGTCGACAACGGGCGCGGCATCCCCGTCGACGAGCACCCTGTTAAAAAGATCCCGACGCTCGAGGTCGTCATGACGATCTTGCACGCCGGCGGTAAGTTCGATAACTCGGCCTATAAGGTTTCGGGCGGCCTGCACGGCGTTGGCATCTCCGTCGTCAACGCACTGTCCAAGCGCGTGGTCGTTCAGGTTCGTCGCGACGGCAACACCTACGAGATGGAGTTCTCGCGCGGCAAGACCGTTAAGAAGATGGAGGTCGTGGGCACCTCGGATTCGACGGGCACCACCGTCACCTTCTGGCCCGACGACGAGATCTTCGAGACCTGCATCTACGATTTCGATACGCTGCACAACCGTCTGCAGGAGACGGCGTTCCTCAATAAGAACCTCAAAATCGTGCTGACCGACGAGCGCGAGGCGACTCCCCACGTGGAGGAGTTTTGCTACGAGGGCGGCATCATCGACTTCGTCAAGTTCCTCAATGAGGGCAAGGACGTCCCCGAGGCCTTTAAGGAGCCTATCTACATCGAGGGCAAATCGGACCCGGACGCACCTGTGGCCAAGATGGGCGAGGTCGAGGTTTCCCTGCAGTGGAATAGCGGTTACGGCGAGAACGTCATGTCGTTTGCCAACGACATCTACACCCCCGAGGGCGGCATGCACCTTGAGGGCTTCCGCACCGCGCTCACCCGCGTGATCAACGACTACGCGCGCAAGCAGAACCTGCTCAAGGAAAAAGACGCCAACCTGACCGGCGACGATGTACGCGAGGGCCTTTCGGCCGTTATCTCGGTCAAGCTGCCCGACCCGCAGTTTGAGGGCCAGACCAAGGCCAAGCTCGGTAGCTCCTATATGCGCGCGCTCACGCTCAAGATCGTGACCGACGGCCTCGCCGATTACTTGGAGGAGCATCCCAAGCCCGCTCGCGAGATCGTCAAGAAGGCGCAACAGGCCTGCAAGGCGCGCAACGCCGCCCGCAAGGCGCGCGAGGCGACCCGCCGCAAGAGCCTGCTCGAGACGGCGTCCCTGCCCGGTAAGCTCGCCGACTGCTCGGTGCGCGATGCCGAGCTGACCGAGCTCTTCATTGTAGAGGGCGACTCGGCAGGCGGTTCGGCCAAGGACGGCCGCCGCCGAGACATCCAGGCGATTCTGCCCCTGCGCGGCAAGATTTTGAACGTCGAACGCGTTGGTGACCATCGCGCGTTCTCGAGTGACACCATCCAGTCGCTGATTACCGCGATCGGTTGCGGCGTCACGACGAGTGCCGGCGACGGCGGCGATTTCGATATCACCAAGGCGCGCTACCACAAGATCATCATCATGACCGATGCCGACGTCGACGGCGCGCATATCCGCATCCTGCTGCTGACGTTCTTCTACAAGTACATGCGTCCGCTGATCGATGCCGGCTACGTCTATGTTGCCTGCCCGCCCATCTTTGGCATTAAGGTGCGCAACAAGATCCACTACGTGTATCCCAACGGCCGCCAGCCCGAAGACGAGATCCTGCGCGACACCATCCAGAGCCTGGGCCTGAACCCCGACGATAACGACGAGGACGGCAAGGCCAAGGACGGCAAGATCACCAAAAAGCGCAAGGGCTATACCGTCCAGCGCTACAAGGGCCTGGGCGAGATGGACCCCAAGCAGCTTGCCTCGACGACGATGGACCCCAAGACCCGCATCCTGCAGCGCGTGTCGATCGAGGACGCCGTGGTGGCAGACCGCGCCGTGCGCGAGCTGATGGGTTCCGAGGTCGGCTATCGCCGCGAGTACATTGAAAAACATGCGCATGACGCGCGTTTCCTTGACGCTTAAGAGGAGGTAACGTGGCAGACGATATCAACAATAACGAGGGTATGGACGAGGCCGGCGATGCCGGTATGCCCGATGATCTGAAGCGCCTGCTTGCCCGTGCTGAGCAGGGCGAGGACGGCGATCCGGACGCCTATAACCCCGATGCCGATGATGATGAGGAAGAAGACGACGCCGAGCTCGAGGAGAGCTTTGGCGAAGTCGACCGTGGCGCCTCGGCCGGCGAGGATATCAACGGCGGTCAGCTCCAGATTTCGGAGTTCGGCCGCGAGATGAAGCAGTCGTTCATCGAGTACTCGATGTCGGTCATCACGGCGCGCGCCCTGCCGGACGTGCGCGACGGCTTAAAGCCGGTGCACCGCCGCATCCTGTACGCCATGAACGAGAGCGGCATCTACCCCAACCGTCCGCACAAGAAGTCGGCCTGGACGGTCGGCGAAGTTATCGGTAAGTACCATCCGCACGGCGACTTCGCGGTCTATGAGGCCATGGTTCGCCTGGCGCAGTGGTTCTCCATGCGCACACCGCTCATCGATGGCCACGGTAACTTCGGCAACATCGATGGCGACGGCGCGGCGGCCATGCGTTATACCGAGAGCCGCCTGGCAAAGCCCGCCATGGAGCTGCTGCGCGACCTGCAAAAGGATACCGTCGACTGGCAGCCCAACTACGACGAGTCGCTCGCCGAGCCCGTGGCGCTGCCCGCGCGCTTCCCCAACCTGCTGGTCAACGGCAGCCAGGGCATCGCCGTCGGCATGGCCACCAATATCGCCCCGCATAACCTCACCGAGGCGATCGAGGCCACCTGCTACCTGATCGACAATCCCGATGCCACCGTCGACGAGCTTATGCAGATCATGCCCGGTCCGGACTTCCCCACCGGTGCCATCATCATGGGCAGCGCCGGCATTAAGCAGAGCTACGAGACCGGCCGCGGCTCCATTACCGTGCGCGCCAAGGCTCACGTGGAGTCCACCAAGACCGGCCGCAGCCGCCTGGTCTTTACCGAGATTCCCTACATGGTCAACAAAGGCACCCTGCAGGAGAAGATTGCCCAGCTCGTCAACGACAAACGCATCGAGGGCATCTCGGATATGCGCGATGAGTCCAACCAGAAGGGCATCCGTCTGGTCATCGAGCTCAAGAAGGGCGTCATTCCGCAGGTCGTGCTCAACAACCTGTATAAGTACACCTCGCTGCAGACGACCTTTGGCGCCAACAACCTGGCGCTCGTCAACGGCGTTCCCAAATGCCTGAGCCTGCGCGAGATGCTGCAGCACTACATCGACCACCAGGTCGACGTCGTCACCCGCCGCACCCGCTTCGACCTTAAGAAGGCCCAGGCCCGCGCGCATATCCTTGAGGGCTACTTGATGGCTCTCGACCATATCGACGAGGTCATTAGCATCATCCGCTCCTCGCAGACCGACTCCGAGGCCAGCAGCCGCTTGATCGAGCGCTTTGGCTTTACGCCCGAGCAGACCACGGCCATCCTCGAGATGAAGCTGCGCCGCCTGACCGGCCTGGAGCGCGACAAGATCCAGGAAGAGTTGGACGGCCTGCGCCGCGCCATCGCCTACTACGAGGACCTGCTGGCGCATGAGGAGAAGATCCTGGGCGTCATCAAGGAAGAGATGCGCGAGATCTCCAAGAAGTTTGGCGATAAGCGCCGCACCGAGATCAGCCAGGTTGAGAAGGACCTGGATGTCGAGGACCTCATCGCCGACGAGGATATGGTCGTGACCATTACCCACACCGGCTATGTCAAGCGCATTCCGGTGGCCGCCTACCGTGCCCAGAAGCGCGGTGGCAAGGGCGTGTCGGGCGTCAACCTCAAAGAGGACGATGTCATCGATGAGATGTTCATCGCGTCCACGCACGAGTACGTGCTGTTCTTCTCGAGCAAGGGCAAGGTCTATCGCCTGAAGGTGCACGAGCTGCCGGTGGGTACGCGCCAGGCACGCGGTACCGCGATCGTCAACTTGCTGCCTTTCGAGGAGGGCGAGAAGATCGCGAGCGTCATCAGCTGCCGCGAGTTCCCCGCTAACGAGTACCTGATGTTTGCCACCAAGAGCGGCATGGTCAAGAAGACCGTGATGAGCGCATATGACCGCAGCCGTCGCGACGGCCTGATCGCTATCAACCTGCGTGACGACGACGCGCTGCTGAACGTGCGCCGCGTGCGCGAGGGCGACAAGATTATCCTGGCCACCACCGCGGGCAAGGCGATCATGTTCTCCGAGGAGCAGGTGCGCGCCACCGGCCGCGATACCAGCGGTGTTCGCGGTATCGGCATGAAGGACGGCGTGAGCGTTCTGGGCATGGAAGTCACTAACGGCAACGGCGATCTGTTCGTCATCACCGAGCGCGGCTACGGCAAGCGCACGCCGGTTGCGGACTACCCGGAGCAGAATCGCGGCGGCCAGGGTGTCTACACCATCCAAATGACCGAGCGTAAGGGTAACCTCGCGGCCATGAAGACGGTGGGCCCGCAGCACGAGCTGTTCATCGTGACAGAGGGCGCGACGGTCATTCGCGTCAAGACCGACGAGATCAGCCAGACCGGCCGCGCCACCCAGGGCGTCAAGATGATGACCGTCGACGACAACGACCGCATCTGCGCCGTGGCCCGCATGACGGCCGCCAAGGAGAAGCCCGAAGGCGAAGCCACAGAAGACGGCTCTGCCCCCGAAGAAACCCCTGTCGATCTAGGCGACGGCAACGACATGCCAGAGGATCTCCTAGACGAGTAAGAGGCCCTAGCTGGTAGAAAATATCAGACCCCATATATCGGCGGTCGGCGCACCTGCGCGCCGACCGCTTTTTTGAAAACCTTGGGACCCCATGGTCGCCGGGCTGACGAGATGGTTTTGGTTTGTCGCGAGTTCCGCACGCAAAGAAGGCCACTTAATGTGGCCTTCGTCTTGCGCAGGACTGTCCGAGCAGCAAACCAAAACCATCTCGTCAGCCCGGCGACCACCCCTCTCAAAGATTTTCAAAAAAGTTGTTGACGTGCGCGTAACGACTCGTCTAATATATCCCTTGCGCGATGGACCTGTAGCTCAGTTGGTTAGAGCGTCCGGCTGATAACCGGGAGGTCACAAGTTCGAATCTTGTCAGGTCCACCACTTTCTTTCGCAATAAACACCCCAGCGAGAGCCGAGTCGCCGCTGGGGTGTTTATTACTGTCTCCGTGGGGGTTTAGCTCAGCTGGGAGAGCGCGGGCTTTGCAAGCCTGAGGTCAGGGGTTCGATCCCCCTAACCTCCACCATGATGGACCTGTAGCTCAGTTGGTTAGAGCGTCCGGCTGATAACCGGGAGGTCACAAGTTCGAATCTTGTCAGGTCCACCATCAAAACTGTGAAGAGCCTCGAGGGTTTCCTCGGGGCTTTTTTCTTACCTGCTGGAGTAGTCAAAAGAGCCCCGTCCCAAAAAGACTACTTTGATTTTGTGTGCTGTGCGAAAGTTTGGGTAGTATAGCTATTCAATGCGGCGGGCTGCCGCGTGTTAACCGCTACGTACCGGAGGTGTTCCATGGTTCGTGTCGACATAGAGACCATCGTCATGGCCGCCGGTCCCGTGCCATCGCTTATCGTGCTTCGTGAGCGCAGCAGCAAATCGGACTCGCCCGCGCCGCTGCGTTCCCTTTCCATTCAGACTGGTTCGTTTGAAGCTGCTGCCATCAGCCGCGGCATCGATAGCGGCCGCGCCGAGCGCCCGATTACCCATGACCTGCTGCTCGATACCGTTGACGCCCTGGGTGCCAAACTCGAGCGCATCGAGATCGTTCGCGCCGAGCCGCCGGTGTTCTACGCGACGATCGTCGTACTGGTCGATGGCGAGGAGCGCAAGATCGACGCCCGCCCCAGTGACGCCATTGCCCTTGCCGTGCGCAGCAATGCCCCCATGTTTGTGGAGGACGACATCATGAATCGCCTGGGCACTGTTTCCACCCACGCCGAGGATGTCGACGACGAGCAGGAGTTCGAGAAGTTCGACGAGTTCGTCCATACGCTCTCCCCCGATGATTTCTAAATGTCTGGCACGCGAGCGGAGAGGTCGCTGATGGGTACCCGCGTATCGGCTGAGACGGCGGCCATTGCGCGCGAGGCCCAGATGCGCTCGGAGGCTTCTGAGGCGGCTCGCATTGCCTATGTGACGCAGGCCCGCACGCTTCGCGAGCGCCGCGGCTCGTTTATCAAGATGGTTGTCGTCTCCGCCCTTGTCGCGGTAATCTGCTCGCGCCTTCGTGGTACAGTTGGTGCGCTTGGGTTTTCGATTTCAACAGGCTTGGTAATCTGGGGTGTGGTCGATGCGGTCATGCTGACCAACCAGATCAAGGTACTCGACAAGCGCGCGATGGATATGATGCGCGCCCGCGACGCTGCCGCCAAGATCGCTGCCGAGGCACAGGAACTGTAACGACGCCAGACTCGATGGGAAGGTCTAAAGATGGCACAGGATATGCAGGACGCCGGTAACGTCTCCGCCGAGCTCGACGCCATGGTGTGCGATCTGATCGGCGCGTTCTTGGACGACCTTGCCGCCGGCGAGAATCCGGGCGTAGTTGTGGCGATCGAGGACGCTGCTTCCAACCGATATCTGGCGGCGCTCGACGAAGATGGCGAGGAGGCATGCCTCGAGGCTGCCACCAACTTTATCTCCGAGCACAAGATGGGTCTTAAGGACGAGGGGCTGGGCCGCATCGCCCGCTATGCCATCGGCTACACCGGTTGTGTCGAAATTGACGGCGGCTATCACGACGCCCTGCTCGTGAGCTTCTTCGAAACCACGCTCGAGAGCGGTTTTTCGGCATACGTGCTGTATGAGGGCATGGGTGCCGGCGATGGTTTTATGTGGAGCGACCCTGAACCTGCAGGTGAGGAAACCCCTCTCATCTAAAATCGCTAAAATAAACGAGTTTTCGGTAAAAGGCTCAATATTCCCGCTGAGCGTTGTGTCGCTGGGCGGGCCGCATACGCGTGCCGTTTGTATATGGATAGAAGATAGGGGAACTACATGCGCGTAGACAATCTGAGGAACATCGCCATCATCGCCCACGTCGACCACGGCAAGACGACGATGGTCGACAAGCTCCTGCGTGCCACGGACGCCTTCCGTGCCAACCAGCAGGTCGAGGACCGCGTCCTGGACTCTAACGACCAGGAGCGCGAGCGCGGCATCACGATTCTCGCCAAGAACATCTCTATCGAGTACAAGGACGTCAAGATCAACGTTATCGACACCCCGGGCCACGCCGACTTTGGCGGCGAGGTCGAGCGCGTGCTGCGTATGGCCGACGGCGCCCTGCTGCTGGTCGACGCTTTTGAGGGCCCCATGCCCCAGACCCGTTTCGTGCTGCGTCACGCTATCGACACCGGCCTCAAGATCATGATCGTCATCAACAAGATCGATCGTCCGGGCGCCAACCCCGAGAAGGCCTACAACGACTGCCTGGACCTCATGGCCGACTTGGGTGCCACCGACGACCAGCTCGAGTTCGCCATGGAGCACGTGGTCTACGCCAGCGCCATGAATGGCTTTGCCCGCCTTGACCCCAACGACGGCAACATGGACATGTACCCGCTGCTCGACATGATCATCGACGACATGCCCGCACCCGAGGTTGACGAGACCGCTCCGCTGGCCATGCAGTGCGTGACCATCGATCACTCCAACTTCGTCGGCCGTATCGGCATCGGTCGCGTGTATTCCGGCGCCATTCACCAGGGCGATCAGATCCTGGTTGTCAAGAACGATGGCTCCAGCGCCACCGCTACCGTCAAGCAGCTCTTTACCTTCGACTACCTGGGCCGCACCGAGTGCCAGGAAGTCGGCGCCGGCGACATCGCCGCCGTCGTGGGCATCGACCGCACCGATATCGGCGATGTTTACACCGACCCCGAGAACCCCGTTGAGCTCGAGCCCATCGAGATCGACCCGCCGACCCTGTCCATCGTCTTTGAGGCTTCGACCTCCCCGCTCGTCGGCCGCGACGGCGACATCGTGGGCGCCCGTCAGCTCAAGGAGCGCCTGTTCAACGAGGCCGAGAACAACGTGACCATGAAGATCGAGGAGCTCGAGGACAAGAGCGGCGTCGAGGTCTCGGGCCGCGGCATCCTGCACCTGTCCGTTCTGATGGAGTCCATGCGCCGCGAGGGCTTTGAGTTCCAGGTCGGTCGTCCCCGCGTTCTGTTTAAGAAGGACGAGAACGGCAACAAGATGGAGCCCGTCGAGCAGGCCGTCGTCGAGTGCCCGGACGAGTACTCGGGCAAGGTCGTTGAGGTCTTCGGCACCTCCGGCGGCATCATGACGAGCATGGATACCTCGGGCATCGTGACGCACCTCGAGTTTAAGATCCCGACGCGCGGCATCATGGGCCTTAAGAACCGCATCATGAACGTCACCCACGGCGAGGGCGTGTTCTACCACACCTTCCTGGAGTACGGCCCCTATGCCGGCGAGATCGGTAACCGCCAGAACGGCGCCATGATCTCCATGACCACCGAGAAGGCCGTCGCCTACGCTCTGGGTACGCTGCAGGAGCGCGGCCAGCTGTTCGTTGAGCCGGGCACTGAGTGCTACGAGGGCATGATCGTGGGCGAGCGCAGCAAGGCCGGCGACATGGTCGTCAACATCGCCCGCACCAAGAACCTGGGTAACCAGCGTTCCTCGACCTCCGACATCTCCGTGCAGCTGGTGCCGCCTCGCACCTTCTCTCTGGAGGAGGCGCTGGAGTACATCGCCGGCGACGAGCTGGTGGAGATTACTCCCAAGAACATCCGCCTGCGCAAGCGTCTGCTCAACGCCACCGACCGTAAGAAGGCAGCCGTCCGCGCCGGCCAGGTCAACAAATAAGCGCTGGGGCTTATAACTGCCAATAAAAAAGGGCGTCGACCGCAATGGTCGGCGCCCTTTTTTGGTGCAATGGGGTCAGGTTGCTTTGCGCCACCACAAAGGTGCCTGGCCCTTTTGTGGTGGTTGGCGGCTAGGCGGTGGGGAGTCCTGGCGTGTTGGAGGCTTGTTGGGGCTTGAGGTGGGCGTTGCGCCAGATGATCTGGATAACGTAGCCGAGCATAAAGACAAATGCCACGCCGCTGATGAAGTCGCCGATGAGGGGAAGTCCTGTGAGGGCGCCTGCGGCCACACCGCCGACGGCTGCCATGGCGTAGCGGTTCTGGTTGTGTCCGATCATGCGGGCGATCGCGCACCCCGCAAAGGCGCTCGACACCAACGCGATGCCGATAACGCCGCACAAGAGGGCTCCGGCAAGCGACAGGCCGGCAATCGAGATAATCAGCAGCAGGACGGCGGGGACGACAGCAATCGTACCCAGAAGACCGCTCACCCACAGGGGCGTGGGGCGTTGGTGGAGCATTCCGGCGGCGCTGGCGGTCGCACGCGGAAAGACGAGCTCGAGCAACAGGGCGATAAAGCAGGTCGAGAGCGCTGCGGCGACGATGCCGCCGACGATATCGTTAAGGGTGGAAGTATCTTCGTTCTCGGTGCGGTCGATCTTGAGCGCGCCGACCTCGGCTCCTGCGGCGCGCTCGGGGTCCTCGGAAACATGCGCGTTCACGGTGCCGGTGATGTGTGCGTTTTTACCCAAGATGAGCTTTTCGGCCCAAACCTCGACATCGCCGTCGACGGTGCCATCGATGGTCACGGTGTCGCCCGCGAGCACTGCCGACTTGGTAGAACCGCGCAGGGCAACCGTCTCGCCTATCGCATAGAAACAGCTGGCGGTGCTGTCGGCGTTGAGTACAACGTGCTGACCGGCCACTGTAACACTGCCATCGATCGTGGTTTTGGCGATGTCGATGGTGCGTGCCGCAAGACGAACGGCGCCACCCACGGTGCAGTCGCGAATCGAGAGGGTCTCGCCCGCCGCGATGATATCGCGGCCGATGGAGGTGTCGTCCAGGTTGAGGCTCTGACCGGCCCAGTACAGGTCGCCTTCGACCCCGGACGGGGTGGAGCCTTCGTCGGTCGTGAGTACGTTGCCGGCGGTGTCTGTGCCGGCGAACGAAGCCGTGGGAAGTACGGTCAGCGCAAGCACAATCAGTGCGAACAGGAGGGCGATGCGGCCACGCGCTTTACGGCGCCGGGACGACGGTGCTAGGTTGCAAGGCATAGTGAATCCTTCGTTAGATACTCGACATGTATCTAACAGAGTACCCAACGCGCGGGTGCTCTAAAAGAACCTCTCGGTTGCATTTCGGAGGGCTGTGCCGTGCTGTCTACTTTTTGCGATGCAAAAAACGTGCGATGTCGTCCTCGGTGGGGCTTTTGATGTCAAAGCGCAGCGAGAGCCAGCGCAGACCCATGGTCACGACAACGCATACGACTAGCGCGGCGACATTGCTGACCAAGCCACTCATGACGAGGCTTACATAGCTTGCCGATCCGGCGATGGCCGCGATGGCATAAAAGTTAGTGCGTTGGAAAATGCCCGGAACCACGCCCATAAAGCCGTCGCGCAACATGCCGCCACCCACCGCGGTGAAGAAGCCCATCATGATGCACACCGCCGGCGCAAAGCCGTAGACCAGCGCCTTGTCTGCGCCAGTTGCCGCATAGATGCCGACCGAGATGATGTCGAGCAGGGGAATGAGTTTCTCGGGTTTATCGACGATTGCCGGGAAGATGTAGATGATGGCCGCCGTGGCGATGGAGAGCGGCAGCGCCATCGGTTGGTTGAGGATGTAGACGTTGCCCACTTGCAGTGTCATATCGCGCAAAAGACCGCCGCCCAGACCGCAGACCACCGCGAGTGCGACCGCGCCCACCAGGTCGAGCTTATGCTCGCGCGCGACCAGCACGCCCGAGATCGATGCCGCGACAACGGCGAACATCTCGAGCCAAAAGGGGATAGCGACCATGGCATCCGAGGCATGTGAGGTAACGGTCATAGCGGCGACGACGGGCAAGATGGAATCCTTCTGATTGCGAGTTTAGACAATGCCCGTACATAGTACATGGTTGGCGGCGATTGCGACCCCATTGCTCGGCAAACGGTAGGGACTGGGAACGGTCATGGGTACCAAACATGTGCATCAGCCTCCAAAGATGCCGAAAAATGTCGTTTTTGGAGGGTGATGTACATGTTTGAGATTCAAGGTGAAATCGAAAGCAATGGGGGACGTGGCTGAATAGGAGGGATGTCCAAATTTTGAGCGGAGCTCAAAATTTATTCGGTCGGCTTGCGCCGACCGCGCTGCGCTAAAAACGTGCCACTGGCGCGTTTTCTTTACGCTCCGCGTCCTGACGGGTTCGAATCCCTCCTCCTCCGCCGTATTTGCTTGTAAGGGACTCTAAACAAAAAAGCCCCCGTTTTCGGGAGCTTTCTCAACCAAAATGGCGGAGGAGGAGGGATTCGAACCCTCGTGACCTTATACAGGCCAAACGGTTTTCGAGACCGCCGCATTCAACCACTCTGCCACCCCTCCGCGTGGGGTAAAAACAAAGCAGGCTCGAAGGCCTGCTTTGGAATTAACTGGCGGAGAGTCAGGGATTTGAACCCTGGAGACGCTTTTGACGCCTACACGATTTCCAATCGTGCTCCTTCGGCCACTCGGACAACTCTCCGTTAAATGCGAAAGTCAGTATACACGAGGAATCGCAAAGTGCAAACAGAAAAGTTGGCATTTTTTAAAACGCTTGGCCGTGCTTGGCGCTGCAGTGGGGCTTGAGGTCCCAAAAAACGGCTTCCGACCAGCGTGGTTGATCAACTCAATTGTTCAAAAAAGGGTATTCATAAGCGACTTGGCAATGAATTTAAAAATCTTTGGGTGGTGCTGTGGGCCACTGGTATGCATTTTGCGACCACAGCCTTGTGCCCGCTGACCTGCGGCTTGGCTCAGCTTGTCCCCACGGCACCGTATCTTGAACACAGATCCGTCAAGCATTTGGTCAGCATTTGGTTGGAATGCGCATGAAGTGCCGTGTGAGTATGGACATATGTGGAGGTGGTTGATTTTCAATCTCAACGCAACAGCCTGAACGGGCCCCGCGTTTCCGCAGCT
>CAUGNZ010000012.1 GCA_959601045.1 uncultured Collinsella sp.
CTGGCGGTCTATCTATTGTTTTCGGTTGCTTGCTTCTTTACCGTACATGAGCATTTAAGCACGGGTGATATTGTGCTTGATTTTTTCTCAGGCTCAGCATCGACCGCCCATGCCATGTTCCTGCAGGAGCTCGGAAAAGATGATCGCTATCAGTTTATCCTTGTCCAGCTTCCAGAGCCTTGTGACCCGAAACGCGACGCCTACAAGGACGGGTATGAGACTCTCTGCGACATAGGCGAAGGACGCATTCGCCGCGCAGGCGACAAAATCAAAACCGAGCTCGAGGAATCCAACCGTCAACTCAAGCTTGGCGAGGGACCCAAGCAGCTTCCCGACATCGGCTTCCGTGTGTTCGAGCTCGATGAGTCCGGCATTGAGAAGCCCGAGCCCGGTCAGCTCCTCTTCGACGTGGTCAAGCCCGATCGCTCCGATATGGATATCGTCTTCGAGATGATGCTCAAATGGGGCCTCGAGCTCACGCTGCCCGTCGAGAAGTCTGAAGCCGCGGGCTATCCCATCTGGTCCGTCGCTTGCGACGAGCTCGTCTGCTGCATGTCCCGAGGCCTCACCATTGAGGCGCTCGAGGCCATCGCCGACATGGAGCCCAGGCGCGTTCTCATCCTCGATTCCGTCCTCGACGACACCCTCAAGCTCAACGCCGTGCAGATCTTCAAGCACGCCGGCGAGCGCATGGGCTGTGAGATCGAATTGAGGACGGTCTAGCATGGCGGCGCTCGAGTTCAAGTTCTCATCCGACCAGCAGCACCAGCTGGAGGCCATCGAAGCAACCTGCGACCTGTTCCGCGGACAACAATTTATTGGCAGCGTATTCTCCGCCGATTCCGGCCGCAAAGGCCAGACGGCAATCGGCGAGCTCATGGTCGGCCACGGCAACGAGCTTCGCGTGGCGCCGGGCCAGCTCCTCGACAACCTGCACGCCGTGCAGGAGGAGGGCTGCCTCCCGGCAACCGACGTCCTCACCGATGGGCGCCTGCGAGACTTCACCGTCGAGATGGAGACCGGCACCGGCAAGACCTACGTCTACATCCGCTCCATCTACGAGCTAAACCGCCGCTACGGCATCACCAAGTTCGTTATCGTCGTGCCGAGCGTGGCCATCCGCGAGGGCGTCCTCAAGAGCCTCCAGACCACCCGCAGGCACTTCGAGACGCTCTACGACCGCACGCCGCTCGACTACTTCGTGTACGACTCGAAGGACATGGGGCCGGTGGGTAACTTCGCCACGTCGAGCTCCATCCAGGTCATGGTCATCAACATCGACGCGTTCAACAAGGGCCTCGAGAAGGATGGCACCGCGAAGGAGGGCAACCTCTTCCACCGTCCCAGCGAGAAGCTCACCGGCGGCTTCAGCCCTCGCGAGCTCGTGAGCGCCTGCAAGCCCGTCGTCATCATCGACGAGCCCCAGAGCGTCGACAACACCAAGCAGGCCAAGGCCGCCATCAAGAGCCTGAACCCGCTGTTCGTGCTGCGCTACTCGGCCACGCACAAGCAGGCCTACAACATGATCTACCGCCTCACGCCGGTCGACGCCTTCGAGCGCCACCTGGTGAAGGGCATCTGCGTGGACTCGATCAAGGCCGAGGCGAACCTCAACGGCGCGTACGTGAGGCTCGAGTCCGTCAAGTCCGACCCGTTCTCCGCCAAGGTGTCCATCGACGTGCGCCAGGCCGACGGCACGCAGAAGCGCAAGGCCGTCACGGTGAAGACCGGCAACGACCTCTACCAGAAGAGCGGCGAGAACAGCGACTACGAGAGCGGCTGGGTGGTCAACAACATCGGCGCCGCAGTGGGCGACGAGTTCATAGAGTTCCAGAACGGCGAGGTGCTCGAGCTCGGCGAGGCGCTGGGCGACGTCAACGAGGAGGTCGTCAAGCGCGCGCAGATCCGCCGCACCATCGAGGACCACCTGGCCCGCCAGTTCGAGCTGTGGCCGCGCGGCGTGAAGGTGCTCTCGCTCTTCTTCATCGACCGCGTCGACCGATACCGCGTCTACGAGCCCGAAGTCCACGGCGGCCTGTACGCCCTGATGTTTGAGGAGGAGTACGCAGGTGCCCTGAACTCGAAGGCGCCTCGTCGCATCGCAAAGGCGGCGGGGATCGGCAAGGGCACGTGGCTCGAGTGCTACGAAGCCGTCGGCGCCCCGCTGGTGCGCGACCCCCACGCCGTGCACCAGGGATACTTCGCCAAGGACAAGAAGGGCAAGTTCAAGGACTCCAAGGGAGCCGCCGGCACCGCCGACGACGCCGGGGCCTTCGAGCTCATCATGCAGAAGAAGGAGACGCTCATCTCCTTCCCGGATGGCAAGGACGCGGACAAGGACGTCTCGTTCGTCTTCAGCCACTCCGCGCTCAAGGAGGGCTGGGACAACCCCAACGTGTTCCAGATCTGCACGCTCGTCGAGACCAAGGACAACCTCACCAAGCGCCAGAAGATCGGCCGCGGCCTGCGCCTGTGCGTGAACCAGGACGGCGAGCGCCTGTACGACCCCGAGGCGAACGTGCTAACCGTCATCGCGAACGAGAGCTACGACGACTTCGCCAACGGCCTTCAGAAGGAGCTCGAGGCCGAGGACTTCAGGTTCGGCGTCATCACCCCGGAGAGCTTCACGAAGGTCACGGTCAAGACCCCCGAGGGCGTCGAGGAGCGCCTGGGCTACGAGAAGTCCAAGCAGGTCTTCGACCACCTCGTCGCGATCGGCATGGTCGACGGCAAGGGCGCGGTGACGCCCGAGCTGAAGGCGGCCGCCGAGGAGGGCGAGGTGGAGCTTCCCGCCGAGCTCGAGCCTGCCAAGGAGCAGGTCGAGGCGATCATCATCCACAAGTCCCAGAGGGTCCAGATTCGCGACAAGGCCAAGGAGGTCTCCGTCGAGCTGCAGAAGGACGTCACGCTCGACCCTGCGTTCCAGGCCCTGTGGGACCGCATCCGCCAGCGCACGCGCTTCCAGGTGGAGGTCGATTCCGAAAAACTCATCGAGCATGCCACCGAGGCGGTCGATGGCATGCTCGCCGTGCGCCCGCCCCAGGTGACGAGCGAACGCGCCTCGTTGGGCATCGACGACGTGGGCGTTAGCGCCGAGGGCACGGGCACCTCCGTGGTTTCCGTTGCCGGCAAAGTGAAATACGATCTTCCCGACCCGATCGCGGAGCTTCAGGACGCCGTCGGGCTCACCCGCGGCACCATCAAGGCGATCCTCGAGGGCTGCAGCCGCCTCGACGAGTTCGAGGTCGACCCCGCGACCTTCCTCGCGCAGGTCGGCGACAAGATCAACCGCGTGAAGAACGACCTCATCGCCCAGGGCATCAAGTACGTGCGCCTTCCCGAGGACGAGTGGTACACCATGCGCGACCTCGAGCTCGACGACTACACGGCCTATCTCGGGCAGAACGCATGGAAGCCGGATATGGCTGGCAAGAGCCTGTACAACTACGTGGTCTACGACTCGGCAGGGGTCGAGCGTTCCTTTGCCGAGGCGCTCGACAAGCAGGAGGAGGTGCTCGTGTTCGCGAAGCTCCCTTCGGCGTTCAAGATCGACACGCCGCTCGGCAGCTACAACCCCGACTGGGCGTATGTCGAGGAGTCCGACGGCGAGCGCCGCGTGTACTTCGTGACCGAGACCAAGGGCGGAAAGAACGGCGAGCCCGCCCTGCGCGACGCGGAGAAGATCAAGATCGGCTGCGCCAAGAAGCACTTCGAGGCGCTGGACCTCGGAAACGACTTCCACTACAACGTGCGCACGACCTACCAATACGAGGCGGTGAAGGCTTAGGATGTCGAAGCTGCCCGGAAAGATGACGCGAAAGCAGCATTGGGTGCCGCGGTTCTACCTGCGCCATTTTGCGGACTCCTCCGGGCAGCTCCATGCCTACAGCAGGCAGAAGGGCTCCTTCTTCCGCACGAATTGCGAGAACCTTTGCAGCATGCGCGATCTTTATGAAGTCGAGCATGCCGATGCGACAGGCGATGCGACAGACAGATTCTATGCGCAGAACCTCATCGAGGTTAAGCTATCTGAGCTCGAGAGCCGCATCGCGCCGCTTTACGATCGCTTTTTGGAACGCCAGAAAGAAGACCAGTGCGAAGGCGAAGGGTGTTCTGAGGGGAAAGCCGCCGTTTGCGAGCTGGCAGCAAATATCATCGTCCGGCACCCTATCAGCATGAGCGTCGACAAGAAATGGTCACGCGAGACTGCCGAAGAGCTGCTCAGAAACGTTCATCTGACACCCTATGAGCTCGGCTTGCTCGATTGGTCGGATTGGCGCGGGGATTCCCAAGCGGTGGTCGAGCTCGCCGCCGCCGCAACCATGCTCTTCTCCAACGATGATATTGTGCCAGTTAACCGTATTCGAAAGGCTTTTTTTGAGAAGAGCTTCTCCATCCTTGGGGCACCCGTCGGCTCAGGGTTCGTTACGACGTCGATGCCCATGTTCATCATCGGGCCCGAGGACGACTCGTATGATTTTCATCTCGCGTATATGCCGTTGAGCAGTGAGTATGCTGCGGTCTTTTCGGATGACCCTCTATTTCCGCCGTTTGCGAGACTCGGTTTTTCGGGCACCGAGTTCATGAACCGACTTCTTCTGCTTAACTGCGAGCATTGGGATGTCGCCATATCGAGGGGAAGCGGCCCGCTCGAGCACGCGGTACGCGATTGGAGTCAAGCGAACAGTGCCGAATTCATGCACGAGATGTTCACGCGCGACGGCAGGGAGCTATCCCTCGACACAGTGATCTACGACCGCTCGAAGAAGAAGGGGCAGACGATGATCGACGCCATCGACCGTGGCTGCCTCGAGGGCGGCTGCCTTGATGACGAGGACCTGCGCATCATCTTCGAGCACCTTCTGGGGAGAAGACGGCAAGGACCGGGAACATTAAAGGGTCAAGCAGCGTATTGATAAAATTGACCCCGCCAGCAATAACCGCAAAGGATAGATAGGGCTTTAAGGATGGATGCAGGAAAAGCAACGATAAGCGGCGTGTTCAACGGATCGCGCCTGCTCGAAATACCTTTTTACCAAAGGGCGTACGTCTGGGGAGAAGAGCAATGGGAGCGTTTCCTCGGCGACATGGAGTTCGTCACGGCCTCGAAGCGGCCCTATTTCCTGGGCTCCATCATCCTGAAGCAGGCCTCCTCCGGCAACACCTGGTCCGAGGTCTCCGAGGTTCGCACCGTCATCGACGGCCAGCAGCGACTCACGACCATGGTCATCTTCTTCAAGGCACTCTGTGCAAAAAACGGCACCAACAATTTGTTTGAGCGAGATTTCGTCCTGGAGACCGGCGATGTCGCCTTGCGGCACGGCAAGTACGACCGGCAGGATTTCGAGAAGGTCGTCAGCGCCACGGGCTGCGAACCCCTCGAGGGCTCCTCGGCCATCGTCCTTGCCTACAACTACTTCCTCAAGAATATCGACCCGGAGAAGGTCGACAGGAACACGATCAAGTCGAACGTCCAGTTCGTCTGCATCGATCTTACCGAGGGCGAGGACGAGCAGCAGATATTCGACACCATCAACTCGCTCGGGGTGCGCCTGACGACGGCGGAGCTCCTTAAGAACTACTTCTTCAACCGCGAGAACGAGCATGCGTTCAAGGAGTGCTGGGAAGACGTCTTCGAGCCCACGGCGGAGAAGAGGGAGTATTGGGAGCAGGAGGTCGTTACCGGGCGGATCAAGCGCACGCTCGTCGACCTGTTCTTCGACGCGTTCCTCCAGATTCTGGTTCAGGATAAGAGGCGCGGCGTCACGACCGAGGACAAGCTCTTCTATTCGCGTACGTCGAACCTCTTTCAGTCCTACAAGGATTTCATCGGCAGGTACTGCAACGGAGACAAGGACGAGATCCTCGGCAGCATGAAGGCGTATGCCGAGGTGTTCGAGTCCACGTTCGACCCCGGCTACTGCGACGCGGACATTCCCTCCGCTCCCGGCGTCGAGCGCCTGAACGTGCTGATATTCGGCCTCAAGAACTCGACGCTCATCCCGTACGTGCTCTACGTTCGCAAGAACGCAGAGCCTACGGGCGAGGAGTCCGAGGTCTACGCCCTGCTTGAGAGCTACATCGTCCGCCGCACGCTGGTTCAGGCGACCACGAAGAACTACAACAGGCTGTTCACCTCGCTGATCCTGAACGAGGTGAAGGACGCGGAGGCGCTGAGGAAGGCTCTCGAAGCCAATGACGAGGCGACGACGTACATGCCCGGCGACGCCGAGGTTCGAGCGGCGTTCGAGGAATCGTGTCTGTACAACCTCCAGTCCAAGGGCGTCCTCTATCTGCTGGAAAGCGCCATTCGCCCAGGCATGAGCAGCACGGCCCTGCTCGGGTTCAACCAGTACACCCTCGAGCACATGATGCCCAAGAAGTGGCGCAACAAATGGGGAGCCCTCGACGATGAGTCTGCCACGCGAAGGGACCGGAAGCTCCTCACGCTCGGCAACCTCGCCATCATCACGCATTCGCTCAACGCCTCCATCCGCGATGCCGATTGGCCCACCAAGAAGCAGGGAAAGGGATACAAGGACGGCCTTGCCCTCTGCGCCGCCGGCCTTGCGACCATGGCCGGCGCCCTGGAGAAGGAGTCTTGGGACGAGGACGATATCGCCGATCGTGCCGAATGGCTTGCGGACAAGGCGTTGGAGGTCTGGCGCTAGGCCCTACCTGCGTCCCATCTCGAAGATGCTTGCGGTGTCGGAACCCGCATCGATGACGGATGGAACCGGCTCTTCCAAAAACGTAGTTCGTGGCGATGTCTCTTCCGTCGGCGCGTCAAGAGGCTCGCCGAGCGCTAGGAAGAACCTCATCACGTGCTCAATTCTCTGTTGCAGGGACTCGCTCAGCTCGCCGTAGGAGGCCGCCAGCCGCACCTCCTTGGCCAATTCCGCCATCGAGTCCCTCAGTGCCTTCTGCACGCTCACGGAGGGCCTCACCTCGACCTGGGTATCGGTGAGCTTGGCGATGATGTAGTCCTGCCTGTTCATGCCGCTCCAGGCTGCCATCTCGCATATGAGCTTGCGCTCCTCGGGCGTGCAGCGGAACGCCATCGTCTTGCTGCGCTTGCGGGCGCTGTTCTCGCACGGCATCCTTCTTACCCCCTCGCCCCGTCGAGCGCGGCGGCCATCTCGTCCTGCTTCGTGGGGAACAGGTGCGCGTAGCGGTAGGTGATGTCCACCGCCTCGTGGCCCATGCGCTCGGCGATGGCCAGCGCGGAGAAGCCCATCTCTATCAGCAGGCTCACATGGCTGTGGCGTATGTCGTGTATGCGGATGCGCTTCACGCCCGACGCCTTGCACCCGCGCTCCATCTCGTGGGCCAGGAAGTGCTTGGTCACGGCGAACAGGCGCTCGTCGGGGGCGACGTCGTCGCGCATCTCGATGAAGTCCGCCATCTCGTCGCGCAGGAAGGCGGGCATGACGATCGTGCGCACGGACTTGGGCGTCTTGGGGTCGGTCACGGTGTCAACGCCGTTGAGGCTCTGGTACGACTTGTTGATGCGCAGCCGCGAGCTCTCCAGCATGAAGTCGGACGGCGTGAGCGCCAGGAGCTCGCCGCAGCGTATGCCCGTCCAGTAAAGCAGCTCGAAGGCGTGGAATGAGAGAGGCTTGTCCATGACGGCCTCGCTGAACCTCAGGTACTCGTCCTTGGTCCAGAACTGCATCTCGCCGCCCTTCTTCGAGCCTATCTTGTCGACCCTGCGCACCGGGTTGTCGCTGAGGCCGTAGTAGCGCTCGGCGTGGTTGAAGATGGCGTTGAGCTGGTTGTTCACTGTGCGCAGGTACGTCGGTGCCCAGGGCTTCCCGTCGGCGTCCCGGTGCTCGGTGAGCTCGTTTTGCCACCTGATGACGTCGATCGGCCTCACGTCGCACATGCGCATGTCCCCGAAGAACGGCACGAGCTTGTCGTTGATGATGTACTCCTTGGTGATCCACGTGTGCTCGCGTATGCGCGGCTTCACCTCGGAGGCGTACACCTCGACGAACTCGGAGAACGTCATGTCCATGGCCCCGCCGTTAAGGCTCTTGAACTGGCTCTCCCACACTGCGGCCTCCACCTCGGAGGAGAAGCCGCGCTTCGTCTTGTGGCGCTTCGAGCCGCGGGCGTCGCGGTAGTAGCACTGCACGTAGAACGTGCCGTTGCCGTCGTCCTTGTACACGGGCATGTCAGTCCACCTCCGGGAAGTACAGGGCGTCGAAGACGTCGCTTCGAACGCGCCCGCGGATGACCACGCGCCCGCGCGCCTCCTGCTCGGCGTTTATCTTCCTGATCACCTCGTAGGCGCTGCCTTTCTTGATCCTCAGCAGCTCCGCGACCTCGTCGGCGTCCAGCATGTGCGGCCTCGGCGTCTTCGCCACCTTCTCGTCCATGGCTCCTCCAATCAATGGCGTACGGATACGTACGGTTCACAGATTCAGAGTAAACGTACATATCTGTACTGTCAATAGAATTGCGTACATTTGCGTACGCTGATAAGATGTGCTGGTACGTAATTCCAGGAGGAGGGCTCATGTCCGTAGGCGAGAACATAAGGCGGTACCGCAAGTCGCGCGGCATGACGCAGGCGCAGCTCGCCGAGGCGGTCGGCCTGACCGAGGGGGCCGTGCGCCACTACGAGAGCGGCATCCGCGCCGTGAAGCCCGAGCTGCTCGAGTCCATCTCCGCGGCGCTCGGCGTGTCCGTCAACGCCCTCAAGGATTACGGCGTCGAGACTGCGGGCGACCTCATGTCGCTGCTCGTGCGGCTCGAGGACTCCTTCGGCATCGTGCCCGCAGCCGACGGCACGGGCCTCTCCCTGAACCCCAAGGCGCCGCACGCGCCCAAAGCCGCGATGGCGATCGAACTGTGGGCAGAGAAGCGCGCGCAGCTCGAAAACGGCAAGATCGACGCCGACGAATACGAGGACTGGAAAGCCTCGCTGTAGCGGCTCTCCGCATTTCGCGATCAACGCAACCGAATCAGGACGGTGGACCAGGCGGCGAGCGCCGCTCGGGCCTGCGTAAGCTGAGTTTTTACTCCCCATTGCATGCCAAGGCATTTCCGGCGCACCTGGGGAGTAAATGACGCGGTGGCTTACACGGCGGCACGCGGCAGTACGCCGCGGCATTTCCCCTGGTTACTCCCGTTTTCATTGAGGCGGCGAGATTCTTTACTCCCCATTAACCACCTGGGAAAACGCTGTGAGAAGACCGCCGAAAAGCCTATTGAGTTCGATTTGAGTTTCACAGGCCCCGAAACGGCCCCGTTTGGCTCTCGGAGACAAAAATCGCGCGTCTACTCACTTGGGGTGAATCCTTACTCCCGTTCCTCCGAATGCCGCACCGTGCCTTGCCGTCTTGAAACACGGGGGAGTAAATTGCGAAATCGCAGGTGAAAGGGAGTAAAACGACAAAGAAAAAGCCTCCGTCCCAACGCGGGAACGGAGGCTCGGTTATCGTATTTACTCACCAACATCGCTGGCGGCTTTGCCATGACTCTCGTACGAAACGAAACTCAGCGGCACAGTGCGGCACTCAAAAATGCAGGTCAGAACCCTATCAGCCTACTCCCACTCAATCGTCGCGGGCGGCTTGGACGTGATGTCGTAGCACACGCGGTTGGCGCCGGGAACCTCGGCCACGATGCGGCCGGAGATGCGGGCCAGGACGTCGTAGGGCAGCTTGGCCCAGTCGGCGGTCATGGCATCGCTGGACTCGACGGCACGCAGGATAATTGGGCGCTGGTAGGTGCGCTCGTCGCCCATAACGCCGACGGACTTAATGTCGGGCAGGACGGCGAAATACTGCCAGCAGCTATGCTCGGAGTTGCGCTCGCCGGTCTGCTCAAACAGACGCTGGTTATAGGCGTCGAGCTCCTCGCGCACGATGGCGTCGGCATTCTTGAGGATCTCGAGCTTCTCCTTGTCGACCGCGCCGATGATGCGGATGGCCAGACCCGGGCCCGGGAAAGGCTGGCGGAACACGATGTTACCCGGCAGGCCCAGCGCCAGACCAAGTGCACGGACCTCGTCCTTAAAGAAGTGGTCGAGCGGCTCGATAAGGTCGAAGTGCACGCCCTCGGGGAACGGGATCAGGTTGTGGTGGCTCTTGATGGTGGCCGTCTTGCCGCCCGTCTTGCGCGCGCCGGACTCGATGATGTCGGGGTAGATGGTGCCCTGAGCCAGGTACTTGACCGGCTTGCCGTCGCACTCGAGCTGCTGGGCGACCGCGAAGAACTCTTTCCAGAACTGCGTGCCGATGATGCGGCGCTTCTCCTCGGGCTCGGTCACGCCGGCCAGAAGCTCGGCGTAGCGGTCCTCGGCGTGGACGTGGATAAAGTCGACGTCAAACTGCTTGGTGAAGACCTCCTCCACCTGCTCGGGCTCGCCCTTGCGCAGCAGACCGTGGTTGATGAACACGCAGGTCATCTGCTTGCCCACGGCGCGAGCGCCCAGCGCAGCCACGACGGAGGAGTCGACGCCACCGGACAGGGCCAGAATCACGCGGTCGTCGCCGACCTTCTCGCGGAACTCGGCCGTCATGGTCTCGACCAGGTTGTCCATGCTCCAGTTGGGCTCCAGGCCGCAGATCTCAAACAGGAAGTTGCTCAGCAGCTGCTGACCGTACTCGGAGTGCTTGACCTCGGGGTGGAACTGCGTGGTGAAAATCTTGCGCTCGACGCACTCCATGGCGGCAACCGGGCATACGTCGGTGCTGGCGGTAACGGTAAAGCCCTCGGGCACCTCGGACACGGCGTCGCGGTGGCTCATCCACACGGTCTGCTCCATGGGCGTGGAGTTAAAGAGCTTGGCGCCAGCCGTGCGCGTGATGGTGGCGCGGCCGTACTCGCCCACCTCGGAGTGGCCGACCTTGCCGCCGAGCGTCACGGCCGTGATCTGATGGCCGTAGCAAAAGCCCAGGACGGGAAGGCCAAGGTCAAAGATGGCGGGATCGATGGACGGAGCGTCCTCGGCGTACACGGAGGCCGGGCCGCCGGAAAGGATGAGCGCAGAGGCGTTCATCTCGCGAATCTCATCGGCCGAGATGTCGCAGGGAACGATCTCGGAATACACGTTGAGGTCGCGGACGCGACGGGCAATGAGCTGACCGTACTGCGCACCAAAGTCGAGTACGAGGACCTTTGCGGAAGCCTTTTGATCCATGGTTTCCCCCTCTTGTTGGCGGGGAGCCGGTGCCCACCCGCGTGAATGAACGAAAATAACTTCCATAGTGTACACGTTATATGGGGTTTCTCGTCCCTCGCGGCCATCAGCGCACGGCAAACGCACGACCTGGGCCCTTATTTGACGGCAATTGAAGTATTACTAAACATTACAGATGATGTATTACGTTTGAACATTGGACGCCCTGTGCCACAATACTGCCGAACGACTCCGCCCTTGCGGCGACAAAACCGATAGGAATACCAGCATGAAGCGCATCCTTCTCATCGCCACGGGCGGCACCATCGCATCGACCGAGGACGGCAACGGCCTCTCCCCCGCCCTGACCGGTGAGGAGCTCGCCCAGAGCGTCCCCGAGATCTCGGGCCTCTGCGAGCTCGACGTCGTGCAGCCCATGAACATCGACAGCACCAATATGCGCCCCAGTGACTGGATGCGTATCCGCGACGTCATCGTCGAGGGTTATGCCGACCACGACGGCTTCGTGATTCTGCACGGCACCGACACCATGAGCTACACCGCGGCGGCGCTTTCCTATCTGATTCAGGACAGCCCCAAGCCTATCGTACTCACCGGCTCGCAAAAGCCCATGGGCAATCCCTTTACCGATGCCAAGCTCAACCTGTACCAGAGCCTGCTCTATGCGCTCGACGAGCACTCGCACGACGTCTCAATCGTGTTTGGCGGCGTAGCCATTGCCGGTACGCGCGCCCGCAAACAGCGCACCATGAGCTTTAACGCGTTCATTAGCGTCAACTATCCGCCCATCGCCTATATCCGCAACGTCCGCATCGTGCGCAACGGGCTTCACGGCACGCATCAGGGCGAAAACCCGGTGCGTTTCTACGACAGCATCGACCCGCGCGTATTTGTACTCAAGCTCACGCCCGGCGTAAACCCGGGCATCCTCGACGCCCTTGCCGATAGCTACGACGCTGTAATCCTTGAGACCTTTGGCATTGGCGGTATCCCCGAGTTTGGCGAGTCGGGCGAGTCGTTCCAAGAGGCGATTTTCCGCTGGGTCGATTCGGGCCGCACCGTCGTTATGACCACGCAGGTCCCCGAAGAGGGCCTTGACCTGGGTGTTTATGAGGTCGGCCGTGCCTACGCCGATCATCCGGGCATTTTGCGCGGCGACGACATGACCACCGAGACGCTCGTGGCCAAGACCATGTGGGCGCTCGGCCAGTCACGCGATGCCGCCGAGATCCAGCGCCTGTTCTACAGCCAAGTCAACCACGACCGCATCCCGATGGCGTAATTCAGTTGTCGACGGGTATCCCCTATTCGATGCCCTCGAGAAGCTCTGATACCGTCATGCCGAGTGCGGGCGCGATCTTAAATAGAACCTTGAGCGTGAAATTTGCCGTCCCATCTTCGATTCGGTCGAGGTAGGGTCGGCTGATTCCTGTCGCCACACAAAAATCGACCTTGGAGATACCAAGGTCCCTGCGCGTCTGCTCGACTCGCTTGCCAAGAATCTGTTTCGCACGTTCGTCCATGCAGCCGAGTTTGAAATGGAGCTGAACAAAAACGTAAACTATAGTTTACGTTTAAACGAATACACAGGAGTTTTCTATGTCGGGTTCTTCGGTCCGCATGTACCGAGCCATGCTTCGCACAAACAGCGCACCGCCCAAGCTCGTCGTCGTTGAAGCCGAATGCCTTTCGCCCGATGAGCGCACAGCATTTGCATTGCTATCAAGTCGCGTCGCCGCCGTTCTGGTCCCTTGCCCGGCGCAAGGTGAACTTGCCATCCAATGCCAAGCGCACAGCTGCTCGCTCAATCAGGCTGCCGTAATCGCAACCAGCCAACGTGGTCTGCCCCTTCTCCTGGAAGCCGGTATCGCACTCGCCCTTCGCGGCGCCGGATACGAAAACGAGGCCGCCGCCGACATGGTCTTTAAACCACGATCGAGCGGCGGCCTCGCAGCAGCCCTTGAATATGCGTGCAGGCTCGTTGCCTAAAAGGACAGGCTAGAAACCAAAGCCAAAGCCCGTTCCGGTAATCGCCGAGTACATAAAGTAAACGTTGACCACGTTGAGGAACACACCCGTGATGCAACCGTTACGCAGGTAGCGCTCGCACACGATGCGCGCCATGGCGGCGGAGTCATCATTGTTTTTAGCCTGACGTCCTGCCGTAAAGTACGTCGCCACGCTCAGCAGCAGGTTGAGCACCGGCAGTGCCAGCAGCTCGTAGCTCTTGCCCCAGCGCGTCACCTCACCGGCCGCGTTAAACTTCGTTGCCACCTCGGGACCAATGTTGGGGATAACACACGCTGCAACCACCAGCGGAATCACCGCAAGTACGAGCAACGCAATACCCATGTAGCCAGCTTTTTTGCCATATTTAAACATATGCGTCGTCCTTACACGTTAAAGCGGAAGTGCACGACGTCGCCATCGGCCATGACATACTCTTTGCCCTCGATACGCAGCTTGCCGGCGGCCTTGGCGCCCTGCTCGCCACCGAGCTCGATGTAATCGTCGTAGCCAATGACCTCGGCCTTAATAAAGCCGCGCTCAAAGTCGGTGTGGATGACGCCGGCGGCCTGCGGAGCGGTTGCGCCCTGACGAACCGTCCAGGCCTTGACCTCCATCTCACCAGCCGTAAAGAACGACTGCAGGCCAAGCAGCTTGTAGGCGGCCTGCGCGAGCACGTCCAGGCCGGGCTGCTCCAGGCCCAGGCTCTCCAGGTAGTCGGCAGCGTCCTCGGGATCGAGCTCGGAAAGCTCGGCCTCAATCTTGGCGCAGATCGGCAGCGGCTTGACGCCATCGATGGGCGCCAGGTCCTCGTTGAGCATATCCTCGTCCACGTTGGCCACATACAGGATGGGCTTCATGGTGAGCAGGAACAGGCCCTTGGCGGCGGCGCGCTCCTCGTCAGTCATCTCCATGGATGCGGCGCGCTTGCCCTCGTTGAGCCAGGCAAGCAGACGCTTGGCGACCTCAAACTTGGGCATGAGCTCCTTGTCGCGCTTGGCCTCCTTCTCGAGCTTGGGCAGCTGCTTCTCGAGCGTGCCCATGTCGGCCAGGATGAGCTCGGTCATGATGGTGTCGGCATCGCCGGCGGGATCGACGAACTCGCCGGTGCGGCCCACCTCACGCATGACGTTGGGGTCCTTAAAGTAGCGCACGACCTCGCAGATGGCGTCGGTCTCGCGGATGTTTGCCAAGAACTGGTTGCCCAGACCCTCGCCCTCGTTAGCGCCCTTCACCAGACCTGCGATGTCGACGAACTCGACCGTAGCCGGCACAATGCGACCCGGGTTGACGATGTCGGCGAGCTTTTGCAGGCGGCTATCGGGCACATCGACGATACCCACGTTGGGGTCGATCGTGGCGAACGGGTAGTTGGCGGCAAGGCCGGTCTTTTTGGTAAGCGCGGTGAACAGCGTCGACTTGCCCACGTTGGGCAGGCCCACGATACCGATGGAAAGGGACACGACAGCTCCTTTTGATACAGGTACTTCAAACTGCATAAGTATAGCGCCGCCGCAGCATCCAGGCGAACCCGGACGCCACGGCGGCGCAAATGAAGCAGAGATAGGGGTCGCTGACTAGTCTGCGAGCTTTTCCACCTGATCGAGCATCTTATCGAGCTTGGCCTTTGCCTCGGCCTTGACCTTCTCGGCCTCCTCGTGAGCCTTCGCCTTCTGGGCGGCCTTTTCCTCGGCCTCGGGATCGGCGACGACCAGATTGGACGCATCGTGTTCGACCAGCTTGAGCGCATGTTCGGGACAAACCTTGACGCAGGCTCCGCAACCCAAACAATACGTGGACTCCAGTGCAAAGCGACCGCTTCCCACCAAATCGCAGGCGGACGTGGGACACGCGTTAACGCACTCGCCGCACGACGTGCACTTGTCAAAATCGCACTCCGGCGTGCTCACCTGCATGTTCTGGGCAAGCTCGGGGTGGTTTTGCAGCGTCGAGAGCACCAGCTGGCGCCCATGGGTGAGCGAACGGCGACGCTTGGTCGTCGTGGTGCCGCACATGGTGTTGAGCGTGCGCTCCAGCTGGGTGATCTGATGGCGATGGGCTTTGAGCTTCTGCGTCACCGAAGCCAGTGCCGCCGTCGCCGGATTGAGTTTGGTCACGGTCAGGCCCGTGGTACGGGCGATCTTTTCCATGTATTCCTTGCGCTCGTACTCGCGGCGCTTATGGCATTTGAGGCTCTTGGGGTCGACCTCCAGGCCCATACCCGTACCAGCCCATTCCTCGGCCTTCGCAATCGCCTCGCCCAGCATGTCCTCGCCACCGGTGTTGCGGCATTTATCGCACACGCCCAGCGGCAGATACACACTCACGTTGGGATAGTCGGCCAGCACCGAGAACCAGGTCTCGGCTGTAATATCGCCCACGCAGGCAACGACGACCTCGTTCTCGCGCGGCATGCGCTTAAGGGCGCGCGTGCAGGTAACGTAGGCGGTCTCGTGACTTGTAGCCGCCGAGACAATGTCGTCATACAGGTTTTTGGGCGCCAGGCGCGGCGAGATGATCGCCTCAGTCGGACAGGCAGCGGCGCACAGGCCACACTTGCGACAGGAATCGAGGATCTCGATGGCATCTTCCTCGACCTCGATGGCGTTGACCGGGCACACGTCCATGCACGCGGTGCAGCCACTCTTTTCGTTTTTGCAGGTCAAGCACGGAATGGTGTTGCCGCGCGGACGCTCCTTGTAGTCAGCAGGATTCCACTGCGGCGCCGACGGATCGAGCGCATCGGTCACACCGCCAAGCGGGTTTTTAAGAAAGTCGAAACCCTTGCTGATCTCGATAATGTCATCAAACAGATCGTGTTCCTGCGCCATGCGCGGCCCCTCCCTGAGCAGTGCAAACAAGCAAGAGATAATGATACGCTATCGGCCCACGCCTCGGGCAAATTACACGCGGAGCATCTTTGCGGCAAATAGCCCATGGCCTATCGCCGCCTCGATTGCACAAGGCCAATCAAGCGCCAAACTATGCCTCGCACATGAGCTGCACGAGCTTTTGCCTGGTCACCTTTGTCTGTTCGTTGGCCATGTTGCGCTCGTTCTTAAAAGTTGCGTCAGCAACGCTCAGCAAATCGGCATCGGTAATCTCATCAAGCCCCAGCTCCTCAAGCGTCGTCGGCAGACCGACGCGCTGGCAAAACTCGAGCACCTGATCAAGCTCGGGTGCACGCTCCAGGCGCAGCTGCACCACCAGACCAAATGCCACGGCCTCACCATGCATGGCCTTGCACTCGGGCAGAATCGTCAGCCCGTTGGCGATGGCATGCGCCAACGCCAAGCCGCCACTCTCAAAGCCGACACCCGAGAGCAAAATATTGCACTCGATCAGGCGTTCAACCGCTGGCGACGTACGCCCCTTTTTGAGATCGCGCTTGGCAGCGACACCGCACTCCATAAGTGTGTCGTAGCAGGCACGAGCCGCAACCAGAGCCAAGTGCCCCGGCGCGCCACCGTGCTCGTTGGCGCCGTGCGCCGCGGCGCACGAACGCGCCTCGAAGTACGTTGCCAGCGCATCGCCCATACCAGCGACCGTCATACGCAGTGGGGCCGCTGCGACCACGTTGGTATCGACCACGACCAGATCTGGATTCTTCTCGAGCATCAGGTAGCGGTCGAACGACCCATCCTCGTGATACAGCACCGAAATCGCGCTGCACGGACCATCCATTGAGGCCGCCGTGGGACATACGCACAACGGCAACTCGGCATAAAACGCTACTGCCTTGGCGATATCGAGCATCTTGCCACCGCCAATACCCACCACCATGTCGCAATACTCAGCCTGGGCTTCCTTAGCCATTTCGGCAACAGCCTCTTCCGTACACGGACCGTTGTAAATTTTAAAGAACGGCTCGCTTAGATCGTCGTCCAGAAATCCATCGACAATCTGCCTGCACAGCCGATCCTCGGTGCCCTGGTCAAACAAGACATAGGCAGCGCAGCCCAACCATGACAAATACCTGCCCTGACGCGAAAGTTCGCCCGGCCCCTGAACATACCGACCGGGACCGCCGTAAACCATAGGAAGCGCCATACGAGAATCCGCCCTTCATCAAACAACGATTGGTGCAAAGTAACCTGACCCCTTTGCACCAACTTGGTGCGATGGGGTCAGGTTGGTTTGCACCATAGCAAAAAGGGGCAAAGCCGTCTGCTGGCTTTGCCCCTTCCTTAGCTTGATTTACTCATCCATAAGGTAGTAGTGACCCAGCGCGTCGGCACCCAGGATGGCGTTTGCGACCATCTCGGGCGTCACCTCAAACGGCATGTTGCACATGGTGTCATCGGGCGCGCAGGCGGCCTCGGCAACGACCATGGCCTGCTCGCGCGTAACCTCGGCAACGCCAAGCTCCTTCATCGTGACCGGCAGGCCCAGCTCAATGCAGAAGCCCAGGACTTCCTCGAGTTTCTCAGTCGGAGCATCCTCGAGTACCAGCTGGACGATGGTGCCAAAGGCGACCTTCTCGCCGTGATACATGCCGTGGCACTCGGGCAGCATCGTCAGGCCATTGTGGATGGCATGAGCAGCAGCAAGGCCCGAGCTCTCAAAGCCAATGCCCGAAAGCAGCGTATTGGCCTCGATGATATGCTCGACTGCAGGCGTGAGCGCACCCTTCTCCAGCGCGACCTTGGCCTTGACGCCATCGGCCATAAGCGTCTCGTAGCAAAGCTTGGCGAGCGCCAGACCGGCCATGCCGCCCTTGCCGCCAGCGCAGGTGCCACCGTCGGCATCATGCGTCGCCTGGGCCTCAAAGTAGGTTGCGAGCGCATCGCCCATACCGGAAACCGTCAGGCGCACCGGGCTCGCCGCGATAACCGTCGTATCCATCAGGACAATGTTGGGGTTTGCCTTAAGGAAGAGATATTTATCGAACTGGCCATCGTCGGTGTAGAGCACCGAAAGCGCCGAACACGGGGCATCGGTCGAAGCAATGGTGGGGCAAATGATAACCGGGGACTCCAGGTAATAGGCGACGGCCTTCGCGGTGTCGAGGATCTTGCCGCCACCGACGCCGACGATGATGTCGCAACCGTTGTCGCGAGCAAGCGCAACCAGGCGATCGACCTCACCCTTGGAGCACTCGCCGTTAAAGTCCTCAAACAGCAGCTCGGCCTTAGCCTCGGCAAAACCGCCCTCGATCTTGGCACCGACGCGCTTCTTGCCCGAAGGCGTCACGATGACGAGGGCCTTAGCGCCGAGCGGCTCGACATAGGAGCCGAGCTTGGCGAGCTCGTCCGGACCCTGGATGTACTTGCTGGGGCTATTGAAAATTGCAGCCATAACTATCCCATTCTCTAAAAGAAAAAAGAAAGGGGCTCCGTACAGATACGTGCGGAGCCCCTCGTTACGATAACAAGAGTCGATTAGAAATCGATGTCGGTGTCGTAGTAGCAGGCCTTGAGGATCTTCTCGAAGTCGGCAGCCTTGGTCTCACGCGGGTTCTCGGGCGTGCAGGCGTCGGTCTCGGCGTTCGCAGCGATCTCGGGCAGCTTGGCGAGGAACTCCTCCTCGGAAACCATCTGCGGGTTCTCGGCGTCGACCTTCACGCCACCATTCGCGTAATCCTTGATGGACTGCGGAATGTTGAGCTGGTCGTTGAGATCGCGAATCTTCTGGACGAGCGCAGCGATGAGCTCCTCGTTGGTCTCGCCGGGAAGGTGCAGGATCTCCTTGGCCACGTAAGCGTAACGCTCAGCAGCACGCGGGTCCTTGGAGTTCCACTGGATTACCTTGCCCAGGTACATGGCGTTAGCGGCACCGTGGATGATGTGGCCGTTCTCGAAGGCAGCACCGGTCTTGTGAGCCATGGAGTGAACGATGCCGAGCAGGCCCGAGGAGAAGGCGATACCGGCGATGCACTGAGCCTCGTGCATGTGCTGACGGGCCTCATGGTCGCCAGCATAGGACTTGGGCAGCCACTCGACGATCTCGCGGATGCCGTGCAGGGCGTTGGCGTCGGTGAACATAGAGGCGCAGGTGGAAACGTAGGCCTCCATGCAGTGGGTCAGAGCATCCATGCCGGTGTGGGCGCACAGCTTGGCGGGCATGGTGTAGGTGAGCTCGGGGTCGACGATGGCGACATCAGGGGTGATGTTGAAGTCGGCCAGCGGGTACTTGATGCCCTTGGCGTAGTCGGTAATGACGGAGAACGCGGTGACCTCGGTAGCGGTGCCGGAGGTAGAGGAGATGGCGCAGAAATGAGCCTTCTGACGCAGCTCGGGGAAGCTGAACGGCTGGATGATGTTATCGAAGGACTCCTCGGGATACTCGTAGAAGACCCACATGGCCTTAGCGGCATCGATGGGCGAGCCGCCGCCGATGGCGATAATCCAGTCGGGCTCGAACTCGCGCATGGCCTCGGCGCCCTTCATGACCGTCTCGATGGACGGGTCGGACTCGACGCCCTCGAACAGCTTGACCTCGAAGCCGCCCTCTTTGAGGTCGGCCTCAACGTCCTGCAGGAACCCGCCACGGCGCATAGAGCTGCCGCCAGAAACGATGATGGCCTTCTTGCCCTTGAGGTTCTTCACCTCGTGGCGAGCGCCCTCACCAAAGTACAGATCGCGAGGATTGGTAAAACGTCCCATACTGTGCCTCCTAAACAAGCCCCTCTTAGACTTGCGTATATAACGGAGCACCCGATTGGCTCCGTTAGGACCGTTTTGCGCGTTGCCGGCGATGACAATGCGCGATGTCTAAACGTCTCAACGCTCAGACAAACACTATTTTACCGTTCTGGTTGGTCAGTTATTCACCTAAAGCCGACAATGATGAAACGTTTTTTCTATCCCTGAAGACCCTTGTGGGGCATTCATACTCCCAAGCTGGGCAAACGTTTTATCAAGGTTGACTACATATCCCGGGCAGGACGGTGCTCCTCCAAAATGTGCCCCGTTCGCCGCCAAAAATCGACCGTTTGCGGCACCGTGATACCACTCGGTCGTCCAAGGTGCCGACATTTGTGCGACATCCGTCTTCGTGGTGCAAAGGTGCAAGTCCAAGTGCGGCACCCCCGGTGTGCCACATGCGGGTAAACTAGAACCTTATATAGAGACATTTGAACCCTAACCGCAGCAAAGGAGGCCCCATGGCATTCGATCCCATTCAAGAGGATTGCCATCGCCTCGTTCTTGAGGCCTTGCGCCGCGACAATATCCCGCTCACCGACGGTGCCGCCGTAGAGCGTCTGATGGAACAATTCACCCGCAACCCCGCGCCGCTCATCGTGCATGATCGCGACCGCGCCGGACATCTGATTGCCAAGGTGGTCGAGGCTGTCGACTACCGCATTCCCTTTATCCCCGACGATGCCCAAGCCGAGCAGGAAGAGGCCGCTGCCGAGAACATGCTTCGCGAGGCCGCCGCGCTCGATCCGACCAACTGGGATGCCCAGCGCATGCTGACGGCCCTCACCGCCGACTCCAACGAGGAATACGTACAGTACCTGGTATCCAAGCGCGATGAAGTCGAGCATGACCTGGCGTTCAAGATCGCCTCGGCGCAGGACCCCTATGAGCGCGAGGCCGCGGGCGACCTTATGCGCCGCCCCTACCTGCGCTGGCTTGCCGCCCTTGCATCGCGCGCCCTCATTAGCGGACGCTATCGCATGTCGCTCGAAGCTGCAAACCGCAGCCTCGACTTTGCCCCCAACGATCCGGCCGGCGTCCGCCACACCGCGATGCTCGCCATGGCGAAGCTCGAATACCCTGCCGAGGAGCTCAAGCGCTTTCGCTCTGCCCACTCCGTCCCCTATCTCGCCAACACGCCGCTGCGTCGTCGTCCCAAGGACGCGGAGCGCGACTTGGACCCGTGGACGCTCATCGCACTGATGAGCGCAGCCTGGCGCGAGCTGGACTACGAGGGTGCCGAGCACTACTTGCGCATCCTTGCACGCTCGTGCCCGCACGCGGCCGAGGCACTCTACTTCCAAACCGAGTTTCCCGATGGCGTCTATGCCCGCGTCAACGTGGGTGTGGGCTCTACCGACGAGCTTGTCCTTGCGCTGTCCGAGGCGACGCCGGTACTGCAGGAGGGCTTGGGCGCCCCCGACAACGCCAGCTTCGCCGCCTGGGTCGCCACCAACGATATCGTGCGTTCCCAGATCGACGAGCGCATCCTGCGGGCGGCCGAGCAGGGCCTGCCGTTTAAGGGAGGAGACCTCTAATGGATCCGAGCGTCTACATCCCCGCCTACCTGGAGCGCGCCTACGTTGCGTCGCACCCCGAACTCACCGATGCAGCACGCGAACTTGTCCATAACGACGTGAGCGTTAACCCTCAAAAGTACGCGCAGACCGAGCATGCGCAGGCGCTGCTTTCCTATGCCGGCGTGCATCGTCATTTGCTCGACGAGCTCCATCGCATCGAGGACATGGGCAGCGACGAGGAGTTTGAGCAGACGCGCAACCGCCTGTTCGACGATATGCGCGATGAGCTGCTCAAGATCGTTCGCGTCGATGCGCTGGCGGTCGATGCCCAGCTGCTCGCCATCATTTTGGCGGACACACCCGTCGACGCCTGCCTGGGCGACCTGATGAAGCTCGAAGCGACCACGACCGATTACCTGCGGCAAAGCGTGCCCGGGTTCGACATGGAGGCCCCACACTACTGGGCCAATAATGTTTTGGCCGACGGTGTCACCGCAGCGGACCTTACCGTGAGCGAGCCGGCCCTTATCGGGTGGCTCCACACACTCGAGGCCATCTCGCAGCTGTGCATGGCAAGCGCCCGCTACCGCGCTGCTGCCAACTACGCCCGCCGCGTCCTTAAGGCAGAAGGCTATCCCACCCGAGCTGCCGGCACCGTGTTGCTCGCTCTCGCTCGCCTGGAAGACCAGGACGGCTTTTTTGCCCTAGCCCACCAGCTCGAGGAACAGATGGGGGCAGACGCACTCGAAAACTCTCCTTGGTACCTGCTCGCCCGCACGATTCTGCTGTTCAAAACAAACAAGATGCGCCCGGCGACGCGCGCGCTGCGTGAGTTCGCTAACCGTTGCGAGGGCGGCGCGTTCTTTTTGCTGAACCCCATGTATCAGACACCGTACCTTCCCTGCCGGCCCGAACCGCACGACCCCTGGGACCTTTCGCATCAGGCAGTTTGGGAAGCCGACGGCATCATCTCGGACACCCCCGACTTTGCCCCCTGGGCCAACGCCTGCGAAGATGTATCGCAGCTTGCCCAGGAATTTGCGCGCCGTTACGGCTTTTAACGGCGCAAACGCCACGACCATGTCATTCACGTTAGGAACGGCTTCATGAACTTCCGCTCATCTCTCGCCTGTGCCTCGAGCGATATCGCCCGCTGGGGGCTGCGCTCCGTCCTTAAGCGCCAGGGCGGCGTACTCCCCGGCCGCATCGCCATGAAGATCGACCCCGAGCTGCTAAGCGACCTCGCGAGCCTGGTCGACCGCAGCGTGGTGATCACCGGCACCAACGGCAAGACCACCACCTCCAACCTCATCGCCGACGCCGTTGCTGCCAGCGGTGCTACCGTGGTGTGCAACCGTGCCGGCAACAATATGGAGCCTGGTGTGGTGGGCGCTCTGCTCGAGGCCCGCGGCAACCTTAAGCGAACCGCCAGCGGCAAGCGCGTGGGCGTTTTTGAGTGCGACGAGCTCTACACCGTACGCGTTCTGCCCAAGCTCAAACCGACGTACTTTGTGCTGCTCAACCTGTTCCGCGACCAGCTGGACCGCTACGGCGAGATCGACCACACCCAGGACGTCATCGCCCATGCCTTGGAGCTCTCTCCGGCAACAACGCTCATCTACAACGCAGACGACCCGCTTTGTGCCGCGATCGCCGCGCGCGCTCCCAATGCAAGCATCGCCTTTGGCATCGACGGCGCCACGGGCACCGAGTCCGACCGCATTAGCGACTCGCGCTTTTGCTCGCAGTGCAACGCCCCGTTGGAGTACGACTACGTACAGTATGGTCAACTCGGCGCCTACCATTGCCCCTCGTGCGGCTGGGCCCGCCCTGCGCTTGTCCGTCGCGTGACGGGCGTGGAACTCGGCTGCGACGGCTACGGCTTTGACCTTGTCTTTGGACCCGATACCGACGCACCCGCAACGCACATCGCCACGCGCTACAACGGTCTGTACATGGTCTATAACGTTGCCGCCGCCTTCTTTGCCACACACGAGTTGGGCGTGAACACGGCGCTTCTACAGCCTACGCTCGATGCCTATGTGCCTGCCGGCGGTCGTATGGGGCGCTGGGATATCGCCGGCCGCACCGTCGAGGCCAACCTGGCCAAGAATCCCGTAGGCTTCGATCGACAAATCCAGTCCATCAAGACGGCAGGCGGCAGACTCTGCGCTTTCTTCCTCAATGACAACGACGCCGACGGCCACGATGTCTCGTGGATCTACGACGTCGACTTCGAGCGCATCGCCGATACCCCGGGGCTTGTCGCCTTTGCCGGCGGCACGCGTGCACACGATATGCAGGTGCGCCTCAAGTACGCCGGCATCGACGCCGCCATTATCTCGGACGTCGCGCAGGCAATTGGCGCCATGGCAGACGAGGCCGCCGATGACACCTTCTACGCCGTCGCCAACTACACGGCCTTCCCGCCGCTGGTCAAAGAACTCGACGGGCTGAAGGGTGCCGATGCAGCCACGGTTGCCGCCCGTGCCGCAGTCCGCGCCGACGGCAGCGCTCTTCCTGTCGGTATCGCGCCAGTCGAGCTCTCGCGCCCGCTGCGCATCGTCTACCTGTATCCCGATGCCCTCAACCTCTATGGCGACGGCGGCAACGTCATCGCCCTCGAGCGCCGCTGCGCCTGGCGCGGCATCCCCGTTCGCGTGGATGAGGTCCGCATGGGCGAGGTGCTCGATCTGCATGATGCCGATATCGTCATGATGGGCGGCGGATCCGATCGCGACCAGCTAGCCGTGGCACACGAGCTGCTCGCCCAAAAAGACAAGGTCGCAGCCTATGTTGAGGACGGCGGTTCGCTGCTCGCCATCTGCGGCAGCTATCAGCTGCTCGGCCGTTCGTACTATATGGGCGAAAATCGCATCGAGGGCCTGGGCGTCATTGCCGCCGAGACCGTACGCGGCTCCGACCGCCTGATCGGCAACGTCGCCGTCAAGACCGACCTGGCACCCGAGCCCTTTGTGGGATTCGAGAACCACGGTGGCCGCACGCTTTTGGACGCCGATGCCACGCCGCTCGGAACGTCCGTCGTCACGGGCACCGGCAACAACGGCGACGATGGCTTTGAGGGTCTCATCTACAAGGGTGTCATCGGCACGTACCTGCATGGCCCGGCGCTGCCCAAGAACCCCGAGCTTGCCGACTGGCTCATTACCCACGCCCTCGAGCGCCGCGGCGATGCGCAGGCCACAGCCCTGCTGCCGCTCAAGCCCCTCGACGACACCTACGAGCACGCCGCCCACGACGCCGCCATGAAGCTCCTCCCCTAGCACCCCACCACCACAAAGGGGACAGGTACCTTTGTGGTGGTTTTCCAGTTTGCCAACGATATACGCGCCGGCAAAAAAGTCTGCTATACTCTTTCCCGCTGTCCCCATCGTCTAGCGGCCAAGGACGCCACCCTTTCAAGGTGGATATCGCGGGTTCGAATCCCGCTGGGGGCACCACAGAATCTGAGAAGCCCGTTACCAATTCGGTGACGGGCTTTTTGCTACCCATACGCCGGGATTCGAACCCCGAAGGCATAAAATCACACTGTCATCCAAGGGCCCGTGGACAAAAAATAGCAAATATGAGTACTGTTACCAATTTAGTAACAGCGATTTCATGCCATCAGAAGGCGATTTGGACACAAGGCGTCCTACAGCGGAGGAATTGCAGGCATTTATCAGCTAAGTACTTGGACATATGTTGCGTAACACTGCATATTTTGCAAAAAGATAATGCTACAGGGCTTGTGACAGTACTCATATTTGACGTTTTTTGCCCACGACCCCTTATTGTGTGGGCGAATCAGTTGCAAAGCGGGATCCAAAGCGTCCTTCGCAAACAAATAGCCGGGGCCCGCGCGATGCGGACCCCGGCTCAATACCGTGACGATATGTCGGTTACGTTCTACACGTAGAACAGAATGTCGTCGTAGGTCGGAACCGGCCAGTAGTCGGCGGCCACGATCTCCTCCATTGCGTCCACGGCGGCACGCAGCGTATCCATAGCGGGAACGACCTCGTGCGCGTATACGTTGGCCTGCTCCTGGCCATCGAGAGCCTCGGCCTTCTGATGTACGGCGTCGAGCGCCTTGATGGAGTCGTTGATGGCGGTGATACCGTTGCAGAGCTTGTTGAGCGTGTTCTGCTCGCACTGCATGGCGGCCTCAGCACCGGCGGCACGAATAGTCTCAAGGCCCTTAGCGACCTTGGTGGCATAGGCGGTAATGACCGGGCGATAGGTACGACGCGCCTCGCGAACCATCGTGGTAGCCTCGATGTTCATGAGCTTGTTGTACTTCTCGAGCTTGCAGTCATAGCGGCACTGGGCCTCGGCGCGGGTCAGGACACCCGTCTCTTCAAAGAGCGCAATGGCCTTATCGGAAACAAAGGCGGGAAGAGCGTCGGCCGTGGTCTTGTTGTTGGCAAGGCCGCGCTTCTCGGCCTCGATGGGCCACTCGTCGGAGTAACCGTCGCCGGAGAACAGGATGCGCTGGTGATCGGTCAGCACCTTCTTGCAGTACTCGAGCGCGGCGTCCTGGAACTTATCCTCGGGCGTACCCTCGAGTGCGTCGGCGAAAGACTTGAGCGACTTGGCCACGGCAGCATCGAGCACCAGGTTGGAGTCGGAGACGTTCTGCTCGGAGCCGCAGGCACGGAACTCGAACTTGTTGCCGGTGAAGGCGAACGGGGAGGTACGGTTGCGGTCGGTGTTGTCCTGCATCAGCTTGGGCAGGGTATCGGCGCCTAGGTCAAGCACGCCGCGCGTGGCATGGACGGAAGCCTTGCCATCGATGATCTTCTCGACGACCTCGGTGAGCTGGTCGCCCAGGAAGATGGACATAATCGCCGGAGGAGCCTCGTTGGCGCCCAGACGATGATCGTTGCCGGCCGAGGCAACGGAGGCACGCAGGAGCTCCTGATAGTTATCGACGGCCTCGATCACCGCGGTGAGGAAGACGATGAACTGCAGGTTGTCGAGCGGGGTGTCGCCCGGGTCGAGCAGGTTCTCGGACTCGGTGCCAAGCGACCAGTTGTTGTGCTTGCCCGAACCGTTGATGCCCTCAAAGGGCTTCTCGTGCAGCAGGCAGACCAAGTCGTGACGGGAGGCGATGAGCTTCATCTTCTCCATCATGACCAGGTTCTGGTCGATGGCCTCGTTCACCTCGCCATAGACAGGAGCGAGCTCATGCTGGCAGGGAGCGACCTCGTTGTGCTTGGTCTTGGCAGGAATGCCAAGCGCCCACAGTTCATCGTCCAGGTCCTTCATATAGGCCGAGACGGTGGGGCGGATAGCGCCAAAGTAGTGCTCCTCGAGCTCCTGGCCCTTGCAGGGAGCAGCGCCAAAGAGAGTGCGACCGGTGATGACCAGGTCCCTGCGCTTGCGGTAAGCGTCCTTCTTGATCAGGAAGTACTCCTGCTCATCGCCCACGGAAGGAACGACCTTCTTGGGGGTCTTGCCAAACAACGCCAAAACGCGCTTGGACTCACGCGAGAGCGCGGTCATGGAGCGCAGCAGCGGGGTCTTCTTGTCCAGGGCCTCGCCCGTGTAGGAGCAGAAAGCCGTGGGGATGCACAGGACATCGTCCTTAATGAATGCGGGGCTGGTGGGATCCCAAGCGGTGTAGCCACGGGCCTCGAAGGTGGCACGCAGGCCGCCGTTGGGGAAGCTGGAGGCGTCCGGCTCGCCCTGGATGAGGTTCTTGCCCGTAAACTTGGTAATGGCGGTGCCGTCGTGGTTGGGCTCCAGGAAGCTGTCGTGCTTCTCGGAAGTAATGCCCGAAAGCGGCTGGAACCAGTGCGCGTAGTGCGTCGCGCCCTTGGAGATGGCCCAGACCTTCATGGCATGGGCAACGGCGTTGGCCACATCCAGGTCGAGCGGCTCACCGCCCTCGAGGGTTGCAGCAAGGCGCTTCCAAATGTCCTTGGGGAGGTAGTCCTTCATGACTTCCTCAGAGAACACCATGGTCCCGAAGCGGTCAGTAAGTTCGGCCATACGGAACTCCCTTCGTATCGGCACCGCGTGAGAAGCGGTGTTGATTACTAACGAACGAGTCATAGCTTAGACTCGCCGTGTTTCCGCGACATTACCGTTATGTTGCTGTCGCGAAACCAATCAATGAGGTTACCCTATCGAGGCGGCGTTGCCACCCTCAACAGCCAATCAACTGCATAAATTGCAGACCTCTCCCCATGGTTTAAGAGTAGTCAATGGTAGGATGGGGCTCTATTAACTGGTATTTCGCATCAGATACCAGTCTTTATAGCCCCATCCTAGATTGACCGCTCTGCTATAGGGAATGTCGATAGCAAGGCATCTTTGATTGGTATCCCCGAATAGCGAGTGAAACTCCACCGTGACACAGTGGTGCTGTAGAATCCTTACAACACATCACACTATTTAAGTATCTAAAGGAGCACGATATGCGCGTCGACGAGGTTTTTAAGCAGGCAGCATCCCAGGGCACCGCACCCGTTTCGTTTGAGATGTTCCCGCCCAAGGGCGAGCTGACCCTCGACACGGCTCGCGAAGTGGCAGGCAATCTGTGCAAGCTTTCGCCGAGCTTTGTCTCGGTCACCTGCTCGGCCGGCGGCTCGGGCAACGGTGCCACCACCGCCCCCATCGCGCATATGATTTCGAGCGAATTCGACACGCCCTCGGTGGCGCACCTTACCTGCGTTGGCCGCACGCATGCCGACATCGCCGCCAAGATCGACGAATACCGCTCCGCCGGCGTAGAAAATGTGCTGGCCCTGCGCGGTGATCTTCCTGCTGGCGCGACCGAGGACGACAAGCCCGCCTCGGACTACGCCTACGCCCGCGACCTCATCCCCGAGCTCGTCGACGCCGGCTTTTGCGTGGGCGCCGCGGCCTACCCCGAGGGCCACATTGCCTGTGAGGACCTCAACGCTTCGGTCGAATACCTCAAGCAAAAACAGGACGCCGGCGCGAGCTTCTTTGTGACGCAGCTCTTCTTTGACAACGAGTGCTTCTACCGCTTCCGCGAGCTTGCCGACAAGGCGGGCATCACGGTGCCCATCACCGCGGGCATCATGCCGTTTATGGGCAAGTCCCAGATCAGCCGCATGGTCTTTATGTGCGGCGCGTCGCTGCCCTCCCCCGTCATCAAGATTCTCGCCAAGTACGAGAACGACCCCGAGAGCCTGCAGGCAGCCGGTGTAGATTATGCCGCCCGTCAGCTTTGCGACCTTAAGGAGCACGGTGCCGCCGGTCTGCACCTGTACACTATGAATCGTCCTGCGATCGCCGCGACCATTATGGAGCGCCTGGGGTAATGGAAAAACCGCACATCGATACAACCGCTGTCGAAGTGCCGGCCGACCTTGCGTCGCCGGCGCTTTACCGTGTCGATGCTGCGCACCATCCCCGTGTCGACCGTGCCGAGATGCTGCGGTATCTGGGCTACGGCGGCCAGCAGATTGAGCCCGAGCTGTCACGACGTATTGAGCTTGTGGTCGAGCGCCTTGAGCTGGACATTGAGCCCCGCGGCGTGCGGCGCGTGTTTACCGTCGATGCCACGGGCGTGGACGAGCAGGGAGAGCCTTGCATCCGTCTGGTTGGCACCAACGTTGAGCTGCGTGGTCGCGATATCTATCGCCATCTCAAAGACGCCCGCTTTGCCGCGCTCATGGCATGCACACTCGGCATGGACGCCGAGCGTCGTCTGCGCACCACGGGAGCCCAGCAGCCCCTGGAGGGAGCTGTACTCGATGCCGCGTGCTCCGCTTACGTGGAAGCCGCCGTTGAACAAATGGACCAGCAGGTCAAGACGGACGCCGCCGTTCATGGGCTCGCCGGCAACTGGCGCTTTAGTCCCGGCTACGGCGACTGCCCGCTCTCGGCCCAGCGCTCGATCGTCAACGCGCTCAACGCCACGCGACTCATCGGGCTTACCGTCACACCCACCAGCCTGCTCATGCCCACCAAGAGCGTGACCGCGGTGATCGGTCTGTTCGACGGCGAGGTCCACGACGCCCAGAGCCGCCCCACCTGCAATATCTGCCGCATGCGCGAGCACTGTCGCTTCCGCGCCGCCCACACCACCTGCTATTCCAGCCATTAGGAGCTCATCGATGTTTACTCCGCTTATCACTCACGATCTGGACGGCGCCGCGCTGGCGGCGCCCGTTGATGCCGCACGCCGCAATGGCGCTGCATACAAGACGCGCACGATCGACGACCTTCGCGTTAAGGACGATCGCCTGCGCGCCGCCATCGAGGGCACGGGACACCTGCTGTTCGACGGCGGCATGGGCACCATGCTGCAGGCGGCCGGCATGAAGGCCGGCGCTCTGCCCGAGCTGCTCAACTTTGAGGAGCCCCAGGTCATTACCGACATTCAGCGACAGTACGTCGAGGCCGGCTGCGACGTGATCACCGCCAACACCTTTGGCGCCAACGCCCACAAGCTCGATGGCGCCGCTACCGTGGCAGATGTCTTTGCCGCCGCTGCCGCCTGTGCCCGCGCGGCCGGTGCCCATTACGTCGCCGGCGACATCGGCCCCATCGGTGCGCTGCTTCGCCCCCTGGGCACCCTCAGCTTCGACGAGGCCTATGACCTCTTTGCCGAGGAAGTGCGCGCCGGCGTCAATGCGGGCGTGGACCTCTTTATTATCGAAACCATGACCGACCTGGCCGAGATCAAGGCGGCCGTCCTCGCCTGCCGCGAGAACTCCGATCTGCCCGTCTTTGCCACCATGACCTTTGAGGAAGACGGTCGCACCTTCCTGGGCACGAGTCCCGAGGTTGCCGCCATCACGCTCGATGCCATCGGCGCCGACGTTTTGGGCATCAACTGCAGCCAGGGACCGGCCGAGCTCCGAGGACTCGCCGCTCGCATGCTCACCGTTACGGACAAGCCCGTTATGGTGCAGGCCAACGCAGGACTGCCCCACGTGGACGACGACGGCAACACCGTCTTTGATATCCAGGCGCCCGAGTACGCCGTGGCCGTCGCCGGTATGATTGAGGACGGCGTAAGCGTCGTGGGCGGCTGCTGCGGCACCACGCCGGCGCACATGGCGGCCCTACGCACGCTTATTGACAACCACACGCCCAGCCCACGCCATCGCAAGCCCAGTATGTCGGTCACGAGCGCCCAGACGGTCGTGGACCTTCCCTGCGACGGCCATAAGATTGCCGTCATCGGCGAGCGCATCAACCCCACCGGCAAAAAGCGCCTGCAGCAGGCCCTGCGCGACGGCGACCTGGACTACGTCGTGAGCCGGGGCATCAGCCAGCAGGAACAGGGCGCCGACATCCTGGACGTCAACGTGGGCCTGCCCGAGATCGACGAGGTCAAGATCATCCAACAGGCGACCGAACAGCTCCAGGGCTCCACGCTGTTGCCGTTGCAGATTGACTCCACCGACCCCGCAGCCGTCGAGGCCGCCGTGCGCCGCTACGCTGGCAAGCCCATCATCAACTCGGTCAATGGCAAGCAAAAGATCATGGATGAGATCTTTCCGCTGGTCGCCCACTACGGCACCAACGTTGTCGGCCTTACGCTCGACGAAGGCGGCATCCCCGATACCGCCGAGGCCCGCTTTGCCATCGCCGAACGCATCGTGGCCGAGGCCGCCCGCTACGGCATCGGCCCGGACCGTATCCTCATCGACTGCCTGGTCATGACCGCCTCGACCAACCAGCGCCAGGCCGAGCAGATCCTACGCGCCATGTCCCTGTGCAAGGAGCGTCTGGGCGTCAAATGCGCGCTCGGCGTATCGAACATCAGCTTTGGCCTGCCTGCCCGCCCGCTGCTGGGCTCAGTCTTTTTGGCTGCCGCTTTTGGCGCGGGCCTGGACGCCCCCATCATGAACCCGGGCTCCAAGCGCTTTATGGATACCGTCTACAGCTATCGCGTCCTGAGCGTTGAGGACGAGGGCTCGACCGGATACATCGAGCGCTACGCCGGCTGGACCGATCCGTACAAGATTGCCGCAAACCCGGCAGCAGCTCAGGCCGCATCGACCGACACCGTGCCCGCTGCTGGCACCGCCGGCACCGACGGCAACGACGACCCGATTCGTCGCATGGTCGTCTCGGGCCGCAAAGGCGAGATCGCTGCCGAGACCGAGCGCCTGCTGGCAGACCACGACGCCATGGACCTCATCAACAATCACTTTATCCCCGCCCTCGACGAGGTTGGCGTCCTCTTTGACCAGGGTAAGTTCTTCTTGCCGCAGCTCATGGCCTCGGCCGAGGCCGCGCGCGTGGGCTTCGACACCATCAAGCGCCTGATGCCCGCCGGCGAGATTGCCGACAAGGGCAAAATCTGCGTGGCCACCGTCAAGGGCGACATCCACGACATCGGTAAGAACATCGTCAAGATGCTGCTCGATAACTACGGCTATACCGTCTTTGACCTAGGCCGCGACGTCGACCCGCAAGAGGTGCTCAAGACTGTACAGGAGCGCGACATCAAGCTCGTTGGCCTCTCGGCGCTTATGACTACCACCGTCGTCGCCATGGAAGAGACCATCAAGTTGCTCCATGCCGAGGTTCCGGGCGTCAAGATCATCGTGGGCGGCGCCGTACTCACCCCCGAATACGCCAAGCAGATCGGTGCGGACTACTACGCCAAGGACGCCGCCGAGAGCGCTCGTATCGCCGAAGAGGTCTTTGGGAAGTAACACAACGGAAACAACCGAGCACCAAAACGTGGCGCACGCGCCCCGTGGCCCGTGCGGCCCGGTAGAATAGATAAGACTATGCTCGTTTTGGCAGATAGGAGCGCAAGGATGGCGATCACGCCCGCAGAAATCGCGGAAACCCGCGGCATGGTTGAGGAACAGAACCTCGACATCAGGACCATCACCATGGGTGTTTCGCTCATGGGTTGCGGTGACGAGAACCTCGACCGCATGTGCACGAAGATCTACGACCACGTGACGCACACGGCTGAGCATCTGGTCGAGACCGCCGAGAACCTCGAGCGCGAGTACGGTATCCCCATCGTCAACAAGCGCGTTTCCGTCACCCCGGTGGCGCAGATCGCCGCGTGCTGCAAGGATGAGGACCTCACCCCCATCGCGCATGCCCTCGACCGCGCGGCCGAGACGCTCGGCATCGATTACCTGGGCGGCTTCTCCGCACTCGTCCAGAAGGGCATCGGCGACGCCGACCGCCGCGTCATCCAGTCCATCCCCCAGGCGCTCGCCACCACGAGCCGCGTCTGCTCCAGCGTCAACGTCGCCAGCCTGCGCGCCGGCATCAATATGGACGCCGTGCTTATGGCCGCCCAGACCATCATCGATGCCGCTAAACTCACGGCCGACCAGGATTCCGTCGGCGCTTCCAAGTTTGTCTGCTTTGCTAACATGGTCGAGGACTCCCCGTTTATGGCGGGCGCCGTCCACGGCGGTGGCGAGGCCGACGCCGTCATCAACGTAGGCGTCTCGGGCCCCGGCGTTATGGCCGCAGCCCTGGAGACGCTGCCCGATTCCGCATCGATGATGGAAGTCGCCGAAAAGATTAAGCAGACCGCCTTTAAGATCACCCGTGCCGGCGAGCTCATGAGCCGCGAGGCCGCCCATCGTCTGGGTGTCGAGAAAGGCATTGTCGACCTGTCGCTGGCTCCCACGCCTGCCATTGGCGACTCCGTCGCGCGCATCCTCGAAATCATCGGCGTGGGCACCTGCGGTGGCCCCGGCACGACCTGCGCGCTCGCCATGCTCAACGATGCCGTCAAGAAGGGCGGCGTCATGGCCAGCTCCAGCGTGGGCGGTCTCTCGGGCGCTTTCATCCCCGTGTCAGAGGACGCCGGCATGATCGCCGCCGTCGAAGCCGGCGCGCTTTCGCTCGAGAAGCTCGAGGCCATGACCTGCGTGTGCTCCGTTGGCCTGGACATGATCGCCATCCCCGGCGACACCCCGGTCGAGACCATCGCCGGCATCATCGCCGACGAGATGGCCATCGGCGTCATCAACAACAAGACCACGGCCGTCCGCGTGATTCCTGCTATCGGCAAGGGCGTGGGCGACTGCGTCGAGTACGGCGGCCTGTTCGGCCGTGCGCCCATCATGCCGGTGAACCCCAACGCCGGCACCGTGCTTGCCCACCGTGGTGGACGCTTCCCGGCTCCGCTGAACTCACTGAAGAACTAGCCCAGGGATACGAGGCGAGGAGCCCCGGGGGGCAAATATATAAGGTCGCCTGCTCGGACAGTCCTGACTCGCACGGAGAGCACATTAAGTGCTCTCCGGCTCGTGCGGAACTCGCGATCGACCTTATATATTTGCCCTCCCCGGGGCTCCCGCACAACGGGACCTCGGTTGGGTTCTATCCCGGTTGCAGTTGCTTCGCTCCTGCACCACATGGTTGATACGGCGGTTTGGCGTTGGATCGGTTCTTTCCGATATATGCTGGTTGCGGCTCTTCTTTTGGGAGGAGTCGCTTTTTTGTTGCTAGGAGGTTGGCCCGTGGTTGATGGGGATGCTCGCTCTGGGCTTCTTTCTGCTGATTGGAATGGCGAATGGATGCGTTTGCAAGCTGGTCGGCGGCGGGCTGATGACTCTTTTGAGTGGGATAAGCGGGCTCGGCATTTTCGGCCGCTTGAGACTGCTCCGTATGCCCGGGACTTTATGAAGCTGTTGGCGTTAAGGCCTGGTGAATCGGTGCTTGATATGGGGTGTGGGGCTGGGTCGATTGCTATTCCGCTTGCTCAGACTGGGCATCCTGTGATTGCTGCTGACTTTTCCCCTGCCATGTTGGGCACGCTTGATGCTGGCATTGAGTACTATGGGCTCGAGGATCGCATTACGCCGCTTGAGCTTGCTTGGGATGATGATTGGGATTTGGTTGGACCGGTCGCAAAGGCGGTGGATGTTGCCTTTGCCAGTCGGTCGGTTACGACGACTAATCTAAAAGGTGCGCTTGCCAAGCTTGATCGTACGGCTCGTCGGCGTTGTGCTGTCACGATGGTCGCCAACTCCAGCCCGCGTTATGATCTGCACTTGATGAACGCTATCGGCGCCTCGGTTACCTGCAGCAATGGCTTTGTGTACGCCTTCAACATCCTCATTCAGATGGGTGCGTTGCCGCAGGTTACATACTTTGAATCGCCTCGTCGCGATACCTTCGATAGCCTTGAGGCAGGCGTGGCGGATTTTTCCCGTATGCTCGAGCATGGCAACGAGGATAAGATCGACCGCCTGCGCGACTATATCGCTCAGCACATGATCGAAAACCCCCATGCCGGCGAGCCGGGCTCCAAGGGCGTGCCGCAGGGGCGCTATATGCTCGACCATATCCGTAAGGTTCGCTGGGCGTTTATTGCATGGGAACCGGTCTCTGAATCCCGCTCGTAGCCCGTTCACAGCCCGAGCTGCCCATCACCTCGGCATCCGCATTCTTTGCGAACTGGGCAAACGCGCCCCACACCGCGCCGTTCCTGCGCTATCGTGGGACAGCTCACGTAGATTAAGGCCCCGTCGCGGGGCGCCCCATACATAGAAAGCGAGAACCCATGGCACTGACAGGAGCCCAGGTCAAGCAGCTTCGCAGCATGGCCCATCACCTCAACCCCGCCATCATCATCGGCAAGTCCGATGTCAACGAGGGCACCGTCGAGCAGACGGTCGCCTACCTGGAGAAGCACGAGCTCGTTAAGTGCTCCGTGCTCGATGGCTCCAGTCTTTCCGCCCGCGAGGCCGCCGAAGAGCTCGCTGAGCGTTGCCACGCCGAGGTCGTCCAGGTCATCGGCCGCAAGTTCTCGCTGTATCGCGAGTCCTCGCGCAAGGACATCGAGAAGATCAAGCTCGTCTAAGAGCCAATGATCCGGCGAGCCAACACATAGCAAGCTTACGGGTGCCCAAGTACTTCGGGCGCCCGTTTTTTATCGCTCGACCAGCACGCGATTGAGCCGCCCCTCCACCAAGCGCTCGTATAGATGCCGCGTCTCGGGCTCGGGTACGCCATTGACCTGTTCCCTTAGATGGTGCATATGCCCGCTGTATAGCTCGACGATATCGCGCCGCCGCCCCGCCGCACTGTAGACGCGCATGGCGCAGCGCACCATATCCTCACGCGCCGTTTCCTGTCGAAGCCCCGACTCCGCCAGCCAAATCGCCGACTGCAAATCGTTTTCTTCTAGAGCGGCATTTGCTCCCTTAATCATGCAATCGATGTACTTTGACTGCATAATGCGTCGCATACGCAAAAAGTAGGTGGGGTTACAGCCATTGGGAACATACAGCGGTCCGGCATAAAGCTGCTCAATCTTAAGGCACAGCTCAACTAAATGGGGCCCGCGCGCACCCGTGCGATTTCCCAAAACCTCGCGGCTTATCTGGTCAAACAGCCGTACATCGGTCTTGACGTAGTCGCCGTTGAGTCCGATGCATTCATTTTGGATGAGCACACACGACTTGCCATCCGGCGTCGGTCCCAAAGCCGACCGCAAGCGCGATATCGTCGAGTACAGGTTGTTGCGGGCGCTATTGAACTCGGCATGGGGCCACAACTCCATGGCCAGCGTCTCACGATCGACGAGCGCATCCATGCCCAGCGCAAGCCGCTCGGCAAGTGTCGCCGCCTTCTTGCGGCGCCACATTTTGTCCGTGATGGGAAACCCGTCGCGCTCGGCGCGAAACGCACCAAACATGCGAATCTCGATATGGTCAATGGTATCAACGGCTTCAACCTCGCCGGCCTGGAACAGGCGCTCGCCCTCCCCTTCCAAATCGTCGCGCAGCGAGTACCGCGACAGCTCGCGCACGGGAAGCTTCTTGCGAATCCTGGTCGCCGGCTCGCCCAGACAATGCATGGCAAGGCGCGCAAAGAGCCGATACGATGGCTCCAGAATCCCCGCACGATTCATGGACATCCAGGCCGCAAGATCGCTGTCTCGGCCCGCACAGGCCAAATGCAGCGCCACCATCCAGGCCTCCGCTCCACCAACCTGCGTCTGGCTTATATCGAGCAACTCCGCTTCCTCACGTACCGAAACCATCGAGGTGTTACGCAGATACGCCGCGCGCTCCAGCAGCAATGCGTTATCGCGCATGTACGCAATCGACTCTTCGGCAAGTTTGAGCACTTGGACCGCACGGAACTTTGCATTAACCGGCCGTCCCTCTGCCAGCGACTGCCAGCCTTCTAGCAACAGGCCAAACAGCTGAATCTGGTTATCGCGCATGCGCACGGCAAAACGATCGAGCTCGTTGAACGCCGCGTCGTCGGTTACCGGCAGGCCGGAAAGGAGCCGCCGTGCCGCCAGCACCATGCGCACCCAGATAGCCATCGCCTTAAGCCCACGTACGTCGAGCGCCTCCCGCACCACCGTCATCTCGTCGTCGCGCTCGTCGGTTCCCGCAAACGACCCGTCAAAGAGCTCCACCAGCATGCTATCGGCCCGTATAACAATCCCCGCGATGTCGAGCTCACAGTCGTAGGCCTTGCTCGTTTTGAGCTGCTGTAGAACGCCGCCGTCATCTCCCCGTTCGGTCAGGCATCGCTTGACCTCGATATGCGCGGACAGCATGTCGAGTGCGGTGTGGGACGTCTCTATTTCTGGCACGGCCAGGTTCGTAGGAAGCCCAAGCCCGTTGTCCCCATAGCAAACAGCCGTCAGTGTCTGGGCCACCCTCCATGAAACAGGGTCTATTTCGCAGGCCGCCCGTTCGCCCCCGCGCTCGATGACCGATGCCATATAGCGAGCGAGCTTTGTATTGGACACGCTGACCGCTGCCAGATATACGCCAAGCGCCTCGGCAGGCGTTGGCTCTGGAGCCGGATCCTCGGCATCGATCGTGCCCAGCGCTGCTCGGCAGATATCGGCCCCGTGCCCCGTCAGAGCCAGATCGACCCCATACTGCCCAGCAAGTTCAAGGACCGCATCACGGTCCAAAAAGGCGTCCGCCAGGCCCATCGCCGCATCGCATCGGCCCGCCTTAAGCAAAATCCGGGCCGCCCTCGGAACAAGTTCGGGGCGGACCTCGGCCACCAACTTACGCAAGCGCAAGCGTCCGTTATCCTCCGTGCCCAGACACGTAAAACTCCGCTCGGCGGGGTCCAAGCCAAAGATCGGGTAGTCGCGTACGAAGTAGGACTGGTCGACCATCGATAGCCTCACCCCGCAAGCCTCGAGTTCTGCGATATTGCCCTCGCCCATCAAAATCATGAGACATGCCACGCAAAACAGCGCATTATTGTCGAGCGAAGCCAGATCGACAAGTGCCGCGCCATATACGTTGACAATCTCGTTTTCGAGCAGACCGGCTACGTCGCCTTGGCCATACAGACCCGTCTGCAATGCCGAAACGAGCTCGGGCACGCCCTGCGTGAGCTGATAAAAGTCGAGCGATGTGCTGATCGAAAACGCCGATGCCCACGCCGAATACTCATAGGCATGCACCTTGAGCATCTGCGCATTGATCTTAACCGAATCGCCCAGCCCATGAATCAGTTGACGATTTGAAGGACGGCAGGAGATAAAGACCCCTACCCCCATAGCGCGCAGGCCGCGAATCCTGTCGATGAGGTCTTCGGTATCGTGCTGATCGAGGTTTGGCACATTATCAATCGCGATAAGGGAGTGCGGTTTGTCTTTGAGTTCTTCGGTAACCACCTCGAGCTGCATAAACACCTCGCGCCCGGTAGCGCGATCGGCCTCGATAATCCGCACGGGGCCTCGCGTCGGGTCGCATTTAACCTCATGGGTGTACTGCAGCAGTACCGAGGTCTTCCCAAACCCGTCGGGCGCATAAAGAACCACAATGCCGGCCTTTCGGCCCTTGGCGATAAGCTCATTCATCAAGCGTTCGCGTCGCACCATATAGCCTCCGCCCAGCGGCATCAGCTCGAGGTCGTCTATACTGCCCAAATCGTTTACCATGCCCGCTCCTCAACTCGACCGTATGGACACTGTAACCGCAAGACCATACAAGCCGCGCTATGAATAGAGCGACCTTGTGTTCTAGGTTGTCTTTTGGTACGCAAGCGGCAAGTTTTTGTACAGCGAGGGCCGATTGTTATTAATCCCCCGACTAATCGGTCTTTAAGCAGGTAAATGAGCTTGTCAGCTTGTCCCATCTAAGCGGCAGTGTAACGCAAATGAACAAGGTTCAGCTATGTCATTCAACTCGCCTAGCACCCGCTACCGTCTACGACCTTTTAGTGGCATTTTTGCATAGAATCTGATATGGAATGAATCAAGCTGTTTGACATCCGGCATTCGTCAAGCTTGCGGCAAGATTTTGGTCAAGCGGGCGGAAAGGGATAGCAAAAAGGCCCCCGCAAAGCGGAGGCCTTAGGCAAGGCTATGTCGAGGTGCAGGATTCGCGCTACTCGCAGAGCGAAAGGGCGGCCTCGTCGGCAACGACAACGCAGTTGGTGTGCAGCTGCAGGATCGAAGCCGGGCACGCGGGCGTAACCGGACCATAGCACATGTCATGCACGGCCTGAGCCTTGGCCTCGCCGTTGGCGACGACCAGGATCATGCGGGCATACATGATGGTCTGGGTGCCCATGGTGTAGGCCTGACGGGGAACGTCGTCGATGCTGTCGAACAGGCGGCTGTTGGCCTGAATGGTGCTCTCGGTGAGGTCGACGCAGTGCGTGCCCTTGGAGAAGTGGTCATCGGGCTCGTTGAAGCCGATGTGGCCGTTGTTGCCAATGCCGAGCAGCTGCAGATCCGGGTAACCGGCGGCGGCGACGATCTTGTCGTACTCAGAGCAGGCAGCGGCGGCGTCGGGGTTGGAACCGTCGGGCACATGCGTGTTGTTCAGGTCGATGTTGATGTGATCGAAGAAGTTCTCACGCATGAAGTAGTGATAGCTCTGGGGATCGTCGTGCGAAAGGCCGCGATACTCGTCCAGGTTGTAGGTGCTGACCTCGGCAAAGTCGACGTCGCCCTTCTCGTACCAAGCAGCGAGCTGCTTGTAGGCACCGATCGGGGTGGAGCCGGTGGCAAGTCCCAGCACACAGTCGGGCTTGAGGATAACCTGCGCCGAGATAATATTGGCGGCCTTGCGGCTCATATCCTCGTAGTCTTTAGCTTTAATGATCTTCATTACGCGTCCTTTCTCGTACAAGAGAGGCAAGGCTCCCCTTACAAGCACTTGCCCGCGGCCCGCGTCGGCCGCAACCAACGTGTGCGGCCACCAGGGCGAGGTCGCGTAATGTATGTGTCTCGTGTCTAGCCGCGTCGAGGCCCCTGCCCGTCCACGGTGACCCGAAGCCTTTTAGCTTCGGACAAATCCCATCTTGCCACGGAGGGCGTCCTCTTTCAAGGGCGCCCTCCGTAAACGTGTTTGAATTGTAGGCTAATGGCCACATGCACTTGCTAGCGCTCGCGAGCAACGATGAGCTGGTCCATCTCTTCGACATGCACGCCAACGGAGCCCTTGATGCTCGAGAACTCAACAGAGTTGCACACCAAGATGGGAACCGTCACATCGTAGCCCTCGGCAGCAATTGCCTCGCGATCGAACTCAATGAGCACATCGCCCTTATGGACGATGTCGCCCACTTGCGCATGTACGGTAAAGTGCTTGCCCTCAAGCTGAACAGTGTCCAAACCAACGTGGATGAGCACGTCCAAGCCATCGACCGTGTTAAGCGCAACAGCGTGTCCCGTGGGAAAAATGGCCTCGACCTTGGCATCAGCCGGTGCAATCACACGCGTGCCGGTAGGCTGAATCGCCACGCCCTGGCCCAAAAGGCCGGTGGCAAATGTCTGGTCGTTTACCTCGGAAAGCGGAATGACGTCGCCCGAGATGGGAGCATCCAGCGTAAGGACTCGACCACGCATACCAAAAGACCTTAGGACTTTAGTGAACATGCTCCCCCTCGGACATACCAATCGACCAAAATAGCCTTAACAGTTTACCACTTGGCACTCGTTTTTGACCATTAGGGAAGTTCGCGCTTGACAACCTCGACGATGTCGTCGACAACGCGCTGGGTCAGCTCGTGCGTCTCGGCCTCGGCCATAACGCGGACCAGCGGCTCGGTACCGCTCGGGCGCACCAGAATGCGGCCGCGGCCATTGAGCTCCTTCTCGGCGGCAGCGACGGCATCCCAGATGGGCTGGCAATCATCCAGACCAGCCTTGTTGTCGGAATGCACGTTGACGAGGACCTGCGGGTACTTCTTCATGATGCCGGCAAGATCAGTGAGGGTACGACCGGTGCGCTTGAGCACGGCCAGCAGCTGCAGAGCCGTCACCAGGCCGTCACCGGTGGTGTTGTGCTCCAGGAAGATGATGTGGCCGGACTGTTCGCCGCCGATGACGGCGCCATCCGCGAGCATGCGCTCCAAAACGTAGCGGTCACCCACGGCGGTCTGAACCATCTCGAAGCCCTGCTCCTTCATAGCGATGGAGAAGCCAAGGTTGCACATGACGGTCGAGACGATCTCGGAGTTGGCGAGCTTGCCGCGGGCGGCGAGGTCAGAACCGCAGATAGCCAGGATGTAGTCACCGTCGATCTCATTGCCCTCGCCGTCGACGAACAGCACGCGGTCGGCGTCGCCGTCGTGGGCCAGGCCGATATCGGCGTGGGTGCGCAGCACGAGCTCGCGCAGGGGCTCAAGGTGAGTGGAGCCGCACTCAACGTTAATGTCGGTGCCGCAGTAATCGGTGTTGATGGCATGGACCGTGGCGCCCAGGCGCTGCAGCGCAGCGGGCGTGGTCTGGCAGGAAGCACCGTGGCCGCAGTCGACGGCAACAACCAGGCCATCGAGCTTAAGGCCGTCGAGCGTGCTGATGGCATGATCGACATAGGCCTTGCGGGCGTCTTTCATCTTGATGATGTGACCCACACCGGCGCCGGTCGGCAGCGTGTCGGCAGCCATGGCCTCCTCGGACATGACCCAGGCGCTGATCTCTTCCTCGACAGCATCGGGAAGCTTCATGCCCTTGCGGCTAAAGAACTTGATGCCGTTGAACTCCGGCGGATTATGCGAAGCGGAGATGACGATGCCGCCGTCGAGCTCGTTTTGGACGGTGAGCAGCGCCACGGCCGGCGTAGGGATAACGCCGCAGCAATGCGGACGGCCGCCCTCGGCCATAATGCCAGCGGTCAGAGCACTCTCGAGCATGGTACCCGAAAGGCGCGTGTCGCGGCCGATGCAGATGTCCGGGCCAAGGAACTTGGTCGCCGCGCGGCCCAGGCGAAACGCGAGGTCGCACGAGAGGTCGGCATTGGCGACGCCACGGACGCCGTCGGTACCGAAGATGTTCTGGGGCATAGGATCGCTCCTTCCCTAGCAGGCGATATACAACCGCCCACCCTAGTCGAAAAAGAAAAGCGGGACCCGCCGAGGAATCGGCAGGCCCCGCTTGTACATTGTATCTCGAAAGGAGATAAAACCTTAGCGCTTGGAGAACTGGGGAGCGCGGCGGGCCTTCTTGAGGCCGTACTTCTTGCGCTCGACCACGCGAGCATCGCGCGTAAGGAAACCGGCCTTCTTGAGGTCAGCACGGTAGTCGCCAGCGTTCAGAAGAGCGCGGGCGATGCCCAGGCGCAGAGCGCCGGACTGACCGGAGATGCCGCCGCCATCGCACAGAGCGATAACGTCGAACTGACCGGCGGTGTCGGTCACCTTGAAGGGAGCAAGGGCGTTCTCAACGAGCTGATGACGGCCGAAATACTGCTCGGCGTCACGCTTGTTGATGGTCACCTTGCCGGTGCCGGGGACGAGACGGACGCGGGCGACGGCGTTCTTACGACGGCCGGTACCCTGGTAGACAACGGTGTTCTCAGCCATCTTTAAGCCTCCAGCTCAATCTTCGTGGGGTTCTGGGCAGCATGCGGATGCTCGGCACCAGCGTAGACCTTAAGCTTGGTCATCTGGGCACGGCCGAGGGTGGTCTTGGGCAGCATACCGCGAACGGCGCGCTCGATAACCTTCTCCGGGTGCTTCTCCATAGCCTGGCGGAAGCTCTCAGCCTTGAGGCCGCCGTTGTAGCCGCTGTGGCGATAATAGGTCTTCGTGCCGGCCTTGTTACCGGTAAGCTGGACCTTATCGGCGTTGATGACGACAACGAAGTCGCCGCAGTCGCTGTTGGGCGTGAACTGGGGCTTGTTCTTACCGCGCAGGATCATTGCGATCTGGGTGGCAAGACGGCCCAGGACAGCACCATCGGCGTCGACGAGAACCCAGTTGCGCTGGACCTCGCCCTGCTTGGCGTAGTGAGTCGATTTCGAAATCACTTAGACTCCTCCATGTACAGTACGTGTTGTTACAGAGATTCACGGGGCTCTGCAAGTAACCCGTCCATATTACCCCGCTCGCCGTACGAGTCAACAGGTATTTTGGCTCCGACCAGAGTTTCTGCACATGTCATCCACGAGCCGTGATGTCGCAGCGTTAACGCTCGACAAACGCCTCGATATCTCCCAGCAAGCGCTTTGCCTCCTGGCGGCCCTGGATATACAGATCGAGAAGCTTTGCCGGATCGTGCTCGACATGGCCGACCTCGACCGGCTTTTGCGGAGCGACGACCAGTGCGCGGCCCTCGCGCTCATACTTCCACAGGTGCATGCGCTGGAGGTTATAGCGGTCGTGGCGCGTCTCGATAGCCTCGAGCAGATAGGGGTAGTCGGCATAGCGCGCACGCGCCGCCGGCAAAAACTCGTAGGGCTTTTTCTCATATGAGCGGTCCTGGGTGACGATGACGACCGCACGGTCGAAGCCCGCCTCCTCGAGCACATGCTCGATAGGAACCGAATCGGCCACGCCGCCGTCGACGTATTTGTGCCCGTCAATCTCGACCGGCGGCGTCACCAGCGGCAGCGACGTCGAGGCGCGCACGGCGTCGAGGTCGAGCACGGCGCTTTTGACCGGCAGGTAGGCAGCGGTTCCAAACAGCATGTCCGTCGCGACGGCGTACATCTCGATAGGGCTGGCGTCGAACGCCTCGTTGTCAAAGGGATCCAGGCGGTCCTGGATATCGTTGAAGATAAAGTCGTGACCCACGATGGAGCCCGTGGATGCGAAGGATGCGGCACCCATGTAGCGGTTGTCATTGCAGAAGGTCAGGTTGATGCGATTGACGCGACCGATCTGGTGTGACTTGTAGTTGACGCCGTTGAGCGCACCGGCCGATACGCCATATACCGCCGGAATTTCGACACCGGCCTCCATGAGAACGTCGAGCACGCCGGCGGTAAACTGCCCACGAAAACTGCCACCCTCCAAGACGAGCGCGACCTTGCCGACGTTCTTTGCCTTATCTTCTGCAGTCATATTGACCTCCTGCGATTGCGTTTTGGCTTTCTTCTACCCAGTTTTGGAATGGAGGGCGCGCAGGTTTTTCGAGGCGGCAGGTGAAGCGGAAAGTGCGTCCCAGTTTGAGGCGGGATTCCGGGATGAACTTTCCGTTTGGACCGCCGTTGGGAAAGCGCGTCCCAGTCTGAGCGCGGATTCCGGGATGCGGTTTCCGCTTGATGTGTCATCCGGAAACTACGTCCCAGTCTGAGCGCGGATTCCGGGATGGGCTTTCCGCCTGGGCTGCCATTGGGAAAGCGCGTCCCACTCTGCGTCACTGAGGCGTTTTCTTTACGCCCGCGCCCTGCATAGAGTTCGATTCTCCGCGGGTGGAGGGGATCCGTCCGCGCGGGACACGGCAGGCTGTCATCCGGTCGGCATCGAATCTATATCCAGTCGAGGCTTTGCGCGGAGAATCCGCGTATTTGCTTCGCAAATCCGCACCGGCTTCGGCCGCCTGCCGGCGTCCTCGCCCGCTCGCTACAAACGCTCCGCGTTTGTTTAACGCTCGCGCCCTGCACAGAGTTCGATTCTCCGCGGTACGGGCTAGAAATGAAAAGGCAGGTAGATACGAATATCTACCTGCCTGTAACTATTGGTGGAGGCGCGGAGAATCGAACTCCGGTCCACGAAAGCCCCCTGATTGGCATCTCCAAGCTCAGTCGCTGGTTTAGTCTCGGACGCTTTGCGCGCAGCGACACGCTCGCAGCATCCCAACCGGTTCGATCTTAGCCTGCGCCATACCGATTACGTGCGCAGGAGCATTCCCTTAACATGACGTCGCACCGGTGTCGGGGAAATCACCGGGTTGACGCGCCGCTATAAATTAAGCAGCGAGAGCCATAGGCTCAAAAGAAGAGTTGTTGTCAATTCAATTTGACGGTACCCCTGTTTAACGAGGCGAGGAGACCTCGGCTTGCTTCCTCTCTCAGAGCTATCGTGTCGAAACCAGTCGCCCCCGAATGTCGGGAAAGTCTGGATAGCATTGGGCACGAGCACCCAACACCCGTCGACTTTTCAAGGAACATACGGGGCGAGCCCCGCTTGTGGAGTGTTATCTTACCACGTTCTGAAAGCGGACAGCTGTCCTATGCACGAGCTGTGAAGACCCCAATGTGCGCCGCACTTCGCACTTTTGTTACCGATCGCATCACGTATATTTTCGCCAAGCAAAATTGACCCGTCGAAAGGACCGTTATGGATACCAAGCAGCAACTCGTCAATGCCCTCGCAGGCCTGGGCTCAACCATTACCGAAGCTATGGATGTCATCGAGGGCTTTGTCCCCTGCGGACATCCCGCCCTCACGGTATCGAACGCACTCGTCGCGCTGGACGCTGACGATGATGCGGCTCTCGCCCAGCAGCTTGAGACCGTCGAGGGCTTTATCGACCACGTGAGCGAGAACCGCGGCGTGACCGCCTACCACGGCATCGAGGTCGAGCTCGCGGGTCCCAAGGCCAATCTGCTCGCAGCAATCCGCGAGGTAGGTGCCCTTATGCAGACCGCAGGCGTCAAGAACACCCAGGTCAACGAGTGGGTCTACCGCAGTCTGGCAGCACTCGACAGCTCCGACGAAAAGGCAGCCGAGCAGCTCGCAGAAAGTCCCGCCATTAAGGCCGAGCTTTTGTAAATAGCAGACGCGGGCCCCTTGGCGCATCGTCGTCCAAGAGGCCCGCAAACAGTTCGCATCAACCGATAGCCGCGCCGCCGCGTTCGGCCAAAGCCAGAATCGGCATCATTTGGCGCGGGGTCTTTGCTGCAAGATCGGCATGTTCGAGCAGTTTTCGATCGTTGGTCACCAAGTAATCGACCTGCGCGCGCTTGCATGCGGCGAGCACCAAGTTGTCCTCGTAATCGCGATGGAGCGCTAAGTATTTGTCGGCCAGCCAAAGGTCCGACGCATCTGCACCCACGGCCGTGGCGTTTTCGGTCATATTCCGAACAAACGCCAGCGCCGCATCGCCAATCGCGCGGGCAGAAGCCTCGTCGAGCGCTCCCCCGCTGGCAAGAACGCTACGCTTCAGTTCGTGCTGGACAACGTACAGCACGTCCTTGGCGATATGCACCGGAAAGAGCAACGTTGCGCCCGATTCCGTCGCCCGCCCAATAAACGCACGCGCGGCAAGCGACTCGGCATGGTCGACGCAAAATGAATCAACCCATACGTTGGCGTCCACCATTATTTTGAGAGGAGCCCCGCTCACAGGATCATCCCCTTTTGGCGATAGCGCTCGTCCATGGCTTCGGAATAGATTGTGTCCCAATCGCGGGCATCGGATACGGACGAGGTAGCGATGCCCAGGTCCGCGTAAAGCTGGTCCGCTGCCGCCCATGATGCGGCGAACGGAGTATCGGGCGCGACGGTCTGCTGCCGGTCGTCGACGGCCGCAAGCACTTCCTCGCACTGCCCGCCACCCTGCGCGACCTTGGCCACCACCTTTTTGATGAGCCCGGGCAGCGACCTGCCCGAAAGCTGCAGCACCTCCTCGGCACGGTTCTTGACCTGGCGATTTACGCGAACGTTCACCTGCGCCATGCCGCTAACAGCACCCACGTCGATCCCGCTCCCTTCAATTGCTATCCCTGCTAGCAACACTATATAGAGAAGCTAGCACATGGTCAAACGCAAAAGGCCTGCGCCCAGACGACACCGATGCCGTCTGGGCGCAGGCCAGATAACGTGGGCGAACACGTCTGCTAACGCAGGTACGCCTTGGCGTTGCTCAGGCTGTAGGCAATCGTCGAGCCGTTGTGCAGCAGCGACGACGCCTGCGGGGTAATCGTTCCGGTAATGCCCAGTGCCAACAGCGCCGAGTTAGTGAGCATCACCTTAGAATAGGAGCTCGTCAGACGATCAATGAGGCCCTGACTCATGCGGCGCAGGCGCACGATCGCGGCGAGATCCGTATCGGTCAGGATGATATCGGCGACCTCCTTGGCGATATCGCTTCCGCCACCCATCGCCAGGCCCACGTCGGCCAAACCGAGCGCCGGCGAATCGTTGACGCCGTCGCCCACCATGGCAACGTGGCGTCCCTCGCTCTTAATGCGCTCCACATACGCGTACTTGTCCTCGGGCAGCAGCTCGGCCTTAAACTCGTCGACACCTGCCTCGCGAGCAATGCGCTCGGCCGTGCGCTCGGAATCGCCCGTGAGCATAACGACATGCTTGACGCCCAGCGCATGCAGGTCGGCGATGGCCTCACGGACCCCGGGCTTGAGCGGATCCTCGATGCCGAGCACGCCGACGACCTTGCCATCGACCGCCAGATACAGCGGCGACAGGCCCTGCATCTGGAGCTCGATTTGCTCCTTGATGTCGGACTCGAGCTGCGCGCCCTCATCCTCGAATACAAAGTGCGCGGAACCGATGATGGCGCGACGCCCCTCGATGGACGAAGCGATGCCGTGCGCCACGATGTACTCGACGGCGGCATGGCGCTCGCGGTGCTCAAGCCCGCGTTCGCGGGCGGCGTTGACCACGGCACGCGCCACCGGATGCGGGAAATGCTCCTCCAAGCAAGCGGAAAGACGCAGGACCTCGTCCTCGCTCCAGCCATCGGTGGTGAGCACGCAAGCCAGGCGCGGCTGCGCCTCGGTAAGCGTGCCAGTCTTATCAAACACAATGGTGTCGGCTTTGGCAAACGACTCAAAGTACTTCGCGCCCTTGACCATGACGCCCATCTTGGCGGCATCGCTCATAGCGGTCATGACGGCAACGGAGCCCGTAAGCTTGAGTGCGCACGAGTAGTCGACCATCAACGCCGCCGAGGTCTTGATGAGGCTGCGGGTGGTAAGCGCAACCAGGCCCGCGAGCAGGAAGTTCCACGGGACGATCTTGTTGGCGAGGTCTTCCATGTGCGACTGGCCCTCGGACTTGAGCGAGTCGGCCGTCTGCACGAGTGAGACGATTGAGCGGAGCTTGGTTTGAGCCGTATTGGCGCGCACGCGCACCAAGATGCTGCCATCTTCCACGACGGTACCGGCGAACACGTCGTCGCCCACGCTGCGCTCGACGGCCAGCGGCTCGCCGGTCAGGGTCGCCTGGTTGACCATAGCGCTCCCCTGCTCGACAACACCGTCGATGCAAATGGACATGCCAGTGCGCACGGCCACCAAGTCGCCGGGCTCAAGCTCGGTCGCGGCAACGCTTACCTCGGTATCGCCGACGACCTTTTGTGCCTTATCGGGCACGTCGAGCAGCGAGTTGATGAGCTCGTTTTCGCTCATGGCACGGGTGTAGTCCTCGAGCAGCTCGCCCACGTTGAGCAGGAACATCGTCTGGCCCGCGGTGTCGACATCACGTTTGACAAACGAGATACCGATGGCCGAAGCGTCGAGCACGGGAACGGTCAGGCGCGGCTGCGCGAGCTCACGGAGGGCGGCACGCAAAAAGGCCATGTAACCGGCCACGACAAACACCGCGCGCAGTGGCGTGGGCAAGAACCAGCGACGTGCGTAATGGGCACCGACGAGTGTCGCCAGGTCCATAACGAGTTTGTGCTTGCGCGGCTCAAGCTGCATCACGTAACCCGTCTTTGCGTCGGCAATGGCCTGAGCGTCGAGCGCACCGACGGCGGCCAGCACGGCATCGCGGCGCGACTCGTCGTATTCGAGTGCCATCTGGCCGATGCGGCCATATACGCGCACCTTGCGCACACCATCGATTTCGCCGCTGAGCTTAAGAAGTGCATCGAGATCGCTCTCTGGCACAGGACCCGCCAATTGAAGACGGGTCCTGCCGGGGATCTCGCTAATAATCGAGAATCTCATAGTTTGTGCCTGGGAGCGTTACTCGGCTGCCTCGTCAGCAGCGGCCTCGCTCTGGGTGATGTAAGCAGCCTCGGCAACCATGTCGTCGACATTAGCCTTGGCCTGCTCGACCATGTCCTGGTAGCCGTTCTTGATGCGCATGCCGCACGCGATACCCTGCACGCAGGCATTCTTTACCGGAGCGCTGGTAAGCAGCTTGATGCCGGCCGTGCCAAGCAGAAAACCGCCACCGACAAGCAGGGTATTGAACGTCGACTTCTTCATGTTGCTTCTCCCTTTTGCCGCATTGGACGCGGCATGGTGCTTCAGCACCCGAGTAAACAAGTTTGCTCGAGCACGCTTTTGAAATATCTCAATTTTATCTAACTATCTAGGTCAGCCATGGCTAACCTTTTGAAAATTAACGATGCGGAGTAACCGATTGTCAATGTGAGAAAGGGACTGTCCCTTTGCCCCTTCTTACAACTGCCAGGTAGCTGCTTCCTTTTGCAGCGCCACCATGCGGGCGAATTCTCCACCTGCCGCCTTGAGCTGCGCCGGAGTGCCCTGCTCGGCAACCACACCATCCTTGAGTACAACGATTTTGTCGGCATTTTCCACCGTACGCATACGGTGGGCAATAACGATAACCGTCTTACCTGCAAGCAGACGGGAGAGCGCCTGCTGAACCACGGTCTCGTTCTCCACATCCAAGCTCGCTGTTGCCTCGTCCAGCAACACAATCGGGGCGTCTTTGAGCAGCGCGCGGGCGATGGAGATGCGCTGGCGCTCACCGCCGGACAGCTTGGAGCCGTTCTCGCCGATCATGGTGTCATAACCCTGCGGCATGCGGCTCACAAACTCGTCGCAGTTGGCGGCACGCGCGGCAGCAAGCACTTCCTCATCGGTGGCATCGCGACGACCAAGACGGATGTTTCCCATCACCGTGTCGTCAAAGAGCAGCACGTCTTGGAACACAATGGTGTAGTCGCGCAGCAACACCTCGGGATCCACGCTCGCAACATCCACGCCACCCACGGTGACCGTGCCTTCGGTGGCATCCCAAAAGCGTGCGGCCAGGCGGCTCACCGTAGACTTACCGGAACCCGAAGGACCGACCAGTGCCGTGACCTCGCCTTCCTTGGCGGTAAAGCTCACATCGGTAAGAACTTTCTCGCCGGCGCGGCCGTCCTCGCCCGCACCATAGCCAAATGCCACGTGATCGAACACCACATCGTGGCCTACGGGCTCAAACTGCTCGCTGCCCCGCGCCACGGGCTCCTCCATGATGGAACGCATGCGCTTGGCCGACGACTCGGCGGCAAACAGCTCGGACATCAGCATCAGCGCCTGATCAAAGGGCGCATAGATGCGGCTCACCATAAGCAGGAAGGCAAACATCATCAAAAAGTCGACCTGGCCGGAGGCGACCATCGCAGCGCCCGTGACCAACGTGGTGGCAATCCCCAGGCGCAGGATGGCAAAGGCGGAGTTGACCAAAAGCCCATTGGCGAGCTCGCCTCTGGTGGTCTCGCGCTCCTCGGCATCGATCACGGCGTTGAGCCCCTCAAGATAATGAGCCTCCTGGTTGGTGGCGCGGATCTCGCGCACGCAGTCAAGCGTCTCCTGGATCGCCTCGGTAACCTTGACCTTCTCGGCGCGCACATGGTCGAACACCGGGGTCATGGGGCCGCGCGTTAGATACAGCACGGCAAAGGCCACGGGCACGCTCCAAAACGCCGCGATCGCCAGCTGCCAGCAAAAGAACAGCGACGCCACGAACACAATGGCGCTTGCGATGATGGCACCCCAAAGCTCTCCCAGCACGTGGCTGTAGGCGTGCTCCATGGCCTGGACGTCGCCCATGATGGTCTCGGTTAAATCGGCCAGATCACGACGGCCAAAAAACGACAGCGGCAGCTTGCGAAAGCGCTCGGCAATCTCCATACGCTGCTTGCCGCACTCCTCGTAAAAGATGCAGTAGGTGTAGTAATACTGCTGCCAGTTAGAGGCAAAGAGCAACACGAAAAAGACCAGGAGGCCGCCCACAATCGGCAGGGCATCCGGCAGGTCGGCACCGGTGGCGAGATGTTCGACAAAACCGGCCATGACCAGGAACAATAAGCCCATGCCGGCCATGGTAATGAGATTGGTGAGCGCGGTCCAGAAAATGCCGCGTTGTACGCCGGCGACGCCTTTATCGGATAGGAAGTACTTCTTTTGGAATGAGGCGAACATTTAGGCCTCGCCTCCCTTCGTGACGGCGGCATCCGCGGCAGCAGTGATCTTCCAGCTCGCGGCCTGTTCGTATTCGGCCCACATCTTGGCGTATAGACCGTTTTGGGACAGTAGCTCGGCATGGGTGCCAGTCTCCTGCACGCTACCTTGGTTGAGCACCACGATCTTGTCGGCCCCCACCACGGTCGAAAGCCGGTGCGCGATCATAATGACTGTGCGACCCGCCGCCAGTTTGCTAAAGGCACGCTGGATGAGCGCCTCGTTCTCGGGGTCGGCAAACGCTGTGGCCTCGTCGAGCACCACGATAGGCGCGTCTTTAAGGATCGCGCGGGCGAGTGCCACGCGCTGGACCTCGCCGCCCGAAAGATATGCTCCGCCGGCACCGAGCATGGTGTTAATACCCCGCGGGAGCTTGGCCACAATGTCGTCGCACTGAGCTGCGGAGAGGGCCGCACGCACTTCGTCGTCAGTGGCCGTAGGCTTGGAAGCGCGCACGTTATCGGCAAGTGTTTGCCGGAACAGCTGGTTGGTCTGGAACACGAAGGCGACCTGGTCCATAAGCTCGTGCGGATCCATATCGCGAACGTCCACACCGCCTACGAGCACACGGCCTGCGGAAACATCCCAAAAACGCGGGATCAGGCTGGCGCAGGTTGACTTACCGCCGCCCGAGGGACCCACCAGGGCGAGGGTGCTACCAGCGGGAACGCTGAAACTCACATGGCTAACGGCAGGTGCTTCGGCACCTTCGTACGTAAAGCTCACGTCCTCAAAGCACACATCGCTACCGGCGGAGTGCTTGGGCTGGGCAGGCACGGAGAGCCGCTTGGAATCCATGACGCTTCGAATGCGAGCCAGCGAATCGGCACTCATCTGAGAGGCCTCGCCCACAAACATGAGCTTGGTCATGGCCGTCGGTACCACGGCCGAAAATATCGCGTAAAACGTGAAGTTGGTCATAAAGCGTGCAAAGTCCGTCTCGCCCGGCGCCAACAGCAACGCCACGGGCAACAGGAATGTCACAAGACCATTGAGCGCGGTAAGGTTGAGTACCTGCGGACCTCGGCAAAACGTGCCCGCATAGCTTTGTGCCATGTCGGCGTATTCGGCGATCGCGTCGTGGAACGCCTTAAAGGAATAGACCGTCTGCTGAAACACCTTGACCACGGGAATGCCGCGTACGTATTCGGTACCGGTCTTGTTCATCTTGACCAGCGCGCCCATGTAGGCCTTCATGAACTCGGCGCCCTTGCCGCTCATCATGGTGGCCATGGCGCAAAACGAAACGACGACCGAGATTAGGCATGCCGCGCCCAAGCGCCAATCGAGGGCGAAAAGCAGCACGAGCAGACCTGCGACCATGGCGGTGGCGCCGGCGATATCGGGCAGCATGTGCGCGAGCAGTGTCTCGGTTGAGGCGGCGCATCCGTCTACGATACGGCGCAGCTCACCGGTGGCGTGCGTGTCAAAGTAGCCGAGCGGCAGCTTAAGCAGATGCTCGCTCGTAGCCTTGCGGATATTGGACGCGCAACGAAACGCGGATAGGTGTGTGCACATGAGCCCCACGAAATAAATCACGATGCTTGCCAGGGCAAAGCCCACAGCCCACCAGCCATACGTCGCGATGCCGCAGGCTTCGCTCCAGTTAGGTGCCACGGCGATCAGATCGCGCGCGACAAGCCAAATGCACACGAACGGGCCAAAGCTCAGCAGCTGCGAGAGCGCCGAGAGGGCCATGCCCAAATACGTTAGGAATTTACGGTCACCGGCATATACAAGTAGCTCGCCGATGCCGCCGCCTTCCTTTTTTGATCCCTTTGCCATGAGATTCCTTTCTAACGGCTTGAGAGTTAACCGTAAGAAACTTATCATGGGCGTGTTAGCCGAGGCACACAATTGGGCCAGGCGTGGACGTTTCCGCAAAGGAAGGGGACGCTTTTGAAAATGCGGCGGGCGGCAACCGATATAACCGAGCTCTACGCACCGCAGTTTGAGCAGTTTGGCTTGGAGTTCTCCGGCAAGGGCGCCGTCTTTACCGGTGAGGTGGCAAACGATCGGGCGCACGGACGCGCATGGATCATGCCCCTCTCCCCCACCTGCATCGTCATGGAGCATTTCATTACCCCGACGCACAACATGCACCTAGCCGAATACACGCCCGAACCGTACGCGTGCGTGAGCGAAGTCAGCGCGCCCACGCTCAGGTGCATGCCCGAAGCCGGCATAACGCCTGCGAACCTCAAGCCGCTGCATGGGCCGTGGCCGAACAGCGCGATCTGCAGCTTTGTCCAAGACAGCTGCGGCGAGGAGCTAAGCCCGCTATTTGCAGGGCAGCTCTACCACTCGCGCTCGGTCCTCTTTTTGCCCGGTTATTTTGACGAACTGGAGCACCGCTATCCCACCGAGTTCGCGGGAATCTTCGAGGCGTTTGCCGAGCCATGGCACGAGGAGGCGACGTCTGCCATCTGCCACACGCTGCGTCGGATTAACGAGGAACGCGCCCGCACCGTAGGCGGACACGTCTATATGCAAGGCATCGTGGAGACCATGGTCGCGGAGCTCGCCTGTTCGCGCGCGGCCCACAAGCAGGCGCAGCAGGCGGCAGACACACGCGCCAGCGTGACCATTGCCGAGGAAGCAACGGTAATGATTGAGCGCGCGCTCGACAAAGGCAGGCGTGTGGGTATCAACGAGGTGGCCGAGAGGCTCTACACAGGCCGCTCCAAGCTATGCGCCACCTTTAAAGCCCAAACTGGCGAGTCCCTGGGCGTCTACATTCGCAGACGCCGTATGGAACGAGCACAGGACCTTTTGGCCGATAGCTCGCTCACGATAGCGCAGGTCGCAGAGCGTCTAGGCTACCCTCAGCAGGCCGCCTTCGCCCAAGCCTTCAAGCAACACACCGGCACCACCCCCACCACCTGGCGCTCCCAACATATATAAAGAATGAAGGCGCCAACGGCACCCTCATTCACTCTATTCCATTCAGCCCGCCTGACCCGAACGGCCGAGTCGTCACGAAACCGAGGGGCCGGGCGCAGGGCCTTGCCTCTCAATGAGTTCCCTTCAAAACAATGGGCGTGCCGACGGCACGCCCATTCACTCTATTCCATTCAGCCCGCCTGACCCGAACG
>CAUGNZ010000013.1 GCA_959601045.1 uncultured Collinsella sp.
GCGGTCGGCGGGGCCATTGTGGCTCTTGACAGCGGATTGGGTCATATGAGCGAAAACCCGCCAGAGCGAGCAAGGTGCCTTGAAACGAGGCGGCATTGACCTTTTGGTCATGCCGCCGAAGTTGAAAGGCAGATTGCCGCTCTGGCGGGTTTGCAGCGTCAACCGGTTACGCGGTTTGGTAAAACCGCGTAACTAAACCAACTTAAAGCCCTTGCGCTTGCCCACGGAGAGGGTGTCGCCCAGTTTGAGGGCGCTCGGATCGATGTTGTAGCTCTTGGGAGCCACAGCCTTGCCGTTGATCTTGACGCCGCCGCCGTCGATGTCGCGGCGGGCCTGACCGGCGCTGGCCGAAAGGCCCAGGTCCTTGAGCAGGCCGGCGAGGTAAATCTGACCCTCGTCGTTGACGGTCAGCTCAACGTGCTTCTCGGGGAAGTCGGCAAGCTGGCCCTCCTTGAACACGCGGTCGAACTCGGCCTGTGCCTCGTCGCCGGCGCCGGCGCCGTGGTAGGTGTCGCACAGGTCGCGGCCCAGTGCGCGCTTGAGCTCATAGGGGTCGGCGGAGCCATCGGCCAGGGCGGCATCGATCTTGTCGACCTCGGCCGGGGCGAGCGAGCTGGCCAGACGATAGTACTTGCCGATCATCTCGTCGGGGATGGACATGGTCTTGCCGAACATATCCTTGGGAGCGTCGGTCAGGCCGATGTAGTTGCCATAGGACTTGGACATCTTGCGCACGCCGTCGGTGCCCTCGAGCAGCGGCATGGTAAGCGCGATCTGCGGCTCCATGCCCATCTTCTCCATGAGCTCGCGGCCGGCGAGCAGGTTGAAGAGCTGGTCGGTGCCGCCCATCTCGACGTCGGCCTTGATCTGAACGGAGTCGAAGGCCTGCATCACGGGGTACAGAAACTCGTGCAGGGCAATCGGCGTCTGGGACTGGTAGCGCTTGGTAAAGTCGTCGCGCTCAAGGATGCGGGCGACGGTGAACTTGGAGCACACCTGCAGCAGGCCGGCCAGGTCCATCGAAAGGATCCAGTCGCCGTTGTGCACGATGGTGGTCTTCTCGGGGTCCAGGATCTTCATGGCCTGGCTCACGTAGGTCTCGGCGTTGGCCTCGATCTGCTCCTGCGAAAGCTGCGGGCGGGTGGAGTTCTTGCCCGAGGGGTCGCCGATCAGCGCAGTGCCGTTGCCGATGATAAGGGTGACGTTGTGGCCCAGGTCCTGGAACTGACGCATCTTGCGCAGGGGCACGGCATGGCCCAGGTGCAGGTCGGGGCTGGTGGGATCGACGCCGAGCTTGATGTTGAGGGGCTCGCCCTTCTCAAGCTTCTTGCGAAGGTCGGCCTCGGGGACGATCTGCGCTGCACCCGAGGTGATGATACGCATTTGCTCGTCAACAGACAGCATTGGGTATCCTCCTTTTGCTATAGCACCCTCACCGGATACGGCGGTGCTGGAAGTTCATAAACCCACTAATAATAACCAAAACAGCGCGACGCGGCACCTACGACAGGAAAATCCTCGTCCTGCCGCACGCGTCGATAACGACCGGCAAACGCGTGCCGTCACGTTCGACCAAAAAGCGCGCCTGCTGACGGCGCGAGCAGTCACGGCAACGGACCTGCCCCGTTGCATCCGTGGCGCAGGCGCCCTCGGCAGTCAGCAAGCAGTGCTCGCACACCATGAGCTCGGGACGGTCGGCATCGACAGGCCCCAAGACACCGGGGCAAGCGGCAAGCTCGGCAACACGCTCCGCATCATTGCCGAGCAACTCGGCCGACAAGCACACCCGCCCCGCACCGAGTCCGCGCAGCCAGGTAAGCGTGGCCCGATTGGCACAGAACACCGGCGCCGCCACGTCAAACGTTGTGCCCAGCTCGCGGGCCATCGCCACTTGTCCCAGATTGCGGCAGACGACGCGCCCGGCACGCTGCATAAGCGCCCGAGTCCGCTCGGCGTCGCCCGCGCGGCACACTTCGTCGAGCACCACCGTTGTATCGGACAGATCTCGCTCATCGCGCGGACCCACATCCATCAGCTCCCAGGCAAAGACCATACGAGCAAAATCCTCGCGCTTTACCGGCCCCGCCGACCCCGCCAACTCCGTCGACGCGCCGCCATCCACCGCAGCGTCCTCAAAGGGCAGCACCTCAACGGCACGCGCAACGGGCGCAATCGCATCCGCCTCGGCCCGCATGCGCTCCAACACCGCCGTCGTCTGATCCAACACGCCGGCGCTGCGAATCAGATAGACCTCGCAGCCCGCGTCCACCTTACGCTTGCAATGCACGACGACGCGCTTCCCCGCTGCGGCATCCACCGGGCAGGGCACCTGCGGCCAGCGCTTGGGCACATCGGGACGCGCGTCGACACCCGGATAGAACCGAATCTCGAGCGTGTCACCCGCCGCCACGGCGGCATCGAGCTCAACGGTCACCTCTTCGTGGCCCACAGCGACCAAGCGCCCCACGCGCACGCCCTGGTTGATCGCGCGCTCAAAGCTCATGAGCTCGGCACCCGAACGACCCCGCAGGTAAGCATCGGTAAACCCACGGTTAAACGACCTTCCCAGCTCGCGTTCAAGCTCTTCCACGGCACCGGAGTCCCACGCGCCGTCGCACAGCATATCGAGTGCCCGACGCCACACCCTCACCACGTTGAATACGTAATCGGGATTCTTCATGCGTCCCTCGATCTTGAGCGATGCCACGCCGGCGGCAACAAGCTCGGGCAGGTGCGCGATACCCAGATAGTCACGCGGACAAAGCAGGCGGTCTCCCTCGACGGCAACAACACTCTGCCCCGCCTCGTCCACTAGGTCGTACGCCAGACGGCACGGCTGCGTGCAGTCGCCGCGCATCGCCGAGCGCCCACGCCGCAGGGCCGAGAACTCGCACGCCCCCGAATAGCCGATGCAAATCGCACCGTGGCAGAATACCTCGATGGGCACGCCCGTGGCACAGAGCGCCGCAATCTCGTCGACCGTCAGCTCGCGTGCCGTCGTCACGCGCTCGACCCCCAGTTCATCGGCGGCAAGCCGCACGGCACCCTCGCTATGAGCGCCCGCCTGCGTGGACAGGTGAATCTCGACCCCGGGAATCGCCGCGCGCAGCGCGCAGGCCAACCCGGCATCGGCGACAATCAGAGCATCGGCGCCCAGCTCCAGTGCATGAGCTCCCAACGCCACCGCGTCGGACAACTCATCGTCAAACACGAACACGTTGAGCGTTACGTACACATGCACGCCATGGGCATGCGCCACGGCGCAGCCGCGCGCAAACTCGTTATCCGTAAAGCCATGGGCGCTCACACGGGCGTTAAAGCCGCCCAACCCCGCATAGATGGCATCGGCACCCGCGGCGATAGCCGCAAGCATCTGGTCGAGTCCGCCCGCCGGCGCCAGCAGCTCGGGCAGCGCCGCACTGACAACATCCAATCCAGTCTCGTATTGTCCGCTCGGCCCCATCGTCCGAATCGCCATCGACAAACTCCTTACCAAGGTATGCATTCACTCTGAAAAATGCCGTCTTCCAGCATACACGAGGCCTCGCGCGCCCCGTTTGGTTTATCGTGTAATAACTTATGTCCATCCTGCCCCGACGGCACATCCACCGTCTGGCACGACATACCTGGAGGTCAATATATGGGTCCTCGCCAACGACAGGGACACAGCCGTTCAAAGACGCACGCCCTGCCCATAATCCTGCTCTCGTTTTTGGGCTTTCTGCTGATTGCGGGCGTGGCGTTTGGCATCGGCATGGTCGGTAACGTCAACCGCTGGCTGTCCGATCTGCCCGACTACACCGACGCCAACGCGTATCTGGTGAGCGAGCCCACCGAGATCGTCGACTGTAACGGCAACAAGATCGCGAGCTTCTACACGCAAAACCGCAAGTCCATCACCAAGGACGAGGTCTCCCCCTACGTGCTGCAGGGCACCGTTGACGTCGAGGACGAGCGCTTCTACGAGCACGGCGGTATCGACCTGTGGGGTATCGCGCGTGCTGCGGTGGCAACCCTCGGCGGCGGGCACGAAGGCGCCTCGACGATCACCCAGCAGCTTGTGCGCAACACCATCCTGCAGGAGGAGCAATTCGACTCGACCATTGAGCGTAAGGTGCGCGAGGCCTACATCGCCATCAAGATGGAGGACATGTACTCCAAAGACGAGATCCTCATGATGTACCTCAACACCATCTATTACGGCCACGGCGCCTACGGCATCGAGGCCGCAGCCGAGACCTATCTGTCCAAGAGCGCCGCCGACCTCACCCTGAGCGAGGCCGCGCTACTCATCGGCCTTCCCAACTCGCCTTCGCAGTACGACCCCACGGTCAATCCCGATCTGGCACTGTCTCGCCGCAACAAGGTTCTCGACAACATGCTGCGCCTGGGCCACATCACCCAGGAGGAGCACGATGCCGCACAGGCCGAGCCCATCACCCTCAATGTGACCGAAATCTCGGGCAGCGGCGTCGACGTATACTCGCAGCCCTACTTTGTCTCCTACGTCAAGCAGCTGCTGGAGCAGGAGTTCTCGACCGACGTGCTCTTTAAGGGCGGCCTGACCGTCAAGACCACCATCGACCCCACGATGCAGCAGGTGGCAGAGAATGCCGTCCGCGAGCAGCTCGACACGCTCTCGCTTGACGGCCTGGACATGGGCATGGTCGTCGTCGACCCCAAGACCGGCTACATCAAGTGCATGGTGGGCGGCTACGACTACAACGCCGACGAGAACCACGTAAACCATGCCACGGCCAAGCGTCCCGTCGGCTCCACCTTTAAGGCCTTTACGCTGGCAACTGCCATCCAAAACGGCATGAACCCCAACGTCACCCTCAACTGCAACTCGCCGCTCAAGGCCAAGGGCACCACGACCGAGGTCCAAAATTACGCCAACCAGAGCTACGGCAACATCACGCTTAAGCAGGCGACGGCATACTCCTCCAACACCGGCTACATCCAGGTGGCGGAAGCCGTCGGCAACAGCAAGATCATCTCGCTCGTCAAAAAGCTCGGCATCGACCCCGCCAAGGACAACATCGAGGACGTTCCCGTCATGACGCTCGGCACCGGCTCGATCTCGCCACTCGAGATGGCCGCCGCCTACGCGACGTTTGCCAACGGCGGCTACTATCGCCAGCCGATCGCCATCACCGAGATTGATTCTCGTACCGGTTCGGTGCTGTACCAGCACACCGACAATCCCTCACAGGTGCTTACCGAGGGCGAGGCCGCCGCGGTCACCGATGTTCTGTCCGGCGTCATGAAGGGCAGCGGTACGGGTGCTGCCGGCGCCCTGAGTGTCAACCAGCCCTATGCCGGCAAGACGGGCACCACCGACAACACCACCAACCTTTGGTTCTGCGGCTATACCCCGCAGCTGGCGTGCGCCCTGTGGACCGGCTATTCCGCGGGCGAGATCCCCATCCAAAAGTACGGCACGGACCTGCTGGGCGACAGCACCAACCTGCCTGTCTTTAAGCGGTTTATGAACACCGTTCTGACCGGTACCGAGCGCGAGGAGTTTGCGACCGGAACGGCGCCCACCTACAAGAACAACAGCGTCTGGAAGTTCTACGGCACCAACAACACCAAGAAGTCGGAGAACGACGACAAGGACGAGGACGAAGAGGAAGAGGAAACCACCACAACAACTACCACGACGACCACGACCACCGAGACCACGGGCGGCGACACCACCGGCGGCACCGGTACGACCGGTGGCTCGACGGGCGGCTCCACTGGTGGCTCGACGGGCGGCTCCACTGGTGGCTCGACCGGCGGCGATGGCGGCACGCCTACGCCTACGCCCACTCCCGACCCCTCGCCCACGCCTGACGATACGGTCGGCTAAGAAGTACGCGACTAAAGCCAACAAGGCCCCGAGCAGCTTATTGAACTGCTCGGGGCCTTTTAGTTTGAAGCGACCTGGTGGGCGGTCTTTATACCGGCAAACAAAAAGGGGTACCGACCAACGTCGATGCCCCTTACAAGCCACTATGTCAGCGCACGCAATGCCGAGCGCGCGGCCCGCACACCTACTTGCGAGAATTGCTCAGCTTATTGATCAGCGCCTCGAGGCGCTCGCCGTCCTCGGCCGTCTGGGCAATAACCAAAATCGTATCGTTGCCGGCAAGCGAGCCAAGCACATCGGGCAACTCTGCCGCATCAACGGCGGCGGCGATGCCGGAAGCCGTGCCAGGCTGAGCCTTGATCATAACCAGATTATCGGTACGCAGAACGCCCGTTACGAGCTCGGAAACCATACGCTGCAGGTGCAGGTCCTCTGCCAGAACATAGATGCCCTCAGGGAGCTTACGCAGCCCCATATCGGCAATATCGCGAGAGACAGTCGCCTGCGTGCAATCAAAGCCCATAGCACGGAGCTCATCGACCAGCACGCGCTGCGTGCGGACATCCTTATTGCGCACAATATCTCTAATGGCATCCTGGCGCCCATTGCGTTTTTTAGCCATACAAACCCTCTCTCCAAAAGATGGCGGAGACAATCAATCAGTGATTGAATAGTTTAACGCTATTTGAAGGCTTTTGTGTATAAGAACGCATTTCGAAACAATTCTATGCAAGTTTGTTTCGTAATGAGCCGTTTAGGCGGTTTTTGCGCCCGTCCGGTTAAGAAAAGCTGCCAGATGCGTACACATCACGCAGCGCGCGGGCTTGGCGCTGGCGATCGGCCCAAACAACAGACCGAGTCCCCGATGGTTATCCTTGAGCGCGGCGACCATCTGACGGGTTCGAGGCGCCTCGAGCATATCACGCATGCGGGCGGAACGCTCGATTGACGACACTCCATGCGGGCTCAGACACAAATTCTCGATGCAGGCGACCAGTCCGGCAAAGTAGAACTTTTGGCTTGCCAGCTTGAGCCGACCACCGCTATCTGCTTCCGAGAGTGAGTCCGCAAGCTCGTCGAGCGCCCGGGCGTCATCGGATACCTTGGCATACATGGTGGGATCAAAGGCATCTGTAAGCTTAGGCGCCGCCGCGTGGAAACAAGCGTCGCCGCATCCGGAGACGCGCTGTGCCTGCGAGAGCGCGCACGCCATAAACCCAACCGTGCGAAACGTCTTATCGCACAAAAGACATGCCTCAAACAGTGGACGGCTGTACATCACGCCAGAGACTTGAGCAACCAAGCCGCCTAAAATCAACTGGGGCAGCCCAGTCACCATAGAAGACTCGTCTTCTATGGCAATAGAGGCAGCATCCAAGACGCGCGAATGACGCTCGCGATGCGCATCGTATCGATCGAGCGACACCGAGGGGAGCACAATGTCTGCCGCAGTATCGCACGCGATATCGACCATCTTGGAAAGGGCCTGCGGAGCAAACCACTCATCGGCGTTCATGGCGATGATTTGAGAGCCGCGCGAGGCATCAAAACCGGCACGAAGACAAGCGCCGCGCTTCGCGTCCTCGACGTCAATCAAATCAATATGGATGTCCCTGTCGGCAGCAACTTGAAGCGAATGGCGCACACCGGGCACAGCATCGCGGCAGACAACGACAATCTGCAAATCATAGAGGTCTTGGTTCTGGATACTCTCGAGCGCACGCATCGCATAGCTGGGCGAACCTTCTACCACAAGGATCACCGAAAGTCGCGGATGCGAACAACGTCGAACCAAGTTTTCCATCCTCTCGATAGCACCAAATCAAACTGTCGTTCATGGTACACCCGAGCTATAAAAGCAACGAGCCGCCTAACATGTTGCACGCCAAGAACAGATGTTGCACACGCGCAGCTCACACATAGTATGTGCAAGGCACAGACGCGCCGAGCACTCCCCTAGTCGAGAACGACAAGCTCGTCGGGGCCGTAATCCACACCCATAAACGTAAGGCCGCAGGCAGGCGCCGTGGGACCCGCAGCGGTTCGGTCACGGGCGTCAATAACCTCGCGCATCCACTGGGGATCGCGACGATGCATGCCAATCTCCACGAGCGTTCCTACAATGGTACGCACCATCGAGTGCAAAAACGCATTGCCCTCGATAGTGAAGGTCAGGATATCCTCGCCAAAAGCGACCTCGTGGCCAAACTCCGCACGCATCACGCAGCGGTGCGTGGGCTTGCCCACAGCAGAGGCAACCTTGCAAAAGCTCTTAAAGTCCTGCTCGCCCAAAAGCGCAGGGCAGGCGGCCGCCATCGCATCGACGTCGAGGGGATAGCGATGCCACCACACCGCACCGCGCGAGAGCACGGGGCGCGCATCGCGATCGGCAATACGGTACGTATACGTACGGGACCGCGCGTCAAAGCGGGCAGAAAAGCCCCTACGGGCCTTGTAGACCTCGTTTATGGCGATATCTTTGGGCAGGAGGGCATCCATAGCCCTCAGCCACCTACGGCGCGTCAGAGCAAGCTCAGCGTCCGTTACGGGCACGCTAATGTACTGGGCCACCGCATGCACGCCGGCATCGGTACGACCCGCACACGTCAGATCGATCGGGCGGCGCAGCAGCGTCTCGATAGCGCGGCGCAACTCGCCCGCAACGGTCGTCTGGCCCGGCTGCTCGGCAAATCCGCTATAGGACGAGCCATCATAGGCAACACAGAATACAAGCGTGGCATCGAGCTCAGGAATCGAATTGAAATCAGACGGCGCGGTCATGGGCGCTCCCAACAAACAATCAACGGTATCGCGACAAAAAAAGAGGGGTACGCGAACGTACCCCTCGAATATAGCCTATGCAGACGGATTGTCTACTCAGCGGTCTCCTCAGCAGGAGCCTCCTCGACGGCCTCGACCTTCTTGGGAGCAGCGGCCTTCTTGGGGGCCGGAGCAGCCTTCTTGGCCTTAGGCGTGCAAGGCTCGGTGACGAGCTCCATGATAACGATAGGAGCGTTGTCGCCCTTACGGTTGCCGAGCTTCATGATGCGGGTATAACCGCCGTTGCGGTCCTGCCACATGCCCTGGGCAGCCTTGTCGAAGATCTCGGCAACGAGCTGCTTATCGCCGAGCTTGGCGATAGCCAGACGACGAGAGTGCAGGTCGCCCTTCTTGGCCCAAGTGATGATCGGATCGACGACCGAACGCAGCGCCTTAGCGCGGGTCTCGGTGGTCTTGATGCGGTCGTTCTCGAAGAGGGCCTTAGCAAGGCTCTTCTTCATGGCCTTGGTGTGGCTCGCATCGGTGCCGAGCTTCAGGCCCTTCTTAACGTTGTGACGCATGGTCTAGTTTCTCCTCAAATATGCGAAGCATTAAGCCTTCAGGCTCAGGCCCATGGACTCAAGCTTGTCCTTCACTTCCTCGATCGACTTAACACCGAAGTTACGGATGTTGAGCAGATCGTTCTCCGAGAACTCAACGAGTTGACGGACCGAGTGAATGCTGGCGCGCTTAAGGCAGTTGTAAGAACGGACGGAAAGGTCCAGATCCTCGATCTGCTTGTCCAGCTCGGCGTTGTCGTTGGTGACCTCGGGAGCGAAGATCGAAGCCTCCTCCTCAACCTCGGGGGTCTCGGCAAGGTTCATAAAGGCGGCCATATGCTGATTGATGATATTGGCAGCCTGGACCACGGCGTCGCGCGGGGCGATGGAGCCGTTGGTCTCGATCTCGAGGACAAGGCGGTCGTAGTCGGTGTGCTGACCGACACGGCAAGCCTCAACGAGCTTGGCGCAACGGGAAACCGGCGAGTACAGCGAGTCGACGTGGATCACACCGATGGGATCGTTGTCGCGCTTGTTGGCCTCGCCAGAGACATAGCCGCGGCCATAGCCGATGCGCATGCTCATGGTGAGATGGCCACCCTCGGTGAGCGTAGCGATGTGCTGCTCGGGGTTGACCAGCTCAAACTCGGACGGAATAAAGAAGTCCGCACCGGTGACCTCGCAGGGGCCGTCAACCGAGATGGTGGCGGTCGCCTCGTCGGTCGTGCCGAGAGCCCTGAAGACAAGACCCTTGACATTCAGGACGATGTCGGTGACATCCTCGACCATGTTAGGGATGGTCATGAACTCGTGCTGCGCACCATCGATCTGAATAGCCTCGACGGCGGCACCCTCGAGCGAGGACAGAAGAACGCGACGAAGGGAGTTACCCAGCGTATCGCCGTAACCACGCTCGAGCGGCTCGACGGAGACACGAGCAGACGTCTCGTTGATCTCTTCGACCTGAACCTGAGGCCTAATGAATTCTGACATGTATTACCTCCAGCCTCAGCAGCCCGGATGGACTACTTAGAGTAGAGCTCGACGATGAGCTGCTCGTTGATATCACCGCTGATCTGCTCACGCGTCGGCAGAGCGAGCACGTTACCAGACAGCTTCTCGATATCGACCTCGAGCCAGCCAGGGACCTCAAAGCGCTCGGAGGAAATCAGGGCCTCCTTGATGGGGAGGAGGTCACGGAACTTCTCGCCGACAGCGACGACGTCGCCGGCCTTGACGCGGTAGGACGGGATGTCCACACGCTTGCCGTTCACGGTGAAGTGACCGTGACGGACGGACTGACGAGCCTCTTTGCGGGTGCGGGCGAAGCCAAGACGGAAGACGACGTTGTCGAGGCGAGACTCAAGGATGATCATGAGGTTCTCACCGGTGACGCCGTTCATCTTGCGGGCCTTGTTGAAGTAGCCGTGGAACTGCTTCTCCAGAACGCCATAGATGAACTTGACCTTCTGCTTCTCGCGCAGCTGCATGCCGTACTCAGATTCCTTGCGACGGCGCTTGGGCTGACGGATAGATTCCTTCTTGCTGCTGTAACCGAGCTCAGCGGGATCGATCCCGAGCTGACGGCAGCGCTTAAGAACAGGAGTCCTGTCGATTGCCATATTGATACGATCCTTTCAGTTACACGCGGCGACGCTTCTTGGGGCGGCAGCCGTTGTGCGGAATGGGGGTCTTGTCCTGGATGCTCGAGACCTCGAGGCCAGCAGCCTGGAGGGAGCGGATGGCGGTCTCACGACCGGAGCCGGGGCCCTTGACGAAGACGGAAACCTTCTTCATACCGTGCTCCATGGCCTGCTTGGCAGCAGCCTCGGCAGCCATCTGGGCAGCGAACGGCGTGGACTTACGGGAGCCCTTGAAGCCCACCTGGCCAGCCGACTTCCAGGAAATGACGTTGCCCTGGGGATCGGTGATCGAAACGATCGTGTTGTTGAACGTAGAACGAATGTGAGCCTGGCCCACGGAAATGTTCTTACGGTCCGCGCGCTTCAGACGGGCAGCGCGAACGTTCTTCTTAGCAGTAGCCATCTATCTAGCGCTCCTTATTTCTTCTTCTTAGCACCGATCTGACGCTTCGGGCCCTTGCGGGTACGAGCGTTAGTGTGGGTGCGCTGGCCGCGGACCGGGAGGCCCTTGCGGTGACGAAGGCCGCGGTTGCAGCCGATGTCCATAAGGCGCTTGACGTTCTGGTTGCGCTCACGGCGGAGGTCGCCCTCAACCATGATCTGGTTCTTATCGATATAATCGCGGATGGCGTTAACCTCATCCTCGGTGAGGTCCTTAACGCGCGTATCCACGTTAACGTTGCACTCGACGCAGATCTTCGTCGCAGTGGTGCGGCCGATGCCGTAAATGTAGGTCAGACCGATCTCAACGCGCTTCTCACGCGGGAGGTCGACACCATTAATACGGGCCAACGTAGTCTCCTCTCTTAACCCTGACGCTGCTTATGACGGGGGTTCTCGCAAATGACGAGGACCTTGCCATGGCGCCTAATGATTTTGCACTTATCGCACATCTTCTTGACCGAAGGACGTACCTTCATCGTTCTTCCTTTCGGTAGCGCTCAAACTACTTCCCTACTATCTACTCGCCCAGCCGCAGGCGTTTAAAACTATGGCTGGTCTTCACACACAATCCGACCGTAGGTTGAGCTAAGCCTGCAGCCGGAAGTGGAGTGCGTGTATGCGTGCCGCTATTTGTAGCGATAGGTGATGCGGCCACGGGTCAGGTCGTACGGGGAAAGCTCCACGACAACCCTGTCACCGGGGAGAATACGGATGTAATTCATTCGAATCTTGCCAGAAATGTTGCACAGAACCGAATGACCGTTCTCGAGCTCGACCTTAAACATGGCGTTGGGCAGCGGCTCCTTTACCGTACCCTCGAGCTCAATTGCGTCTTCCTTCTTCACAAGCAATCATCTTTCTCTAGAAAACGACAGCGATTGAGTATTCTACAATACGCATGCACGTATCGTAATATCTTCGTAATGGCTCCACAACTAAGCGGAACTTGTTACTTTTCAGAAATGTAGATGCCGACGTGTTTGAACGCGGCCCCTACATTTCACCGCCCTGCAAGGAACACCAAGCACCTTGGGCATCCGTGGTGAGAATCACCGGACCGTCATTGGTAATGGCGACGGTATTCTCGTAGTGCGCGGCGGGCAGGTGGTCGTTGGTCGTAACAATCCAACCGTCGGAGCCCGTGCTCACATGGTTGGAACCCATCGTAACCATCGGCTCGATGGCAATGACCATGCCGGCCTGGAGGCGAACGCCCCTCCCCTTCTTTCCATAGTTAGGAACGTTGGGGTCCTCGTGCATCACGCGGCCAATGCCATGGCCCACATAGTCACGAAGCACGCCGTAACCGTGAGACTCGGCGAGGGACTGAACGGCATAACCGACGTCCCCGATATGGTTACCGGGAACAGCCTGCTCGATGGCAGCCTTAAGACAATCGCGCGTGACCTCGCACAGGGCCTTAGCCTCGGGCGTGGGGGTGCCGACGAAAAACGTCCAAGCGTTATCGCCGACCCAACCGTCGACAACGGCTCCCGTATCGATGGAGATGATATCGCCATCGCGCAGGATCATGTCGGGGTTGGGAATACCGTGGACCACGGCATCATTGATCGATGCGCAAATGGTCCCCGGGAACCCGCCGTAACCCTTAAAGGCCGGGGTGCCGCCATGCATGCGGATAATCTGCTCCGCAAGCTGATCGAGCTCAAAAGTCGAAACACCGGGGCGCACCATGGCTCCAACGTGGCGGAGCGCCATCTTAGATAGCGCTCCTGCCTTCTTCATCTGCTCGATTTGCGTTGCAGACTTAATCTTGATCATAGACCGAGAGCCTCTTTGACATCCCCGTACACGGTCTCGCGAGCCTGGTCGCCGTTGACCGACTTGAGCAGACCCTGGCCACGATAGTAGTCGACGAGCGGGCTCGTGGACTTCTCGTAGACGTCGAGACGATTCTTGATGGTCTCGGGCTTGTCGTCGTCGCGCTGATACATCTCGCCGGCGCACTTGGGGCAGGTAGCATCGGCAGCGGTGCCGGTGTAACCACAGGCGCGGCAGGTGCGACGCGAAGACAGACGATCGATGATGACCTCGGGGGCCACGTCGACCAGAAGGGCGCAGTCGATCTCGCGACCCATGGCGGAGAGCTCGGAGTCGAGCGTCACAGCCTGGGCGGTGTTGCGCGGGAAGCCGTCGAGGATGAAGCCCTGCTGGGCGTCATCGGCAGCAAGGCGCTCCTTGACAAGGTCGATCACGAGCTGGTCGGGAACGAGCTCGCCAGCGTCCATGTACTTCTTAGCCTGAATACCAAGCTCGGTGCCACCCTTGACGGCAGCACGCAGCAGGTCGCCCGTGGAAATGTGAGCGACGCCAAACTCGGCGACGAGCTCCTGCGCGACGGTGCCCTTACCGGCACCCGGAGCTCCGAGCAATACGAGGTTCATGAGCAATCCTCCTCTAGCCTATTTAAAGAATCCATCGTAATCATACATCTTGATCTGGCCTTCGAGCTTATCGACCGTGTCGAGCACGACGCCGACCATGATGAGGATGGACGTGCCGCCAAATGCCTGGATCAGATGGTTACCCGTGAAGGAGAAGATGATCGAAGGCACGATGGCGATGAGCGCCAAAAAGACAGCGCTGGGAAGCGTGATCTTGTTGAGCGCGTTCTTGATGTAGGCCGCGGTAGCCCTACCCGGACGGACGCCCGGAATAAAGCCACCCTGCTTCTTAAGGTTGTCGGCCGTGTCATCGGGGTTGAACACCATGGAGGTGTAGAAGTACGCGAAGAACACGATGAGGACAACGTTAAGCACCCAGTTGAGCCAACCGGTCGAAAGCGCAGAGGCAACTGCCTGAATCCAGCCGATGCCGGGGAAGAACACGGCAATCTGAGCCGGGAAGTACAGCAGCGCCGAGGCAAAGATGATCGGCACGACGCCCGCGGTGTTGACCTTGATGGGCAGGTAGGTGGTCTGGCCACCCATCATGCGACGGCCCACGACGCGCTTGGCATAGGAGACCGGGATGCGGCGCTGGCCGCGCTCAAGGAAAACAATCAGCGGGATAACCAGCAGGATGATGGCGCAGATGATCACCATGGTGATGATGCCACCGGCATTACCCTCGGTGCTGGAGAAGATAGCCTGCGGAAGGCCGGCCATGATGTTCGCAAAGATGATCAGCGACATGCCATTGCCGATACCGCGCTGGGTGATGAGCTCACCAATCCACATGATCAGCATAGCGCCTGCGGTGAGCGTACCGACGATCATGAGGTCGAAGATGATCTCGGGAGCGCCGGCGCCATTGAAGCTGATGCCGAAGCTCTTAAAGAGGAAGAGGTAACCCACGGAGTTGAGGATTGCCAGAGCCAGGGTGAGGTAACGCGAATACTGCGTAATCTTGGTCTGACCGACCTCGCCCTCGCGGGCAAGCTCATGCAGGGAAGGCACGACGGCCTGGAGCATCTGGAGGATGATCGAGCTGGTGATGTAAGGCATGATGCCCAGCGAAAACACCGACACATAGCTCAACGCGCCGCCAGAGAAAAGATTCAGGAGGGCCATAGCACCTGCGGCGACCGAATTGTTATCGGTCGAGAAAAGGCCCAGCATCCCCTGGAAGGGAATGCCGGGCACAGGAACGTGCGCACCAATGCGGTACACGACGAGCATAGCTATGGTAAAAAGAATCTTTTCGCGCAATTCTTTGATGCGGAAAGCATTCTTAAGACCATTTAGCACGGCAGCTCGACCTTTCCGCCAGCGGCCTCGATCTTGGCCTGCGCAGAAGCGCTGACCTTGTCGACCTTGACCGTGAACTTCTTGGTGAGCTCACCATTGCCGAGCACCTTGACGGGCTCGAACTCGCTCTTGGTGATGCGAGCGGCCTTAAGAGCGGCACCGTCGATTACGGCGCCGTCCTCGAACTTACGCTCGAGACGCTCAACGTTAACAGCGGTGTACTCGATACGACGGGGGTTGCGGAAGCCCGGAAGCTTGGGCAGGCGCATAGCCAGCGGAGTCTGGCCACCCTCGAAGCCGGCACCCTTGGTGCCACCAGAGCGGGAACCCTGGCCCTTCTGGCCGCGGCCAGAAGTGGTGCCGTGACCCGAAGAATTGCCACGGCCGACGCGCTTGCGGTTCTTGGTGGAACCGGGCGCGGGAGTAAGATCGTGAAGCTGCATTTGCTACTCCTCTACAATCTCGACAAGGTGCTTGACCTTGAAGATCATGCCGCGGACGGACTCGTTGTCAGCAATCTCGCGAACCTCGCGGATCCTGTGGAGACCGAGGGCACGGACAGTACGGACCTGGTCCTGCTTGCAACCGTTGGTGCTGCGGACCTGCTTGATCTTGATGGTGTCAGCCATGCTTAGTTCTCCTTACCGACGAACATCTCGGAGACCGTCAGGCCACGGCGAGCCGCGACGTCCTCAGGGCTGGAGAGCTCCTTGAGGCCCTCGACGGCAGCCTTGATGATGTTGAGGCCGTTGTCGGTACCGAGGGACTTGGACAGGACGTTCTTGATGCCAGCAAGCTCGAAGAGGGGACGCACAGCGCCGCCGGCGATAACGCCGGTACCCTCGACAGCGGGCTTGATGATGATGCGGCCGGCACCAAAGTGGCCGAGAACCTCGTGCGGGATGGTGCCCTGCTCGGTCACCGGCACGTGGAACATGTTCTTCTTGGCATCGAGAGACGCCTTGGAGATGGCCAGGGGCACCTCAGCGGACTTGCCCATACCAACGCCGACGTTGCCCTTGCCGTCGCCAACGACGACGAGAGCGACGAGGCTCATGCGACGACCACCCTTGACGGTCTTCGACACGCGGTTGATGTAAACGACGCGCTCCTCGAACTCGGAGGCCTCGCGCTGCTGCTTCTGATTACGAGCCATGTGCTACATACCTCCTAGAACTCGAGACCGGCGGCACGAGCACCGTCGGCGAGGGCCTTGACGCGGCCATGGTAGATACGGCCACCGCGATCGAAGGCGACCTTGGTGATGCCGGCCTCGATGGCACGCTTGCCAACGAGCTGACCGACCTTCTCCGCAGCCTCCTTGTTCGAGGTGTGGGTGCCCTTGAACTCGGCCTCGAGGGTCGAGGCAGAGACGAGCGTCAGGCTGGAGCCCTTGCTGTCGTCGATGATCTGGGCATAGATGTTGGCGTTAGTACGGGTCACGCGAAGACGCGGACGCTCGGAGGTACCCGAGACCTTGCCGCGAACACGACGCTGACGACGCTTGAGGCCTTCCAGCTTCGCCTTATGCTTGTTCATACGTAAACTCCTAAAAAGGTTGATCTTGCCAGCACCTGACGGGGTGCTGGTCTTATGCGAGTGAGTCGGTTACGACTACTTGGCGGCCTTACCCAGCTTGCGGCGGATGTGCTCGCCAACGTAGTGGATACCCTTGCCCTTGTAAGGCTCGGGAGGACGATGGCCGCGGATCTCAGCGGCGATCTGACCGACCTGCTGCTTGTTGATACCCTTGACGTTCACGTGGGTGTTGTCGGGAACCTCGAAGGTGATGCCCTCGGGAGCCTCGACGATCACGGGGTGCGAGAAGCCCAGGGAGAACTCGAGGTTCTTACCCTTCTGCTGCACGCGGTAACCGACGCCGGCGAGCTCGAGCTTCTTCTCGAAGCCCTCGGAAACGCCAACAACCATGTTGTGGATGAGGGCGCGGGTGAGGCCGTGGCGGGCACGGGTCTCACGCTCGTCGTCGGGACGGGAAACGGTGAGGACGTTGTCCTCGACGTTGATAGCGAGCTTCTCAAAGACATCGAGCTCGAGCTGGCCCTTGGGGCCCTTGACGACAACGTTGTTGCCGTTGACTGCCACTTCGACTCCGGCGGGAATCTGGACAGGCTTATTACCGATACGAGACACGGTGATCTCCTTTCCTTCTACCTACCGAGCGAATTACCAGACGTAAGCGATGATCTCGCCGCCGACGTTGTGCTTGCGAGCATCGCGGTCGGTCATGACGCCATGGCTGGTGGAAATAATGGCGGTACCAAGGCCACCGCGGACGCGGGGCATGTCGGCAACGCCGGTGTACTTACGCAGGCCCGGCTTGGAAATGCGGCGGATGCCGTTGATGACCTTAGCCTTCTTGGGACCATACTTAAGCGTGATGTGCAGAGTCTTCTGGGGAACGGTGTCCTCGACATCGTAGCCCTCGATGTAGCCCTCCTCGTGCAGAACACGAGCGATCTCGACGAGCTTCTTGCTGCTCGGCATGGAGACCGTGGCCTTGTTCACAGAGTTAGCGTTACGGATGCGCGTAAGCATATCTGCGATCGGGTCTGTAAGGTTCATACAGATTCTCCTTCGTTCTTGATGAACACGTGCTCTTGGTTCTTCGCCGCCCTTAACGGCAAAGCCTTTTTAGCGCGTTTTCCCTGTTCCAAACTGATGCTTGAAACGCTGGTAGTGACTTACCAGCTGGCCTTCTTAACGCCGGGAAGCTCGCCCTTGAGTGCAAGCTCGCGGAAGCAGACACGGCACAGGCCGAACTTGCGGTACACAGAGTGCGGACGGCCGCAGCGCTGGCAGCGCGTGTACTCACGAGTAGAGAACTTCTGCTTGCGATTGCACTTGACGATCATCGATGTCTTAGCCACTTATATCCTCCTCACATAGAGTATTGTTCGCCCCAAGCGCCGCCCCCTTCTGGGAACGGCGCTCATAGGGCAGGTGAACCTATTTCTTGAACGGGAAACCGAAGGCGTCCAGAAGGGCCTTGGCCTCCTCATCGGTGTTGGCGGTGGTCACGAAAGTGATGTCCATACCACGCTGGTGATCGACGGAGTCGAAGTCGATTTCGGGGAAGATGAGCTGCTCGGTGACGCCCATGGAGAAGTTACCACGGCCGTCGAAGCTCTTGGCGGAGATGCCGCGGAAGTCGCGGATACGGGGGATTGCGACAGAGGTCAGACGATCGAAGAACTCCCACATACGGTCGCCACGCAGGGTAACCTTGCAGCCGATCGGCATACCAGCGCGCAGGCGGAAGGTAGCGATGGACTTGCGGGCACGGGTGATCATCGGCTGCTGGCCGGTGATGGCGCGCAGGTCGCGCACGGCACCGTCGATGGCCTTGGAATCGGTAGCGGCCTCGCCGACACCCATGTTCACGACGATCTTCTCAAACTTGGGGATCATCATGACGTTCTCGTACTGGAACTTGTCCTGAAGCTGCTGCTTGACCTCGTTGTTGTACTTGGTCTTCAGACGCGGCACATACTTCTCTTCTGCCATTGTTCACTCCTTCTTGGGGTTTTAAGCACGGGGCGTGGCCACGATGGGTTGTCCTCGTGCCTCCTGGCTGCATCCGCGCCGCTCATGGCATTACGCGGTTTGGACTCGACACAGCAGGAGCCGACAAAACAATCGGTACTATACGCGCATCGGGAGCGTTTTTCCAGAAAAACCTCGTCTGCCTGCACAACTCCACAACTCCCCCGCACAAACCGATCCGCATGCGACGGAGGAAAATGACAGTTGCGGTGAAATAGGGACTGTTTGACGGCTTAACTGGCTTAAACAGCCCGCATTTCACCGCAACTTATTGATGGGGATGCGACTAGCGCTTGCGGGGGACGAGTTTGGTGCGGCGCAGGTGGATCATCTCGGCGGCGATGGAGATGGCAATCTCCTCGGGATCCTCGGCCTCGATGGCAACGCCGATCGGCAGGTGCAGCTCGTCGATCTGGTCCTGCGTAAAGCCCTCCTGCTCCAAACGGGCGCGCACAAAGGCCGTCTTGCGGCGCGAGCCCAAGCAGCCCAGATAGGCGGGTTTAGCGCGCATGGCCTGAATCACCACGTCGATATCGGACTTGTGGCCTGCTGTGGCCACGACCACCAAGTCGCGCGGGCCGATGGGGCACTGCTTGCTCAGGTTCTTGTAATCGACCAGGCGACGATCGTAGACACCGGGCACCCATTCGGGCGTCAGCGTGCCGGGGCGGTCATCGCACGCCACAACGGCAAAGCCCGCCGCCGTGAGTACGCGCGCCGTCGCAGCGCCCACGTGTCCGCAGCCAAAGATGTAGGTCAGGCCCTCGGGGCAGAGCGTCTCGATGTGCGCCGGGGGAATCTCGGAGGCGGCGTTGGTGTAGGTGACCTTACTCCCCTCCTCCACCAGCGAAAGCTCGGGGCAGCCCGCAATGGTATGGCGCGATGCCCCGCCATGGTACTCGGCCACATCGCCCTCGAGCGCGTTTGCGATAAACGGTTCAAAGTCGATGACGAAGTCGCCGATGCGTCGATACGCCAAGACGTCGGCAACCGACTGGAACAACAGCACCTGCGATACATCCAGGTGCAGATAGCACAGGCAGATGGCTCCGCCGCAGATCATGCCGGTATCGGAGTTCTCGCCGCCCATGGTGTAGCGGACCAGACGCGATTGCCCTGCGGCCAGCAGCTCGCGCGCCTCGTTCAGCGCAAAGAGCTCGATCTTGCCGCCGCCGATGGTACCTGCTTGGCTGCCATCGGCAAAGACGGCCATCCAGGCGCCCACGCCGCGCGGCGATGACCCTGCCGTGCCGGCAACTACCACCAGCTCGCACGTCTTACCGGCCTTCAGAGCGCCAAGCGCAGCATTCACCACATCGAGCTTTTCCATTGCAATTTCCTATCCCTGGAATACACCGGTGAGCATGGCGAGCGCCTCGAGCACGCCGCCGCCGACCGACGTCGCCTTGTCCGAAATATAGTTGATATAGCTGGCATCGCCGCGCGGGTCGACGTCGGCACATTTAAAGCCCTCGGTCACCTGAACGCCGTCGGCCAAAAGGCCGCGCAAGCAGCCATCGATCTGCGTGCACATGGGCGTATCGCCCGCGTAGCCAATCACGTCCCCGGCGCTCACGATATCGCCGATCGCATGGTCGGACCTAAACACACCGGCAGCGGGGCTGTGGATAACACGTTCCTTGCCATAGCCGGCGATAATGCCCGGCACGCCCGTGTTAGGCTGGGGCGAACCTTGGGTAATGACACGGCCGAGAAAATGCCCGCGCATGGTCTCGACCACGGCGTCGCAGTCAACCGGCGCGGTAAAGCCCGGCCCCACGGCGATGACGGCGGGCGCCATGTCGCGCGTGGTGCCCAAGTTGCGCTTAGCCAAAATCGCGTCGACCACAGCCGCGGGTTTCAGCTCGCCGATCATCTTGGCCTGGGGGTCTACCACAACGGCGACGTCTCCAGCCTCGGCAATCGCAAGCGCCTCAGCCGGCGTCTGTGCCAAGCGAGCGCGAATGCCCTCGACCTGGACCTCGCCCAGGCGAATGGCCTCGCAAAAACTGATTGTGCGGCGGATGCACGTGGGAACCGCGATATCGGCCATGACAACCGACACGCCGGCGCGCACCAAACGGGCAGCGACACCCGTGGCGATATCGCCGGCGCCGCGAACATAAACGAGCATTCCCGGGGCACCTCCCTGTGCTACGGTTTGAGCAGAGCAAAAGCGGTTCGACCGCTACTCTGATGATTATTTATTATCACAGTATTATACGGCGGTGAACAGATGGAAACGGTTAGCGGCAATCTTGCCTCGGCGCTCAGGATCGAGCCGGGCATTACCGCGATTATCGGCAGCGGCGGCAAGTCGACCTTGCTCAAGACGCTGGGTCTTGAGCTCATGCGCGCTGGCGGCCGCGTGCTCCTCTGTACCACCACGCATATGCTTCCCGTTGCCGGCGTGCCATGGGACGGGTCGAATCGTCGCCTGGACGCCGCACCTTGGAAGCCAGGTGCCTTACACGCCCCCGGCTGCACCTGCGAGGCCTGCGCGGGCCTTGTGCGCGGAAGCATCTGCCAGGCAGGCGTCTTGGACCCGGAGACAGGCAAGCTCTCCGCCCCCGCTGAGCCGCTCGACCAGCTGGCGCAGCGCTTTGACTATGTGTTGGCCGAGGCAGATGGCAGCAAGCGACTCCCGCTCAAGGCTCATGCCGCCTGGGAGCCGGTAATTCCCGCCGCCACGGCAAACGTTGTCTGGGTCGTCGGCGCCTCAGGGCTGGGCAAGCCCGTCGCCAAGGTTGTCCACCGCCCCGAGCTCTTCTGCGAGCGCTGCGGCTGCGAGCCCACCGACGCTGCCACCCCAGAGCGCGTCGCCATGGTGCTCAATGCCGAGCTGCAGATGCTGAACCTCGACAATGCCCGCATCATGCTCAACCAAGTCGACACGCTTGCCGATCCAACGATGGCAGATTGCTTCGAGGCAGCCCTCGGCCGCCCCCTCATCGCCACCAGCCTCCAGGGGTAGCAAATTTGGGACGGGGCTCTTTTTGCTACCCCGTCCCAAAAAATCATCTCCCAAATTAGCTACCCCGGCGGTCTTCCCGTTAGCGGGGCACGTAGCGGCCGGGTTGGGCTCCGGTGGGCTCGCCGTCGCGCGCAGCCAGCACGCCGTTCACAAACACGGCCTTGGCGCGGCCGTGCGCCTCAAAGCCCTCGAGCGGCGTATAGTCCACAGCCTGATGCTGCGTCGCGGCGCTAATCGTCCAGCGCGCCTTGGGATCCCACACGCACACGTCGGCATCGGAGCCCTCGGCAAGACAGCCCTTGCGCGGATACATGCCAAAGACGCGCGCCGGGTTCTCGCTCATCAAGCGGCACAGATCCTCGGGGCCCAGCTGTCCCTCAAAACTCGTAGCGATCGCGACGGGGCGATGCTCCACACCGGGCCCGCCGTTGGGAATCGCGCGGAAGTCATCGCGCCCGCGGTCCTTTTGCCCGTGCAGGTTAAAGCTGCAGTGGTCGGTCGCAATCGTATCGATCTCGCCGGCCACAAGCGCCTCGCGCAGTGCCGCACGGTCGCCGGCATGGCGCAGCGGCGGGCTCATCACATACTTGGCGCCCGCAAAGCCGTCCTCGCCCTGCTCCAAGTAGCGCGTATCGTCGAGCATCAGATATTGAGGACAGGTCTCGACATAGATGTTCTTCTGCCCGCGCGCTTTGGCAGCGCGAATGGCCTCGAGCCCCAACTTGGTCGAAAGGTGCACCACGTTGACCGGTGCGTCGCCGGCCAGGTGTGCCAGATACAGCAGACGGCTCACGGCCTCGGCCTCGCACACATCCGGACGGCTGAGCGCATGGCCCTCGGGCCCGTGGATACCCTGCTCAAACACGCGCTTCTGCAGCTCATTCACCAGCGTACCGTTCTCGCAATGCACGCACAGTATGCCGCCAATACGCTTGAGTTCCTCCAGCACCTCGAGCGTCTCGGCATCGTCCAGGCGCAGATGATCGTAGGCAAAGTAGGTCTTGAACGACGATACGCCCGCCTCGCGCATGGCCGAGAGGTCGGCGCGGTTGCGCTCGTTCCACTCGGCGAGTGCCATATGAAAGGCGTAGTTGGCCGTGCAGGTTCCGTCGGCGCGGCGATGCCACTCGGCCAAGGCATCGGGCATGGTCACGCCGCGATCGGCCGTCGCGTAGTCCACGATGGTCGTCGTACCGCCGCAGGCAGCCGCACGCGTACCGGTCTCAAAGCTATCGGCCGTCCAATCCATGCCGGTCCAGCACTGCATGTGCGTGTGGCCGTCGATAAAGCCCGGGAACACCCAGCAGCCCGCAGCATCCTCGACGGTATCGCCCTCGGCCGGCTCAATCGCCGCGGCAATCCGCACGATCTTATCGCCATCCATGGCAAGATCGGCGCGGCGAAGCCCCTGGGGCGTCACGAGCGCGCCGTTTTTGATGATGATCATAATTGCTCCTTATTGATTGATGCAGTTGGCCACGCGATCAAAATACGAGCAGGCGGCGATATGCTCCGTTATGCGTCGCTGTCCCTTGACGGTATCGACGTCCCACAGTTCGTAAGCACGCGCATCAACCAGCACCACGTCGATACGGTCCTTGAGGATCGAGCCGCCACCGTCCTTGCCCTCAAGACACATAAGTGCATCGAACAGTTCCGCCGGAAAGAGCACCGGGCTCGAAGGCTCACCGTTGCACGCAAGACGCACCGGATACTTGCGGCCACGCTCATCAAACGCGCGAACCATGGCCTCAAAAGAATCCGAACTCACGAGCGGCTGGTCGCCCGGCAAAAAGAGGCAACCCTTCCAGCCGCGGCTCGCCCCCCACGAAAGGCCCGCACGGACGCTTTCGCTGCGCAGCTCGCCATCGTGCAGCACGCACGGGCAATGCTTGTCATCACAAATCTGAGCGACCTCGGGCCAACGCGTCGAAACCACAACGTCAAAGCCCCGGGGAACCGAATCAATGGTCCGGGCAATCAGCGGCTCGCCATAGATATCGGCGAGCATCTTGTTAGAACCAAACCGCTTGCCCTCGCCCGAAGCCATAATGACGCAACCAAGTTTCATGGCGATACCTCCCCTGAAACCATCGTACCCATAACTCGCGCCGCGGGACACCTGCATCGAAAGCGCTTATCCTGCACGCCCGCGATGCAAAAAAGGGGGCACCCCGCCGGTTGGCAGAGCGCCCCCTTATATGGCTTACCTCAACCCGGCTTTAGGCCTGGAACCAACGGGCGGTGTTGCGCTCGTCGAGGGCCTTAAGGGTAGCGGCGGGATCGGCAACCTTCTGCAGGAACATCATGGCTGCGATGGCGTACGGCTTGTAGCTGGCCTCCTTGTACATACCCACGCGGTGCATGTCGAAGACGTCGGCGTTGACCTCGCCGTGCTCGCAGGAGACACCGGAGATGTCGGCGGGCAGCGGATGCATAAAGATGGTGTCCTGGCCGTTGGCGGTCTTCTCCATGAGCTCGGTCGTGGAGCACCAGTCCTGATGGGTGGCGTTCTGGGCGAGCAGCTCCTTCTCGAGTGCTGCGATGCCGGCGTCGTCGCCCTCGGCGTACAGGTTGGTACGCTTCTCCATGGCGGCAAACGGAGCCCAGCTCTTGGGGATCACGATGTCGGCGCCCTCGAAGGCCTCGGCCATGGTGTTGACCTGCTTAAAGGTGGTGCCGGACTCGGCGGCATAGCCCTTGGCGCGCTCGACGACCTCGGGCATGAGGTCGTAGCCCTCGGGGTGGGCCAGGGTGACGTCCATGCCAAAACGGGGCAGCAGGCTGATCAGCGACTGCGGGCAGGACAGCGGCTTGCCGTAAGAAGGCGAATAGGCCCAGGTGACGGCAACCTTCTTGCCCTTGAGGTTCTCAAGGCCGCCAAACTCGTTGATGAGGTAGAGCATGTCGGCAGAGGACTGCGTGGGGTGGTCGGAATCGGACTGCAGGGAGATGAGCGTGGGACGGTGATCCAGAACGCCGTCCTCGTAGGCCTGCTGGACAGACTCGGAGACCTCGGCCATGTAGGCGTCGCCCTTGCCGATGTACATGTCGTCGCGGATGCCGATGACGTCGGCCATGAAGGAGATCATGGTAGCGGTCTCGCGGACGGTCTCGCCGTGAGCGATCTGGGACTTCTTCTCGTCCAGGTCCTGCAGCTCAAGGCCGAGCAGGTTGGCTGCCTTAGAGAAGGAGAAGCGCGTACGGGTGGAGTTGTCACGGAACAGCGAGACAGCCAGACCCGAATCGAAGATCTTGGAAGAGACGTTGTTCTCGCGCAGCTCGCGGAGAGCGTCGGCGACGATGTAGAGAGCCTTGAGCTCATCGGTGGTCTTGTCCCAGGTGTGCAGGAAGTCGCTGCCGTACATGCCCTTAAAATCGAGGCCGTTCAGCTGCTCGACGAGCTCGGTAAACTTGGCGTCCATGTAAATATCCTTTCCAAAGATGAAACGATCGCAATGAGTAGATGCGCTCCGGCATGCGCGTGTGGCTAGAACATGCAGAGCACTATGACGAGGACCCGCTACCGTTGAGGAAGCATGGGAGATAACGACCACGGGCCCCAAGTCAACAGGGGGTGCCGGGGACACGAGATGTCCCCGGCTCAACAAGATCGAGGAATGGGACTAATCGATCTTGTTGTTGGTCAGACCGGCGCGGAACACGGTGGCGTCGCCATCGGCCTGGCTCGGATCGTAGAGGTTCAGGGCAGCCACATACATGGCGGCAGCGGTGACCAGGTCGTCCTTGTAGGTGACCTCGTTGGGGGCGTGAGCCTGAGACTCGGCACCCGGGCCGAAGCCGACGCAGGGGATGCCATAGCGGCCCTGGATGGAGACGCAGTTCGTGGAGAAGGTCCACTTGTCGCACAGCGGACGACCGGTGCGCTTGTCCATGCTGGGCTCGCAGCCGATGCGCTCGTCACCGAACATGGCCTTGTGGGCGTCGACGAGGGCCTTGACGTGCGGAGCGGTCTCCTTGTTGATCCACGTGGGGAAGTAAGCCTCGGTCTCGTAGACCTCGCCGGTCCAGGACGGGCGGTCGTACATGTACATGGAGACCTTCACGTCGTCGCCGTACTTCTTGGCGGCCGGCAGGTTACGGATCTCGTCCAGGCAGGACTCCCAGGTCTCACCGGCGGTCATGCGACGGTCGATGGAGATGGCGCAGGAGTCAGCGACAGCGCAACGGCTGGGGCTGGTGTAGAAGATCTGGCTGACGGTGCAGGTGCCACGGCCCAGGAAGCGTGCGTCCTCGAAGTGCTCGGGGTTGTACTTGGGGTCGAGCATCTTGACGAGACCCTTGATGTCGGTCGACTCGTCGCAGCCGTTGTTGTTGAGGGCGCGGACGTCGGCGATGATGTCGGCCATCTTGTAGATGGCGTTGTCGCCGCGGTCGGGAGCGGAGCCGTGGCAGGAGGTGCCGTGAACGTCGACGCGGATCTCCATGCGGCCGCGGTGACCACGATAGATGCCGCCGTCGGTGGGCTCGGTGGAAATGACGAACTCGGGCTTAATGCCGTCCTTGTTGTAGATGTACTGCCAGCACATGCCGTCGCAGTCCTCTTCCTGGACGGTGCCGACGACCATGATCTTGTAGCCCTCGGGGATGAGGCCCATGTCCTTCATCATCTTGGCAGCGTAGGTAGCAGAAGCCATGCCACCCTCCTGGTCGGAGCCGCCGCGGCCGTAAATGATCTCGTCGGTCTCGTAGCCCTCATAGGGATCGGCATCCCAGTTCTCGATGTTGCCGATGCCGACGGTGTCGATGTGAGAGTCGATGGCAATGATCTTGTCGCCCTCGCCCATAAAGCCCATAACGTTGCCCAGGCCGTCGACCTTGACCTCGTCATAGCCAAGGCTCTCCATCTCGGCCTTGATGCAAGCGACAACCTCGCCCTCCTCGCAAGACTCAGAGGGGTGGGAGATCATAGCGCGCAGGAAGCGAGTCATATCAGCACGATGGGACTCAGCAGCAGCCTTGATAGCGTCGAAATCGAGTTCTTTAGTCATAACAGTCAACCTTTCTACAAGGGTTTACCTACAGGTAGATATTTCAGATAGATCACTTGTGCCAAGCAGCGTGAGGTCGAGTACCCCACAAGCAAGTAACCATAGGAGGCGAACGGAGGACTTTGCTCCGTCGCGAGTTCCGCACGAGCCGGAGAGCACTTAATGTGCTCTCCGTGCGAGCAGGACTGTCCGAGCAGGGAGTAAAGTCCTCCGGCTGCCTCCGGACAGGTCAGTCTGCTAGCAGGTCGGATACTCGCCCTCCCAGACGATGCGACGGTACTGATCCGGGTCCGTGTCGCCTTCCGTGGAGAAGCAGAGCACGGAGCTCGTCTTGTCCAGGCCGATGAGCTCCTTGAGCTCGGCGTACTCGGGATCGAGCATGAGGGTCTCGACCAGGCCGGTGGTCACCGCGCCGGACTCGCCGGAGATGACGCGCGGGTCGCCCTTCTCGGGAGCACCCAGGGTACGCATACCGCGAGCGGTGACCCAGTCGGGGCAGGACACAAAGGCAGTGGTGTGGTTGCGCAGGATATCCCAGCCCAAGATGTTGGGCTCGCCGCAGCACAGGCCGGCCATGATGGAGGGCATGTCGCCGTCCACAATGCGCGGATCGCCGTCGCCGGCGGCAGCGCCCTTGTACAGGCAGGCGGCAGGCGCGCACTCGACCACGACGAAGGTGGGCGGGTTATCGGGATACAGGTTGGTGAAGTAGCCCACCACGGCGCCGGCGAGCGAGCCTACGCCAGCCTGGACAAAGACGTGCGTCGGGCGGTTGATGGCCATCTCGCGCAGCTGCTCGGCAGCCTCGGAAGCCATGGTGCCGTAGCCCTCCATGATCCAGGACGGGATCTTCTCGTAGCCCTCCCAAGCGGTGTCCTGAACGATAACGCCGCGCTCGCAAGCGTCGGCCTCGGCGGCGGCCATGCGCACGCACTCGTCGTAGTTGACCTCTTCGATGGTCACCGTGGCGCCCTCGGCGGCGATGTTATCAAAGCGGGGCTTGGTGGAACCCTTGGGCATGTGCACGACGGCCTTCTGGCCCAGCTTGTTGGCAGCCCATGCCACGCCGCGGCCATGGTTGCCGTCGGTGGCGGTAAAGAAGGTGGCCTGGCCAAAGTCCTTGGCCAGCTGATCGGAGGTCAGGTAATCGAAGGTGCAGTCGGCAACGTCCTTGCCGGTCTCGTCGGCAATGTAGTTGGCCATGGCAAACGAGCCGCCCAGAACCTTAAAGGCGTTGAGGCCAAAGCGATAGCTCTCGTCCTTAACGCACAGGTTGGACAGGCCCAGGCGCGCAGCCTGACCGTCCAGGCGGGCAAGCGGAGTGACGGTATATTGAGGGAACGACTGGTGGAAGGCGCGGGCCTTCTTCACGTGGTCGAGGCTCATGATTCCCAAGTGCTTATCATCGCTCTTGGGCATCGTGTTGCCCGCCCACTGGATCTTATCGGCCATACGGTGAACTCCTTAAGTCCTCTCTTGCCGGCCCCCGCATACGCGTTTCAGCCCATTCCCATTCATGCGGCTGAACTTTTATGTGGATGCCAAACAAAAAGTTTGTTAGCACTGTTCTATCACACTTTTTCATTGCTAAACCTAACAAATTGTTTGTTGCCGCAATCGGTACCTTTTCGCCGCCGAACGGTCACATAACGCAGCAACGCTTTCGTTATTTGCGAACAAGTGTGGTTTATGGCAAAGTGTGCCCAAACTAATTTTTAGGAAGGCACCCATGACCCACGCACAGATTGAGTTTTACAAGCGCCTTGCACACGGTCTGGCGCTCCAATTTGGCCCCAACTGCGAAGTCGTCGTCCACGATCTGGAGACCGAGGACGTGGACCACTCCATCGTAGTGATCGAAAATGGCCACGTCAGCGGGCGCAAACTGGGTGACGGCCCCAGCCATATCGTGTTTGAGTCCATGCACGAGGGCACCACCGACGTACACGACCGCGAGCCGTACCTCACTAAAACCACCGATGGCAAGCTGCTCAAGTCCTCGACCATCTTTATCCGCAACGACGAAGGCAAGCCCGTCGGCATTTTGGGCATCAACTTTGACATTACGCTTATGAAGGCTTTTGAGCGTTCGCTCGACGCCTTTACCGGCACCGGCGGCACGGGCTATACCGAGCCCGAGCCCATTACCAAGAACATCGGCGACCTGCTCGAGGACCTGCTGCACGAGTGCGAGCAGTTTGTGGGCAAGCCCGCGGCACTCATGACCAAAGACGAGCGTATTCGTGCCATTGGCTACCTCGACCGTCGCGGCGCCTTCCTCATTTCAAAGTCGAGCGAGCGCGCCTGCGAGTTCTTTGGCATCTCCAAATACAGCTTCTATAGCTACCTCAACGAGGCCAAGGCGGCGGCCGGCGACAAGTAGGTACTCGCCTGGATTGCCCCTCCCCTTTTGGGCGCGAGTTCTGGAAAGCACGAATCCAAGACCGAGTCGCTTGGGAAGTTCCATATAATCGATGTCATTGGTATTTCGAAAGGGTGGAACAGAATGGCGCTGAGCAAGGCATCATGCACCGGTCGCAGATTGATTCCAGCAATTGGTGGACATGTGCACCGCATGTTCGATGAGGGTGAAGACGACCTGTTTTCGCTGAGCCTTGACGACGTGATGGATGATCGCCCGTGGACCGCCGACGAACTCATGGGCGGTGGGGCTCGCCCGTCAAGCCCCAATCCCGCACTTGCGCCTAAGTCCGCATCTGCGCCGACTCCTGCGCAGCCGCCTGTTTCGACGCCCGCGTCTGCGCCCGCACCCATTTCGGCGCCCACGCCCACTCCCCGCCCCGCAAGCGACCCGTCCGAGACGGCGGCATTTCTCGCTGCGGCGACGCAGGGCAAATCGGCCGACAGCACCGTTATGTACAGCGCCCAGCAGTTGCCTGTTCCTGCGGCACGCAAGCCTCCGGTCACAAGGCTCGATGAGCCCGTTGCCCATCAGGTTGCCTACGATTTCTGGGCTGCAGCCGATCTGGATGAGACCTCTACCGGCATGCCGGCGCTCGACGTTCCAGTTAACCCGCTTTTTGCCGCCAACACGAGCGCCGCGGACTATGAGGGCGGTGCGGCATATTCCGATTATTCCGATGGCTATGCTGACGCCGGTCGCATCGAGACCGAGGATTATGGCACCGCATCGAGCGATTATCTCAACGATCCGTACGCTGCCACGCCTGCACCGGAATATGACCCGGAGGCCGCGTCCGCACCGGCGTATACCAAAAGCACGGGCGAAGAGCGCTTCGCCGATTATTACGCCAAGGAAAAGGCGCTGCGTTTCTCGGAATTTCCGCAGGCAGTCAAGGTTGCCTTTATCGCCATTGTCATTGCCCTGCTCGGCGTCATTGCATTTGAGGGATTCCAGCTGTTCTCCGGCCCCACCCAAGCGGAGTCGGAGACCCAGCAAAAAGAGGACGATAACCAGTACCTGGACATCAACACCCTCAAGGGCGACCCCAACGACGGGGACGAGTAGCGGGGGCTGGGGGCAGCTGAAGCGTCCGCATGTAGCACCAGCTTTTACGTGCTGTTTTGTCATCCGATTACACTTTTCCGGATGTTGAGACCGTCAGATTCGACACTTTTCCGTACTTTTGAGGTGCCGATTTCGACACTTTTCCGGATTTAGGCCGAATAATTGCCGCGTAATCAAGCGTCGCTTGCACGTCATTTCGCAGGCGGCGCTTAATTTCTGTCCGCGTGCGCTGATAGAGTCCATTGTGCCCGCAAGGAGGGTAGTGTCAAAAAAGTTGGTGTAGAGCTCAACTAAACAAGTGTAATTATTCGTGTGATATCAAGCGCCCCATACTTGGCCTCGACAAGCGGCATCGTACGCAGGCTTACCGGCATAGAGTCTGCGTTAAAACAAAATGAGCCCCGATGACTTGAATCAGTGGTCATCCCGGGTCATCAATATGCAGTGTACTTATTCATCATCTGATGCCGGCAAGCTGTTGAGCGGCTCGCTCTCACCGTCGGTGCCAAGGCGCCTCTGCATCTTCTCGATCTGCTTAAGGGTCGAAGTCAAATACCCAAGACCCTTCTTCAGTTGCTTAAGTAACTTGCCATCCTTGCGATTTCCCTTTCCGTTCTCCTTCTCGACATCTTCTTCAATGCCAGCGATGCCGCGCTGCACGGCCTCGGCTGCTTTCCGCACCAAAATGGCCCCCTCATGCGGGCAGCGGTCAGTTGCCACATCAAGAAATGCGAGAAGCCTTGAGCATTCAACGAGCACGAACTGAGCATAGTCCTCCCCCATCGACGCCGCCAGGGCAACGCCGCCAGAACCCAAAAGGCCAAGCGCAGCGCCGCCGCCAGCAATTAAAGCGGTGCCGCCAGCCATGCCCATGCCGCCGGCGGCCAAGGCGCCGCCGCCAGCAGCGGCAAGACTCGCATTGACAAGCGCAGCTCCGTGGAGGCCAACAAACGAGCCTCCAAAGATACCGACAGCGATATTTGGAGCGACCACCGCGGCAGCTCCTCCAGTGCCCACGGCCACCACCGCGGTGATGGCTCCGCCCACCAAAAACTTTGGCAACGCGCCTGAAAGCCCGCGAATGCGCGCCTTACATCGCTTCTCGAGGGAACGTATGGCGTCCAAATCAGCCGCGTCTTGTCTCTTGGGAAATTCATCTCTAACCCAAGACCCATTCTCCTTCAAACCTTTGTATTCCTTCTTCTCTTCATCTCCTAACTGCGAATAGGGGCAAAACTCAACCAGCTCCTGTGCAACCAGCAGGGCGCGCACCTTACCGCCTCGCTGCCGCGAAATAGCCTCAAGGGCTCCGTATGCATCTTCCTCGCTCAAAAAGTAGCCGTCTGCATCAATGCCCAGGCCATCCGCGACCGAATCCTGCCACGCGCGGGCCCAGCTCCTCTTTTGCCCTTTGCGCACTTCGTTCTTCTCGTTCTCGCAGTCGTAGTTGATGGCGGCAAGCTTCAGCGAGAAGGCAATCCTCGTCGTTTCTCTATCTAGGCTATAAAAGTGGAATCCATCGAAAATATCCTGGCGGTGCCTGGCGCGCTCAGCCCAAGCCTCGGACATTTCCTCTGCCATATAGTCCCAGTCGGCATGGAGTGCAAACGCAAGGCGTCCAACTCCGACGTAGTTTATACGCAAGAAGAACTTCTGGGCGAAAACGACTTTGTTCCCCTCGCATTCGATACCCGCCCCGACCGCCACCGTCGCCAGATTCGCCAAAACAAACGAAGTACTCGAAACCGTGACCATGCGAGTGAGGGCCCTACTGTTATAGGGCATAAAATGCGAAGCCTTGAGTTTGTTCAAGTCGGAGACCTTGCTCACTTCACAACGCTCTAGCTCGGCCTTGAGCCTTGAAAGCATGTAGAGACAACGAACGATAACCTCGTTGGCCACGACTGCTGGCACCTGGCTAAAAGCCTGATCGAGAAGACCGACTTCCGTCCGAAGGTCGAAGCGAATGGGCTTACCGTCCTCGGTTTTGAACGCCGTTCCGTTAAACAGCTTTGAGATCCATTGCTGAATGCGAATATCCTCGCCCTTATAGGCAATCTGCATGTCTTGAAAAACAGACAGGGAGGAGAGCTCCTTTAGCAGGGATAACACGACGCCGGGAATACCCGTCCCCTTACCGGGGTTTGAACTAGACCCCGCCATGTCGCTCATGAGATGCATCGCCCAGAACAGAGTACCGAACGCAATCTTCTCTGGAACGTTCCTGCCTATAAGAGGGCAGTCGGGATCGAAGGCGGCGGCAGGCAGGTCAAAGGCGACAAACCGGCCGGCAGTATCGGTACCATAGCCTTTGCCCGTGAATTGCGAGAGAATCGAACACGCAAGGCCAACCAAACTCGGGTGGTGCGAAAAATCCCGCAGATGATGTTGGAGCCCGCCGCCAAACTCGACGGTCAGCTTGTCCGCTGCAAAAGGAAACTCTTTCTCCAAAAAGCGAATAGCATCTTCCAGGGTTGCATCCGCCTTTGTCATCCCCGCAGACTTGGCAACCGTAAGAACGAAATTGCCAACTTTCTCATCGCCCCAGGCTTTGGCACCCTCTAGGTTGAAGTCTTTCTGCCACAGGATATTCAACGCGCCCGTGAGGAGCCCGCTAACGGCTGCAAGTTCATAGTCGAGCTTCGTAGCCTTTTCAGCCCGAGGGTCAAAATCAAAGAGGACCTCCTCCCCATCGGGAACGTCCTTAAAACCAACCAGCACAGCGCTACCGTTCAGCGGCACAGATGTAACTTTGGGCAGTTGAGACATGGTGTAAACTATCTCGCCGCCACTAAAAACAAGTTCGTCTGCCATACCGACTTCCTCCTTCAAACGCGTAAAATCAGATTGCTCTACGCCGCCAAATCCCTCTCGTAGAAGTACTCGATAATCTCGCTGATACAGTTGCCCATAACCTCGTCGGGATAGCTCACCCCTGGCAGCCCGTATGCCTCATTGTGCACGATAACGCGTGCAGCGTCACGGGTCTATGCCTGTCCATCCAGCAAATCATGTTTGCATGTCGTTCTTCGATAATAGATGCCTTCTCGATGTCCACGCTCTTGACCTGCTTAGTCTCAGCGGATGTCAGTGTGTCCTTGAATAGCATCTCAAGCACAGCCCTCTGATGCTGATTCCGGAATCCCTCGCGTAACCGTTCCTTCTGCTTGTCGCTAAATAAGCACCCCTACCTTCCCTCCGCCTTCAGCTTCAGCAGCAGGTCACCCAGCTCGGGGCACTTGCTGGAAAGGCGCGTCTGAGCTCGCTCGCCCATCCCCCACCGCTGGCGGACTTCCTGGGCGCGCGGACTAACGCGGTAGTCCCCGTCCATCACCTGCTTGAGCAGCTTGGCGGTCACGCGCGCATCGGCTAAGGCGCTGTGAGCGTGGCCCGTCGACTCGTCAAATTCGATGCCAAACCACGTTGCCGCGTCACCCAAAGAGACGCACCCGTGGCTGCCCACGTCCATGATCGAGGTATAAAACGCCTGCAGGTCGGCCCAGTCCGCAGGAAATGCGGAAAGATCGATGTGCTTCGCCTGGCACTCGGCCAAAAGCTGTCGACGGTCCGCCCCGCTCCAGCAGACCACCTGGGCGGAGTAGCGACCGATCCAATCGCTGAGCCTTTTGATCACCATGTAGAGCGGATCGGCCATCGCGGCGTTCATGGCCGATATCCCCGTAAGCTCGCGGACGGGGAACGCAACGCCTTCGGTAAATTCCGTCTGCACAAACTGCGAGAACTCGCCCATAACGTTGCCGTGGTAATCGAGCTTGACGGCGCCGACCTCGATAATCTCGTTGCGCAGTCCACGGCGCTGGCGCTGCTTTGGCACCGGCGCAAACTCAAAGTCCAGCACGATCTGGCGCGCAAAGTTCGTCGTATCGATAGCCGAGATGCACGGCGTCTTTTCAGCTGACACGGTTAGGGCCTTTCTCCGTTGCCTGCCGCTTGCTACATAGCTACATAGGCGGCTACATCGCCGTAAGGATAGGCGCCCGTGCGGACATGAAATCGCCCAGCGCGGCTACCCGGCACCCTTGCGTAAAGCCGCGCTTTGAGATGGTCACGTTGCTGTTATTATCGAACATATATTCGTATTTATGACCGCGCTTTGATAGAATGGCAGTTGTTGACGGCAGTTCCATGTGCCGGGCAGCGCCCTCCATGCGACGGGAGGTGATGCCCATGACCGATCTGATTGATTTCGTGAAGCTCCTGACCGCTTTGGTCTCGCTCCTCACGGCGCTTATCGGACTTTCCGAGGCACTTAAGCAGCGTACGAAGCAAAAGAAGAGGGGTCGACGCCGTTAAGGCATTGACCCCTTGAACTAAGTAACGGCGCTGCCCAGCTATCACCCTTGGGCTGCCGTCGACTTTATTCTACCCACGGTTGCCAGGTTTAACAAATGAATTTTCAGTAATGGAGCCTTGGAGCTCGCTCGCTCGCTCAACCACCTGGCCATCGGATTAGCCGGATTCTGGGACACGCCTTCCGTCCCAGGCCTCTACCGGAAAATGCATCCCACCCTGAGGCTCGATTCCGGGACACGGTTTCCGTTTGAAGCCCCGATGGGAAAGCGTGCCCCGTTCCGAGAGCTCATTCCGGGATGCAGTTTCCGCTAGAGATGCCACCGGGAAAGCGCATCCCGTTTTGGAGCAAAATTCCGGGTCGTAGTTTCCGCCTGAGGGCCGATCCGGAAACGGCATCCCATTCTGAAGCCGAAATCTGGAACGCACTTTCCGCCAAAGGTCGCAAAAGGAAAGCACATCCCATTCCCAGCATCAAATCAGGACGCGCTTGGTTATCTCCGCCCTCACATCTCGGCAAACGAGATCAGCTTGACGTCTTCCCTACTCTCTGCGGCATCCCGACATCCCTGCGTAAAGCCGCTTTTTGAGAAAAGTGCATAGCTTTTTCGTTGCCGTCTAAAGAGCTCGCTTCGATGCACGAGCTTTTGCAGCACGTCTTCGCCCGCCGGTTCATTGCGCCATTTGCACTCCGCAAACAGCGCAGTGCCCTCGCCATCGTCAACAATCAAGTCGATTTCTTCCTGCGTATGCGTGCGATTATCCGTCCCCCACCAGCGCCCGACGCTCGCCGGAACCACATCGAGCTGGCCCGCGCGCGCGAGTTCGTACACGTATTGTCTGCATATAAGCTCAAAGACCGTACCCATGTAATCCGATATGTGCGGCTCAATGCGCTTATACGCCATCTCGGCCATATCGTTTTGAATCAGCCCAATGTTCTGCGGAACAAACTTGTACCAGAACCTAAACATATGGTTGCTCAGCAGATACACGGCTCGCTTATTGCTCGTCTCGTTTAGGGGCAGCTCGCGCTCGACAATCCCAAGCGACGCTAGCTTATCCACATAGCTCTTTACGTTGCTCGCAGGGATTCCCGTAGAGCTCGCAATCTCCGAGATCTTCGAGCGCCCCTGAGCAATTGCTTGCACGATCGCATCATATTGCTCGGGATTGCGGCACTCCTGCAGCAGCAAGTTACTCGGTTCCTCAAAGAGATAGCCCGTAGGAGTAAGAAAAAGACGTTTGATGTTGTCCTTGAGCGATACGGCAGGATCGACTTTCTCGATATATGCAGGAATGCCGCCCGTCATGCCATAGCAAACTGCAGCGTCTTCGCGACTCATGCTCTTCCACAGGCCGAGGGTCGTCATAAAATCGAGCGGCATGATCTTAAGCTGGGCCGTACGCCTACCGTATAGTGGGCTCTCGTAGCCCAACACCTGTTCCTCCATAAACGAAAGAGACGAGCCGCATAGAATCAGCATGAGCTTGGTCTCTTTGTACAGGTGATCGATCTTGTCTTGCAGCAACGAGCTGATCTCGGGATTCGATTGGGCGAGATAGGGGTACTCGTCAATCACGACAATCAAACGTTCCGTGCGAGCCATGGTGGCCAATGCATCGAACGCCTCGTCAAAACTACGAAACGACACGCCTGCAGCACCAACCGAACCCGCAAGTATCGCCTGGCTAAAGCCGTGCAGGTTTGCCTCTGCATTGGTACGACGAGCTTGAAAGTAAATAGCCTTCTTGTCTTGGATGAATTCTGTGATGAGACGCGTTTTGCCCACACGACGACGGCCGTAAATCACAGGCATCTCAAAGGAGCCCGTGCCATACAGTCGATTGAGCTCGGACATTTCCGCTGTTCTTCCGACAAACATAGACCATCCTTCCTTTACGTTATAGCTAGCTATATTATACTTTCCTATAATATAGCTAGCTATAACGTAATTCGACAAGCGGCGCACACGAAAGGGGCGGTACACCACCGCACGTGGACCGTTCCGGAAAATGTATCCCGTTCTGGAGCCAAAAACTGGGCCGTAGTTTCCGCCAAGCATCCCATCCGGAAAGCGTGTCCCGTTCTGAGTGGCAATTCCGGGACACAGTTTCCGCTCCAAACAAAAGGCCCCGACTCACGATGGAGCTGGGGCCAAAGGCGCAGCATATACAGTTGATGTTGAGCGCGAACAGCTCGTCAGTAATGGCTGTCCGCGCCCTACCCTACCCGCGGCGACGGGCGCGACTGTACGGGGTGTCCACCATGGGCAGATCCGGACGCAGCTTGCCGTCAAACGCGCGGTAGGCGTTCTGTACGGCGGGCGCCGTGGGGATCGTTGCGATCTCGCCGATGCCCTTGCCGCCATATGCCACAGGCAGTAGCTCGTCCTTCTCCACGTAAATGGCGTGGATATCCGGAATCTCGGGCGCACGGAACAGCCCGAGCGTACCGTACCTTGCCTGGGGCACGCAGTCCTTGAGCGGCCAGTCCTCGGTAAGCGCATAGCCCATACCCATGAGCACGCCACCTTCGATCTGACCCTGGATGGAGATGGGGTTGACCACCTTGCCGGAATCGTGCGCGGCATAGACCTCGCTCACGCGGCCGTCATCGTCCAAAATGACCACATGTGTGGCAAAGCCGTAGCAAATGTGGCTCTTGGGGTTGGGAACATCCGCACCCAGCTTGTCGGTCGGCTCCAGGTACACGTAGCCAAACTCACATCCCTCGAGCGCCTTGATGGCGGCCGCGGGATCCTGAGGATGCATACCCTGGCCGGCGACGAGCTCCTGCGTGTGCAGCTGATAGGCGCGACCATCGTCGTACTCGATCTTGACGCCGTCGCCATGCGCATTCACGGGAGCGGCGGGCGCAGACTTGCCGGCCTCGATGTCAAGCATGGCATCGCGCAGCAGGAAGGCGGCACCGCGCACGGCCTCGCCGGTCACGACCGTCTGACGCGAGCCAGACGTGGTGCCGGAGTCGGGAGCGTTCTCGGTGGAGCACTCGCCGTTGGCGATACAGCGAAGCGGCAGACCGCAGGCCTCGGCAACGTCCTGCAAAAAGACGGTGTTGCAGCCCTGGCCGATGTCGGACGTGGCGGCATAGACCACAGCCACGCCGTTCTCGACGCGAATCTTGCAGCGACCGGCATCGGGCAGGCCCACGCCCACGCCGGCGTTCTTCATGGCGCAGGCGATACCGGCGTGTCCGGGATGCGCATAGTAGGCATCCTTGACCTCGAGCAGCGTCTCCTTAAGCGCCGTGGAGCAGTCGGCAATTTGGCCGTTGGGCAAAACCTCACCCGGCTCGATGGCGTTTCTGTAACGAATCTCCCACGGATCCAGGCCGACCTTCTCTGCCAGCAAGTCGATCAAGCTCTCGAGCGCAAACTCGGACTGGCAAACGCCAAAGCCTCGGTACGCGCCGGCGGGCGGGTTGTTGGTGTAGTAGCCAAAGCCGCGAATGTCGGTGTTCTGGTACTTGTAGGGGCCGACGGCATGCGTGCAGGCACGCTCGAGCACCGGGCCGCACAGCGATGCGTAGGCACCGGTATCAAAGTTGATCTCGCAGTCCAGGCCGGTAAAGTTGCCCTCGGCGTCGCAGCCCAGCGTAAAGGTGCCGTCCATGGCGTGGCGCTTGGGATGGAACGCGAGCGACTCGGCACGCGTGAGCTTGCACTTCACAGGACGCTGGAGCTTATAGGCAGCAAGCGCGGCCAGGTGCTGGATGGACACGTCCTCCTTACCGCCAAAGCCGCCGCCCACGAGCATGGTCTCGACGACCACGCGCTCGGGCTCGTTGTCCCAGCCAAACATGTGGGCACACTCTTTGCGCGTGTCGTAGGCACCCTGGTCGGTCGACTGCACCTTGACGCCGTTCTTGTACGGGAAGGCCACGGCGCACTCGGGCTCCAAGAAGGCATGCTCGGTAAAGGGCGTGGTAAAGCGCTGCGTCACGGTGAACGCGCTCTCCGCCAGCGCCTTGGCGGCGTCGCCGCGCGTCACGTGGCGGCTCTGGCACACGTTGTCCTTGAGCTCCACCGTGTTGCCAAAGGCAAAGAAGCTGTCGTGCAGGCGCGGGGCGTCGGCAGCCCTGGCCTCGACAATGTTACGCACGGGCTCCAGCGGCTCGTAATCGATCTTTACGAGCTTCTTGGCCTTCTCGAGCGTCGCCTCGTCCTCGGCAACCACCAGCACGATGGCGTCACCCACGCAGCGGGTGATATCGCCCGCCGCGATCATGACGTCCCAGTCCTGGATAAGGTGGCCGACTTGGTTGACCGGCACGTCCTCGGCGCGCAGGATGCCCACCACGCCGGGCAGAGCCTCGGCTTTGGAGGTATCGATGGAAAGCACGCGGGCGCGCGGATACTTGGAGCGCACGGCGCTGGCGTAGGTCAGACCCGGCTGATCGAGCTCGTCGATGTCGTCGGGATATTTGCCCTCGCCGAGCACCTTCTTGCGCACGTCGATACGAAAGGCGCGCTTGCCCACGCCGTAGTCATCGCCGCGCTCCAGATCCTCGTCGATCTGCTTTTCGCCGCGGAGCACCGCAGCTGCCAGCGAAATGCCCTCGATAATCTTTTTGTAGCCGGTGCAGCGACAGACGTTGCCGCGAATGGCGTACTTGATCTGCTCCTCGGTGGGCTCGGGGTCCTCGGCGATGAGCGCCGCACCCGCCATGACCATGCCGGGGATGCAAAAACCGCACTGCACGGCACCCACGGCGCCAAAGGCGTACACAAAGGCCTCGCGCACGTCCTCGGGCAGGCCCTCGACGGTCACGATGTTGCGGCCGGCGGCAAGAGCGGTGGTCAGTACGCACGCCTTGACGGCCGCACCGTCCACATGGATGGTGCAGGTACCGCACGCGCCCTCGGAGCAGCCGTCCTTGGCGGAGTGAATATGCAGGTCGTCGCGCAGGTAGCGTAGCAGCGGCTTGTTCTGAGTCGTCGTACACTCCACGCCGTTAACGGTAAAAGTGAATTCCTGTGCCATGGTGATTCCCTTCTACACGCCGGCGGCTATGCCGGTGCGGTCGTGGATGGCGCCATGCGGGCAGACGACGGCGCACATACCGCACGACAGGCAGTCCGCGCCGTCGATATGGGCGCAATTGTCCTCGATGCGAATAGCGCCGGCAGGGCATTTTTTAGCGCACATGCCGCAACCGATGCAGCTCGTGTCGCAAATCTTGCGGGCGATGGCGCCTTTATCGGTGTTGTTGCAGCGCACTAGGATGTTCTGGTAGCCGGGAACGAAGGCAATCACGCGCTGTGGGCACGCCATACCGCACAGGCCACAGCCCGTGCACTTGGAGCGATCCACGCGGGCGATGCCATCGACCAGCGCAATGGCGCCGTGGGGGCAGGCCGTGACGCAGGCGCCACAGCCAATGCAGCCTTCGCTGCAGTGGGCGTCGCCGCCTGCGGAGGCGCAACCGCTTCCGCAGGCAACGTAGGCCACGTTATGTTGAATGGATTTGGCCATAAGAGACTCGCCTATTTCTTAAGGAGATACGAATAGCTGTCGCGCACGGCCTTGATGGTCAGGCGGACGGCCTCGGGCAGACCGGTGTTGACGGCATCGACCGAGACGGTGCGGACCGTGCCGGCGACGCGGACCTTAAAGTGATCCTCGTCCACGGCCAGGAAGCCCTCGTTCTCGGAGTTCTCCATGTCCTGCTCGCTCCAGAACAGGGTGAGCTTGTCCTTGTAGGGACGACCCTCCTGGTAGGGGCAGAACACGGCGCAGTTGCCGCACTCGTTGCACATGCCATCGACATGGACGACCTGATGCTTGGCCAGGCCCGGCACCTTAATGGCAACGTTGGCGCGGTTGGGGCACACGTCGCAGCAGACCTCGCACACCGAGCCGCAGCCCAGGCAGCGAGTCTTGGTGCAGTTGCGCTTGTCGCGGCACAGCGACCCCTTGCGCTCATAGCAGGTGTCCTCGCGGCCGGCCTGCTCGTTGCAGTCGGCGTACTTGTTAAAGTCCACGTCGGCAATGGCACGGGCGACCTCGGCGGCGTCGGCGATAGCCTCGACCACGGTGGCGGGACCGCGGCGACAGTCGCCCGCAGCCCAGACGCCCTCAACACCGGTGGAGGTGGCGGCAAGACGGCCACGACGGTCATGCTCGACGCCCGCGGCATCGTACAGGCTGGCATCGATGCCCTCGCCCACGGCGCAGATCACCGTGGTGGCGGAAAGCTCGACGGTCTCGCCCGTGGCGACGGGGCTGCGACGGCCGCTTGCATCCGGCTCGCCAAGCTCCATAACGTCGCAGGTCAGCACGGCGCCGTTGAGTGCCTTGGGCGCCAGCAGCTCGCAGAACTCAACGCCGTCGGCAAGAGCAAGATCGAGCTCTTCCTCGTCGGCGGGCATCTGCTTCTTGGTGCGGCGATACACCAGACGCACGTTCTTCACGCCTGCCAGGCGCTTGGCCACGCGGGCGGCGTCCATGGCGGTGTTGCCGGCACCAATGACCACGACGTCCTCGCCCAGCTCAAGCTTCTCGCCCTTCTTGGCGGCCTCGAGGAACTCCAGCACGTCGAGCTCGGCACCCTCGCCCAGGCCCGCAGAGCCGGGCATCCAGGCACCGGTGGCCACGACCACGTCGGTAAAGCCCTGGGCCTTGAGCTCGTCAATGGACTCCACGCGGGCGTTAAGCTGAACCTTGGCGCCAAAGGCCAGGCAGAGCTCGGCGTCGTGCGAGATATCGTCGCTGGCGATACGGAACTCGGGGATTACGTGACGGACCACACCGCCGAGCGAATCGCGGGCCTCAAAGATGGTAACGGGCACGCCGACACGCGTCAGGAAGAACGCCGTCGCCAGGCCGGCCGGACCGCCACCGATAACGGCAACGTTGCGCTCGCCGTCGTTGGCGATAGCCTGGGCGCGCAGCTTGGGCAGCACGGCGGTCATTGCCTCGCGGGCGGCCTTGAGCTTGCTGGCGCGAATCTGGGCGCCCTCGGGCTCGTAGAATGCACGCTCGCAGGCACGGCCGCAGGGATGCGGGCAGATAGTGCCGGTGATGAACGGCAGGGCGTTGCGCTCGATGATGATGTTGAGTGCGTCCTCGTAGCGGCCCTCGTCAACAGCCGCCAGATAGGCGGGAATATCCTGCTGGATGGGGCAGCTCGTGCGGCACGGCGTGGTAAAGCAGTCGGAAAGCGGGCTCTTGCCGGCGACCTTGCGGTCGGGCAGCGGGCGCAGCGGCTTCTTGTAGAGCGGGTTGGTGAGCGAGTCAGTCTGGATCGCCGTCACGGCCTCGAGCGAAACGCCCGCGAACGGCTTGCCATCCAGATCGGTAAACTCGCCGGCCATCTGGCTAAAGCGCTCGTAGCCACCGGGCTTGAGCACGTCAGTCGCCAAGGTAACGGGCCAAATGCCGGCGTCATACAGGGCGCGGATGTTGTAGACCGTGGCACCGCCGGAGTAGCTGATGCGCAGCTTGCCATCGAACTGCTCGGTAATGCGACGGGCGGCCTCGATGGTCAGCGAGAACAGCGAACGGCCCGACATGTACATCTCGGTGGAGGGCAGCTCGTTCCTCGTCACGTCGACGGGGAACGTGTTGGTCAGTTTGACGCCAAACTCCAGGCCGCGCTCGGCGCACAGGGCAATCAGGCGCTCGAACATGGGCACGGCGTCGGCCCACTGCAGGTCCTCGCGGAAGTGTGTATCGTCGAAGACGATGTAGTCAAAGCCCAGCTCGTTCAGGCGCTGACGGGCAAACTCATAGCCCAGCAGCGTGGGGTTGCACTTGATGTAGGTGTTGAGGCCCTTCTCGGTGATCAGATAGGTCGCGATGCGCTCGATCTCCGCCGGCGGGCAGCCGTGCAGGGTAGACTCGGTGATGGAGTTGGAGACGCGCGCCGGGATGGACTCGACAAACGCGGCATCGACATGCTCAAATTTGTCCAGGTTGGCAAGCGCCCATGTGCGGCACTCGTTCCAAACCTCGGAGCCGCTGGCGTCCTTCATGCCCTCGATGTAGGCGTCGACCTTGGGGCTCTTAATACCCTCGAGGTCATAGCCCACGGACATGTTGAAGACAAAGCCGTCCGGGCTGCCCAGGCCGTACTCGCGAGCGATCAGGTGGCAGGCGAACCATGCCTTCACGTACTCGGCAAAGGCCTGCGGAACCTCGAGCTCGGTCGACCACTCGCAGTTGTAGCACTCGTCCTGCGCCACAATGCAGGGCTTGTTCACACACTTGGAGAGCTCCTCGCCGTCCATAACCTGAACGGTCTTGAGCTCAAAGAAGCGGGAACCGGCAACGTAGGATGCCACGATGTTCTGGGCCAGCTGCGTGTTGGGGCCGGCAGCCGGGCCAAACGGAGTCTCGATGCGCTCGTCAAAAATGGGAAGCGCGCCCTCCTGGTTGGTCGTGACCATCTTGCGCACGCCAAAGATGGCGTCCTGGGTCTTGTGCTCCTCGATGATCCAGTTCATCAGCTGCGAAAACGGGATCGGCCTCATAATGTCGCTCATAGTGAGCTCCTCTCTGTAACGCCCGGCGAGACCGCGCGGCGGGCGCAAATACGGCGTAGCGCTAGCACAGCGCCGGCGACCCCGCGGAGGTCGCCTATACGCGCGTCGGATGCGGCGAAACATCCGACGCGCGTGAATCTACTTGTAATTAGTACGTGCGATCGTTGAGCGTGCTCCAGAGCTTCTTGGACTCGGCCATGGTCCACGCGTTGATCTTGTCCTCATCAATGCCAACGAACTCGCGATCCTTGTACAGGACGCGGCCGTTGATGATGGTGGTGCGGCAGTTTTTGCCCATCATGCCAAAGAGCATGTGGCCGTCGATGTTCTCCTCGCTCAGCGGCGTAAAGGGCTTGTAGTCCATGACGATGACGTCGGCGGCAGCGCCGGCCTCGAGCACACCGAGTTTGCGATCGAAGTACTTGCTCGCCATCTTGGCGTTGTTCTCGAACAGCATAGTCATGGCCTCGCACCAGCCCACGTTGGGCATGGCGGCGTTGTGGCGCTGAATGACCAGGAAGACCTTGAGGCTCTCGAGCATATCGTGAGTGTAGGCGTCGGTGCCCATGCACACGGGGATGCCGCGGCGGAAGAACTCGAGCACGGGTGCGCAGCCCACGGCGTTGCCCATATTGGATTCGGGGTTGTTGACGAGCCAGGTACCGGACTCCTTGACGATATCCATCTCGGCAGGTGTCACGTGGATGCAGTGGCCGAGCATGGTGTCGGGACCCAGCAGATTGTGCTGCAGCAGGCGCTCGACGGGGCTGATGCCACCGCGGTTGAGGCGGGAGTCCCACACGTCATTCATGCCCTCGCACACATGGATGTGGAAGCCGGTCAGGCCGTTGTTGGCCTCGGCCATCTTGTCCATGGTCTCGTCCGACAGCGTAAAGGTGGCGTGACCGCCAAACATGGCGGCGATCATATGGTTGTCGTTATCGCGACGCTCCTTGGCGGCCCACTGGGCAAACTCGGCGTTCTCGGCAATGGCCTGGTCGCATTTTTCCTGACCGCGGCGATCGGAGACCTCGTAGCACAGGCACGAACGCATGCCCAGCTCCTGCGCGGCGTCCTTAATGGTAAAGAGGCTTCCCGGGATCTCGCAGAAGCTCGCGTGGTGATCGAAGATCGTAGTGACGCCATCGCGGATGGAGTCCAGAATCGTGGCATAGGCGCTGGCCTTGGTGCCATCGAGCGTCAGGTTGTCGTCGATCTTCCACCATTGCTGCTCAAGATTCTCCAGGAAGTTGGTGGGGTTGCAGCCCTTGATGGCAAGGCCGCGGGCCAGACCCGAGTAGATGTGGGTGTGGCAATTGATGAGTCCGGGCATGATGAGGTTGCCCTGGGCGTCGACGTACTCGGCATCCGGGTACTTGGCCTTGAGCTCGCGCTCGGGCCCTACTTCGACGATCGTATCTCCGTCAATGGCGACTGCACCGTTGGGGATGAACGGGGCCTGAGCGTTGCGGGTAAAGACGGAACCGTTAGCGACCAGAAGCATGAATGCTCCCTTCAACATCAGAGGCGGGGTTTGACACCTCTGACATGGCGGAGTGCGAAGCGCCGGCCTACACCGGAAACGGGCCCTCTCCCGTCAACGCTTCACCAAAGGGACAAACCCTTTGAAGTGCGGCTTGGCGCCGCATAGCGTCGGCGGACGAGGCGATGCGTCCGCCGACGAATAGCACCGAATTGGTTACTTCTTGCTCTCGGGCAAGACCAGATCCACGGCAGCGTCCTTGGCAGCATCGATGTGCTGAGCCACGACCGGCGTCTGCGGAAGGATCAGATTGAGCACGATGGCCATGATGGCGGTGGGGGTCACGGCGTTGGAGCCGATGACGGTGGACACCCAGGTGGGCATACCCTCGCCGGCAAGGCAGCCGCTGGCCATCCAGATACCCAGGCCAAAGACGACGGAGGTACCGACGATGGTGGTAGTGCGCTGCGTGAGGCCCTCGCGGGTGAACATGCGCACGCCGTTCATGGTGATGGTGCCAAAGACGCCGACGGTCGCGCCGCCGATGACGGGCTGCGGGATAGCGGAAAGGACGGCAGAGAGCTGCGGGAACAGACCGGCGATGGCAAAGACGGCCGCGATGATCACAAAGACCCACTTGTTGACGACCTTGTTGGAGCAGATGATGCCCACGTTCTGGCCAAGGGCGCTGGTGGGAAGACCGCCCAGCAGGCCGCCGACCATAGAAGTGAGGCCCTGGGACACGATAGCGCCGGAGAGCTCGCGCTCGGTGGGCATACGGTCGATGGAGCCCAGGCAGGCGGCGGAGACGTCACCGATAACCTGGATGGCAACCATGGGGAACACGACGGCGAGGGTAATGCAGACCTCGGGATCAAACTCGAGCGCGTAGGGCATGAGCTTGGGAAGGGCGAAGACCTGAGCGGTGGCGACGCTGGAGAAGTCGATCATGCCGAAGGGGATGGAGACGATCATGCCAACGATCATGCCAAAGAACACGGAGCCCAGCTTGAGCGTGCCCTTGCCAAAGTTGGCGAGCGCAAAGACCACGGCGAAGGTGATAAGAGCGACGCACCAGGCCTGCGGGGTGCCCCACAGCGGCGTGCCCATGCCGCCGGCCATGTACTTGACGGCCGTGGGATACAGCGAAACGCCGATGGAGAAGATGACCGTACCGGTCACGACGGGCGGGAACAGCCACTTAATCTTGCTGTAGGCCAGACCAAAGAGGACCGCGACGGCACCGCCGACAATCTCGCCGCCCAGCAGCGCACCAAAGCTAAAGCCCGAGGCACCCATGGCCTGCAGGGCCGGCAGGAACGCGAACGAGACGCCCATGACGATGGGCAGGCCGCCGCCGATGCGGCGGAAGGGAGCGAAGGCCTGAAGGGCCGTGTCGATTGCCGAAAGAATGAGCGCAACCTGAATGATGTCGGTGCTCTGCTGGCTATTAAAGCCGTAGACGCCGGCCATGATGACAGCCGGGGTGATGATACCGGCAAACGAAGCCAGTACGTGCTGAAGGGCACACGGGATCATTTCCTTAACGGGAGGCATGCCTTCACGAGTGAACAGGGCTTCAGTGCCGTTCGTAACCGTCTCCTGGGTCATTTGACCACCAATCCTCGAAATAGTTGTTTCGCATCTAACGCTCTATTGTGACGCAGTGCGGGGTTGAGGTTGTGCCTTCGTTGCATATCGTATTAAAGATGATTCTCATTCTCAATAATAATTTTTTGTTATCAGACTATTCTTCAGCTGAGATAATGCATTTCCGCAGGTCAGGAAAGTGTCTGGTCAAAATAACATCTAACTTTTCTTTTGGTCAACCGTTTACCGCCAAATTCCTACCGTTCGTCTGTATTACGCAATGTACCTGCGGATATACGAGATGAAGAGTAGCGTGTTACCATGAGAAAAAATTGTTATGAACCTTCCGATTTCACCCAAAGGAGTTGCCCGTGAACGAGACCGTACGTCGCTTTTTGCCGATGGTCGATTTCCTGGAGCAGATACTCGGTAAGAACAGCGAGATCGTCCTGCACGATTTCTCGGATCCCGACCACGCCATCGTCGATATTCGCAACGGCATCGTGAGCGGCCGCAAGGTCGGCGGTCCCGCCACCGATCTGGCGCTCAAGATCATGCACGACCCCAAGTATCGCGACCTGCCGTTTATTACGGGCTACGAGGGGCGCGGTGCCGGTGGCAAGACGTTGGAGTCCGCGACGTTCTTTATCCGCGAAAATGACGAGATCGTCGGTATGCTCTGCGTCAACACCGACCTCTCGACCGTACGCTCCATCAACGCCATGGCGCAGCAGCTCATGGCGTGCTTCGACGCAGCGCCGACGCGCACGGAGCCCGCCCCTATCGAGGTCGAAAGCCTTTCGGAGTCCACCCAGGAGCTCATCGACCGCAGCATTGCCGAGTTGCTGAGCGCGCGCGGGCTGGATGTAGCGTCGCTTGGCCAGAGCGACCGCGTGGACGTCATTCGCCACCTCAACGGCAACGGCGTGTTTATGCTCAAGGGCGCCGTGGCCTGCGCCGCCACCGCGCTGGGCATCTCGGAGCCCAGCGTCTACCGCTACCTGCAAAAAGTTCGCAAGGAGGGCTAAACGTGATCCCTTGGGGACGAAGGGAAACGGATCATTTTTGTCGCATCGCTTGACAAAAGACCCTGCAGCTCGCACGCGCTGCAGGGTCTTTTTGCATGTCATGTTTAGTTGTGGCCAACGCCTTAGAGAGCGGCGACGACCTCGATCTCGACCAGACCGCCAGCCGGAAGAGCGGCAACCTGGAAAGCGCTGCGCGCGGGGAACGGGGCCTCGAACTTGGAGGCGTAGATCTCGTTCACGGCGGCAAAGTCGGCGATGTCGGCCAGGTAGACCGTGGTCTTGACGACATCGGCAAACGTGGCGCCGGCAGCGGTCAGCAGAGCCTCGACGTTGGCGAGGGACTGCTTGGCCTGGGCCTCGACACCCTCGGGCAGCTTGCCGGTCGCGGGATCGATGCCCAGCTGGCCGGACAGGAACACCATGTTGCCAGTCTGGATACCGGGGGAATACGGGCCGATGGCTGCGGGTGCGTTATCGGAAGACACGACGGTCTTGCTCATGTTTTTCTCCTTACAAGTAAAAGGGAACGGGAGCGCGGCGTTCACACCGGGAGGCACAGTTCGGTCTGAACACCGCGCTTGATTGGGATAGTACTCAAGGTTTCCGCGCGATGCAAGATTATTATCACGCTGCGAGAATATTTTATCGCCCAACGGTTTCCCCGGACCGCTGAACGGTTCTCATGTGGAGCAGCCAGTCCAAGCTGCTGAAGACTTTATCCCGCTTAGAGCACGGGCATCGCCTGCCGCGACGGCACCACTATACTTTTGAGTATCTGAGCATTTTGAAAGGCAGGATATGACCGCAACCGCCAGTCGAACCACCAACCGCAGACCCGAGCTTTTGGCGCCCGCCGGAGGGCCCGAGCCCTTTGCTGCCGCACTCGCCGCCGGGGCAGACGCCATCTACTGCGGCATGGGCAGCTTCAACGCACGCCGCAAGGCCACCAACTTTACCGACGAGGCCTTTGAGCAGGCCTGCCGCGCCGCGCATCTAGCCGGCTCGCGCGTCTACGTCACGGTCAACATCGTCATCAAGCAGTCCGAGATGAGCGATGCGCTGCAGCTCATCCATCGCTGCTCCACGCTGGGCGCCGACGCCTTCATCATCCAGGACTGGGGCCTGTTCTTTGAGGTCAAGCGCACCATGCCCGGCATCGAGACGCATATCTCGACCCAGGCGAACATCCACGACGACCGCGGAACCCTTTGGTGCCGCGAGCAGGGCGCCGACCGCGTGACCCTCTCGCGCGAGCTTTCCATCGACGAGATTGCCGCCATTCACGATGCCGCGCCCGATGTGGACCTTGAGGTCTTTAGCCATGGCGCCATCTGCTTTTGCTACTCTGGCCTGTGTCTGCTTTCGAGCTTTGCCATGGCGGGACGATCGGCCAACCGTGGCATGTGCGCCCAGCCCTGCCGCTTGCTCTACGAGCTGATCGACGAGAACGGTCGCTCGCTCTCCCCTGCCGGTCGCGAGCGCGCGCTGTGCCCGCGTGACACCAACACTTCACAACTTGTTCGCCGCCTGTATGACGCCGGCGCCGCGTCGCTCAAGCTCGAGGGCCGCATGAAGGCGCCCGATTACGTGTATTCCATCGTCGACGTGTATCGTCATCAGATTGATGACATGCTGGCCGGAACCACCGTTGCCAAGGACGAGAAAGACGCCCGCCAGCGCCAGCTCAAGCGCTGCTTTAACCGCGACTTTACGCACGCCTATCAGGACGGCACCTCGGGCGACGAGATGATGAGCTATGAGCGTTCCAACAACCGCGGCCAGATCGTGGGCACGGTGCTGGGCAGCCGCCCGGCCAACCGCGATGTGCGCGGCCTCAAGCCCGACGACCGCCGTCGCCGCGCCGCCATCGCCCGTATTGAGCTGTTTGAGCCCGTGGGCAAGGGCGACCTGCTGGAGCTTCGCCACGATAACGAGTTTGACCAGTTCCTGACCACCATTGCCGCCGATGATGCCGCAGCCGGTGAAGTCATCGAATGTCGCGTACCCCGCAGCATGCCCGAGGGCTGCCGCGTCCGCGTGATTCGCAGTCAGCGTGCCATCGACGCCGCCGGCGCCGCGCTCAAGCGCGATGTGCTGCGCCGCCGAGCTGTTGATGTGTCCGTCGTGGCGCGTCTGGGCGAGCCGTTTACCGTTACGCTCACCTGCTGCGACGACCCTTCGCTTACGGCCACGGCCACGGGCTTTACCGTCGAAGCCGCCAAGACCCGTGCGGTCGAGGCGTCCGATCTGGTTGAGCACGTCGGCCGCATGGGTTCCTCTCCCTTTGAGGCTGCGAGCTTTGAGGTGGCGCTCGATGAGGGCTGTGGCATGGGTTTCTCCGCCGTACATAAGGTGCGCGCCGCCGCTTGCAAGGCGCTGGAAGAGGCCATTCTGGCGCCGTACGCGGAGCGCGCGAAAACGCTCGAGCTGCCGGCGATTGTCACCAGTGATTCCCGCCCCGCGCCCGAGCACTACCGCGACGAGCCGCAGATCTGCGCCACCGTCACCTCGCTCGAGGCCGCCGAGGCAGCGCGGGCGGAGGGTGCAACGCGCATCTACATGACCACCGACGCGCTCGATGCGGCCAAGCTCTCCCCCGCCGATACGTTTGAGCAGGGCATCGTACCCGTGCTCGATGAGGTCTGCCGCGCCGTTGACCACGTCCGCGTTGACCCATGGGTTGTTGCCGGCGCCACGGTCGCTATTGGCAACATCTCTGAGCTTGCCCTGGCCGCCCAGGTTGGCGCCACGGCCGAGATTCGCTCTTGCCTGCCGGTGCACAACACGCCCTGCATGGAGGCGCTTGCCGAGCGCGGAGCCGGTGCGTTTTGGCTCTCGCCCGAGATCACGCTCGACGAGATTATCTCGCTCGGCACCGCCGCGCCCGCGGCTCTGGGCATCACCGTCTTTGGCCGCCCGCGCGTCATGACAAGCGAGCATTGCATTCTGCAGGTTGCCAACGGCTGCATCCACGATTGTGCCAACTGCCGCCTGCGTGCCCGCAAGCTCTCGCTCAAGAATATCGACGGCAAGGTCATGCCGGTGCGTACCGACATCCACGGCCGCTCACGCCTGTACGACGCCTACCCCATCGACCTCACGCCGCAAGTTCCGCAGCTGCTCGATGCCGGCGTGCGCCGTCTTATGGTCGACGGAACCTTGCTCGAGGCCGATGAGATTGGCCGTGCCGTCGCTCGCGTCCGTCGCGCTGTCGAGGCGGCTCAAGCCGGCCGCAAGCCGGCCGCCCGCCTGCGCGGCGCCACCTCGGGCTGCATGTTTGTGGGAATCAGCTAACCGAAAGGCTTACACGTGAACGAAGAACCTCAAGTCCTCTACTGCGACGCCTGGCTCATGGCCATCGACAAGCCTGCCGGCATGATCGTCCACGGCGACGGCACCGGCGAGCGCACGCTCACCGACTACGCCAGCGACCTGCTGCTGGCGATGGGCGACGGCTTTGCCGCGACCGACATGCAGCCGCTCAACCGCCTGGACCGCGACACCACCGGCGTGGTGTTGTTCTCGCTCGACAAGCAGACGCAGCCCGCCTTTGACCAGATGGTCATCGACCACGCTTTCGAAAAGCACTACCTGGCGCTCGCCGAGGGCAAGATCGACTGGAACGAAAAGCTCATCGACAAGCCCATCGCCCGCGACCGACACGACAGCCGCAAAATGCGCGTCGGTGCCAGCGGAAAGCCGTCTCAAACGCGCGTAAAGGTGCTCAAGCGTCTTAAGAGCCGCCGCGGCCTGCCTACGCGCTCGTATATTGATGTCGAGCTGCTCACCGGCCGCAAGCACCAAATCCGTGTGCATCTGGCAAGCGAGCATCATCCCCTGGTTGGCGACGACCTGTACGGCACGCCGCGCCCCTGCGGCCTGATGCTCCACGCCCACAGCGTGTCCTTCACGCATCCCGTAACCGGCGAGCACATCCACATCGAAGCCCCCTGCCCCTGGGAGCCCTAAACCACCACAAAGGGGACAGGCACCTTTGTGGTGGTTTTGCCGCAATGGCTCAGCCGCGGTCCCAAAACGTCTCGATCTGTAACAGTTAGAGCCCGTTTTCCGGTCTATCTGTTACAGATCGAGACATTCGAATCCCCCTTAAGGGAAAATCTCAATCTGTAACAGTAACTCGGCAAAATCGATTCCAGATGTTACAGATTGAGACAAAGGGACGGCGCGGTTCGGAAGTATCTCAATCTGTAACATCTAGCCTGCTTTTAACGGTCCAGTTGTTACAGATTTAGACAAACCGGCAGACAACATCAGAACCACCCTTAAAAAGGGTGGTTTGCTCTTAGGGTATAACCCACGGGCCC
>CAUGNZ010000014.1 GCA_959601045.1 uncultured Collinsella sp.
GTAGTGCTTGATCATCTTGGTCAGGCGAGTCTCGGTCAAATACGAGCGCAAGTCCTTGACGGCACGGTCGAGTTCGCTGCGGAACGACTTGCTGCGCAACGCGCGGTTAAACAGTACGTTGCCCCAGTAGTTGCTTACACCGCGCTCCCAGCTCGCGTAGTCCGAAAACCCGGTAAGAGAAAGCTCCAGCTTACGCAGCATGCCGTCGTTATCCCAATCCAGGATGTACCAGACCTTGGAGTTAAGCGGGCTGTACAGATAACAGTTACGGTTCTGCGTATCGCAGTTGCCCGTCAGGATCTGAAACGCCAACCAATAGACCAGGTTCTCGGTATCAAAGTAGGTGTCGAGCACGTCATCGATCTTTTGCGATTCGTCGTTGAGCGCATCGAGCATCTCGATGAGCTTGGTGTGGTCCGAATCGCCCTTAATCTCGAGCATGCCCTCAAAGTTTGTCTGGTTATAGTCGGGATCATCGGCAAGCTTAATGGTATCCTCGTAGCGATGGAAATCAAAGCTGTTCACCTTGTACAGGTGCCCGCTCTTATCCAGGCCATGTGCCTTTAGCGCCGTCTTGTTGAGCTGCTCCACCTGCGTAAACAGGCCGTAGTCCTCAAAAGTATCGTTGGACTTTTCGGTCTGGTCGCACACCCACAGATGCACAAACTGCGTGCGCAGGCCCATCATCTGGGGAATCCCGCGGATAAGGTCGTAGGCCATCTTGTTGCGAAAACGCATACCCTCGCCCATGTGCTTGTTGAGCGCAATCGCGCGCTGCTGGCGCCAGGTACCTTTTCCTTTTTTGAGCTCCACCTTGTAATTCTTTTGCGTGTAGGAGATCGACGTCTGGCCACGCACCTGCACGGTAGCATTGGGCGCTTCCTCGCCATAGCCAACCTCGCCGGCCACCGGGCCGTCTTCGTCGCCCGCCTGCAAAAGGCCCATAACCTGATAGCGCGTCACGCCCATGTCGGCATATTCATACACCGAGTACGTATTGATCTCCGCCCAGCTGTGGTCGGTGTTCTCGGAGCTGTTGCCGCGAGAGACCGTCAGGTACATGGTCACAATACCCGAGTCGTCGTAGACCTCGTACAGCTCATCTTTATCGCGTAGATGCTTGGTACCGTCCGAGGACTCGGCCTTTTTAATCTTGTCCTGCTTTTTGACCTTTTTGGTCGAGGAGTCTTCCTGCACCGAGCAGCCCGAAAGCAACAGCGCACCGGCAGCCGCCTCAAACAGGCGACGGCGAGACATCATCCTATCGGTCATCAGAACCTCCCCAATGCTTGCGATACACGTGAACTACTGCGCGCTCAAACGCGCCATGTGGCTCACCCTTATGGCGACCTTCCTCATAGCGCTGCTCGGCACGGTCGAGCAAGCGGCCCAGCTGTGTAAACCAGCCCGTCTTGTCGGTCGCCACAATGGGCTGCTGGCTCAGGATACGATACGGCAAGTTGGCGGTATAGGTATCGAGCCGCAGCAGCGCCACGATAAAAAACACCGCCGCACCCAACAAAAAGCCAAAGCCGTAAAACTGCTGCGGCAAAAGCAACGACACGGCAGTCGCCAGCCCGGCCACACCGGCAAACAATCCCGAGGCCAGCACTGCCCCCTTGTAGTCGGTAAAGTACAGCAAGATCAGCAGGATCGTGTTGCCCACGGCATACAGGCCGTAGCCCACGCACAGCGTGCGAAAATACCCGTGCATCAGGTTGTTAAAGCCCAACGGTAGGGCCGACAGCACCGTGGTCTCGAGCGAGATGACCGCCGCCGTCACAAACAGTTGCTTGAGCGCACAAAAACGCAGTTCTCGGTTGAGCGTGGCAAGCATTTCCTCCTCGGCCACCACAATGTCGCCCACCACACCACCGTCGTTGAACAGGCTGTAGTAGTCGCGGTAGCGCGGATAAAAGTTGACCTCGACCGAGACCACAAAGTTGACGGACGTGACCAGGATCGTCAAAAACGCGATGAGCGCCGGCACATCGTGGTAGGGCGCACCATAAAACAAGCCCTTGACCTGCACGCCAATGGGACCGGCCCAAATTATCGCCAAGTGCGCAAAGAGGCCCAGGTTGGTGAACAAGCCCGTGAGCGCCAACGGCATAAACTGATCAAGCCACCGTAAAAAGAGCCAGGGGCTGCGTTCGCTCTGCGGAAAATACCGGTACAGCAGCACCACGTCCCAGGCGAGCATAACGCCGTAGCCCAGAGCAATTGACGCCAAAAGGCCCTCGACCGGCGGTAGTCCCAGCGCCAGCGCGGCCAGGGCGCACAGGCACGCCACGCCAATGGCAGCCGCAAAGCTGCACAGGATACCGCGGTAATCCTTAATAGCAGTGAGATAGCTCATGCCGTTCCAGTTGACGATCATAATGTTGAACAGCCACAGGCACAGCAGCCCCTGTAGCAGCGTGGCGCCCGAGAACAGCAAAAAGACGCCGTAGAGCACTGTGCCCGCAACGAGCATAATGGCGTTGGAGCCCCAAAACGAAGGTAGGATCTCATCCTCGCGCTCGGCAAAAAGCATATCGGCCAAAAAGCGCGTGACCGGCATGGAGAAAAAGCTCGTGAGCGTAAGCGAGGCCAGCAGTGTGTAGGTCACCATGCACACCAGCAGATCCTGGTTGGCACGGTCCACACCCCACAGACCGCACAGCACCAAGATACCCACCTGGAGCAGAACGCCCAACAGCATGGGACCCGTGCACACAATGCCAGCGTAGCCGTAAGCGCGCATCGTGGCAAACAGGCCCTTGCGCCTAAACAGGCGCTTGAGCTCAAAACCGATTCCGGCCACCGGCTACTCCCCCTCTCTGGGCAGGTTAAACGCTTGCGCCGTCTCGTCGTACAGCGCGCGATAGTTGGCGAGCATCTGCTCGTGCAAGAAGTACGTGGCAACGCGACGCTGGCCGCGCTCCCCCATCTCAATGCGACGAGCGCGGCTTATGCACATGCGTTCCATGGCATCGGCCAAGCCCTTGCGATACATGGGCGGCGTCACAAAACCCGCTACGCCAAAGTCGTCGCTCGGGGCGCCTTCGAGAAGCTCGCGACAGCAGCCCACCTCAGTCGTCACGCAGGGACGGCACGCTGCAAGCGACTCCAGCACGCTGAGCGGCTGGCCCTCGGAGATGCTCGTCAAAATGGTAAAGTCGAGCTTTTCCATGTACTCGACCACGTTGACGCGGCCGGTAAAGATCAGGTCGCGCACGCCCAGGGTTTCGACCAGCGCGTGGCACTCGGCGCCGTACTCCTCGTCGTCCACGCCGCCCATGATGTGCAGGCGCACCTTGGGTAGGCGCTCGTGCAGCTCAAAGAAGGCATAAATCATGGTCTTGACATCCTTGATGGGCGCCAGGCGCACCACCGCGCCAATGTCCACCCAGCCGTCATCGGTCTTTAAGGGAATATCCTTAAAGCGATTGAACTGGATGCCGTTGGGGATGACCAGGCATTTGTCCGCATCGCAGCCCATATCGATCTGCGTCTTGCGGGCGTTATGGAACAAACTGGTCACGCGGAAGGCGCGGCGGTAGATCTCCTCCGAAAGCAGGTAGAAAAAGCGGATCCAGCGGTCCTTAAACGACGGCACCACCCAGTCGGCGCGAATGATCTCTTCCTCGCGCTCGCGGGTATAGATGCCATGCTCGGTCAGCAGCACCGGCGCATGGTGAACGCTTGAGCCCAGGCAGGCGAGCAGGCCACCGTAGCCGGTCGAGATGGCATGGTACACATCGGCCACCGGCACCTCGCTGCCCAACAGGTAGAGCACGGGCAGCAACATGGAGCGCATGGTGTGGAATGCATCAGCAAAGGGCGTGTAGGGGTACTCGGCCAGGCAAACGTCGCGAAAGATATCCATAAACGTGCGGCTCTGCAAAAACGAGAGCGGATGCACGCGACGGCGGTGGAAGATATCGAATAACACGTCCCAGTCCGGATTGGAGAGCGACACCAGACGGCGTAGCGCCTCGCGCTCACGGTCGTTAAAACTGGCTTCATGTTGCTCGCCCGAAAGCCGCAGGGCATCGTCCAGGAACACCTCGTGCACCTCGACCACGTTGCCGGGCAGCTCGTAGACAAACTTGCCACGGTCGGCAGCATGCGCGCCGATCACCCACAGCACAAACTCGTGCTCGGGCATGGCCGTAATGTAGCCATGCATCCAGGTAGATACGCCGCCGTGCACATAGGGGTAGCAACCCTCGAGCACCAAGCAGATTCTCATTTATCGCCACCCTCCTTGCGCTCGATCGTCACGGTCTTATCATTTGCCTTGAGCAGATACAGATTGCCCGTAAGGTGCGTCAGTTCGCCACCCGTCACCGCACCCGGCTCGCCATTATTGGCGCGGAACATGAGCCACGCCTCGTCGTGGAAATTGCCCAGGCTGAGCGTCCAGGCATCCGCGCTGGTATCCACGCTCACCGTCACGGACGAAAAGCGCTGGATGGCACCGGAGCACTCCGACGCCGTCTGGTGCCGCAGGTCGGGCGCGGATTTGGTAAGCCACTCCAGGAAGTCGACCAGGCCGCCCTTGTAGACCTCCCAGCCCTCCTTGGCTCCACGATCGGGGTCCAAAAGGTCGTCCGGGTGCATAAAGTGCGTGCTCACGTAGTGCATGTTGAGCTCGGACACGGCTGCCAGGCGCATATAGGAATCGTCGACCATGCCGCCCGAAACAATACGTGGCTGCTCCACAATGCCATCGCTCGCCACGCCAAACTCCTGCACGTACGGCAGGTCGGTGCCATCCTCAAAATACGTACTGGCAATGGTCTTAATTCGCGGAACATCGGTACCGATAAGCTTGCGCGCGCGGGCCGAAAGGATATTTGACGGCGGCACGTAAACCGAGCCATGAGCATTGGGCAGGACCTCGTCCTGAAACGCGATAAGTTCGTTGAGCGAAGCGACGAGCGTCTCTTTGTTCTTCCAGGTCTTGTAGACGTACAACGTACCATAGTCGGTGTCCCAGAGCGCAAGCGGCTGATGGTTGTAGCCGTGAAAGCCCAGCTCGCCGCCCATCTGCAGCAGCATGCCGCCAAAATATCGAAACTGCGTGGTATCGGGTTGGCGCGCGGGCTCGGTCTGGTTGACCGCGTCCTCGTAGTTTTCGATCATCACGCCGGTATAGCGAATGCCGTATTTTTGCGCGAGCTTTTGCAGATCGGGCCACCAGACCTTGGTGTAAAAATCGGCAATGGAAAGGCCGTAGTCACGCTTGATATAAGTCCCATCGCCCGAGGGCACGGGGCTAGGAAAGTCGTCCAGATAAAAGACAGCGCTGTTGATAACCGGATATGCCGTGGCATCGCCCAGCAGGCTGATCGCCGCGGCGTAAAAGCCGCGCATGACCTTGTCATAGATACCGATATTACATACCACGGTGCGCCCGCTACCGCAGTCATTCGACCAAATGAGCGGCGTGCCCGCATCGCCGGTCATAGCCCACACACGAGCCGTCTCGCGCAGCGATACCGAAAGCGACGAATCAAAGGGGTCCGAGAGCTCGTAGCGCTCTCCCCCGCCCAGCATAAAGTCCTCGCTCGGCACAATGCTTTCGGCTTTTACATAGTCATATCCGGCCGATTCAATGCCAAGCTTGGAGGCAATTACTTGCAGATAGCTCGAGTTATCCGGCGGCATGGCGAGCATAAGCGAACCGCCCGCGCTCACCCAACTCATAATGTCGCTCAGGTGCGTACCGAGCCCATCGAGCGACGGCATGAGCAAAATCACGCGATCGAAGGAGGTCAGCGAGGGAATGGCATCCGCACCATCCAGGGCAAGGTCCACGTCGCGGTGCGCGATCTTCATGTCGAGCAGGATCTGGTCGAACTGTTCCTTTACGTCCTCGACGCCAGCTTGATCGGAATCGGTAATGACCAGGCACGTGGGCTTTTGGCCAAAGATTGCCGAGGAGGCCGGCACCGCGTCGTTGGCGGCGAGCATGCCCAGCTTGTGCTGTCCAGCGCTGTACTGCACGCCGGCACGCTCCACCAGCAGCACGGCGGCCATGGCAATAAAGACCGCCCACACCACGAGGAGTCCCATCCAACGAAAGCGGCCTGCACGGTCGCGGATATGTTGCGCCACGCTCATCGGGCCTCCTCCCCGTCGCGCCAAAACGCCAACTTTTCGCGGTTGTCGGCGCTCAAATACACATGTTGCTTGTCAATCGCATCGATCACACGGTGAACCTCGTCACCGTCGCGGCGCATCACGGCCAGGCGCAGGCAAAGCATCCAAACCTCCTGCTCCTCGGGCACGTCGAGAACCAACTGATCGGTCACGGCCTGCGCCTCGTCGATCTGTCCGACATCGGCCAGCGCCGTCGCGTATCGAATGCGCAGCTCAAGGGTATCCTCGCGCTCGCAGCGACGCGCAAGCAGGCACGCGTACTGTTGGCGCTGAATCTGAGCCACGCGCCCCTCAGCCAAGCCCGAGCCCAAGTATTCACCAAGAAAATCACAGTATTCGTTGAGGTTTTGCGCGCTCGGGTCCGTCTTAAAGGCACGCTCCAGCTGCTGAAGATTAAGATCGGACTCCTTGGAGATCTGCGCCACCGCCGTCGCGGCATAGTGCGCCACCTCAACGTCGTCGTTAAGCTTAGCCGCCTGCAGCTGCGCCAAGTACGCGTCGGGCTCCTCGGTGAGCATGGAGAGCATTAAGCGGCGCCGGTATGCCGGATCGTTGACGATGAGCGCCTCCTCGAGCGGCACTACGCTTGCATCGTCCTCACCACTCGGTACCGACATACTGCGATGCAGGTCGTCGTTGAAGCGCAGCGACTCCAGCGCAGACTCTTTCAGCCCCTCGCCAAACATCGCGCCGCGGACCGATAGCAGAACCACCAGCAACGGGCCCCACAGCGGCACCAGCACTATCACGGCCAGCATGTGCCCGCGCACTGGCAGCAGGCCCAGCTTCATAAGTGTCCACAGCATCAGGCAAACCAGCGCATGAATCAGCAGCAAGAAGGCAGCAACGACAAGCGAGATCAAGCGGCACCCCCCTCACCGTCACCGGTGTAAGAGATGTGCTGCAACAGCGCCACGATGTCCTCGCCGTCGACGGGCTCCACCGCAATATGCTTTGCGCTCAGGCGCTCGCGGATAATGGGCAGATCGCACGCCTTTGCCTGGCGCATAAGCAGGTAGAGCACATCGCCGTCGACCAAGCCCGCCGCGTCGCTCTCGCGAATTGCCGACCCAATTGCGCCCACCAGCTCGCCGACAGGCTCCATACCCGGTACCACGCGCAGGAGCAAAAAACTCCCCATCTTGCTATCTGCCAGCGCCTGCTCCGCCGCAAGCTCTTGGCCAAAGGCCGCCTGCTTGAGCACGCAAGTGCCGTCAACGCAGCGTTTATCCTGCGCCACCGCCTCATAGTCAAAGGCACGGCCCAGCGCGCTTTCGACCAGCCCGCACAAGATACGGAACAGGTTTTGATAATAGAGGGTCATTTGGTTTTCGGCCGCACTACGCACAAAGATCAACACGGCGGGTGCCCCGTCGCGCTCGATCGTGTATCCAAACATGGGAAGCCCCGGCGTCAGATCGCGGTTCACCCACAGGTTCGAACGACCCCCGTCGCCCACAAGAGGTGCAAGCTGCTCGAGCGTGAGCGAGCGTGCGGCATCTTCGGCAATCGCGGGACTTGCTGCCACCAGGCGTGCAAATGCCCCACCCGAAACATGGTAGATCGCCACCGAATCGTTCTCGAGGATCTCACCCAGAAGCTCGCAGCACTTGCGATAGATGTCGCGCGGGTTGAGCACATCGAGCTCCTGCGTCACGGCAAAGATCTTGCCAAAGCTGTCGTGGCGACCCACGATCTGGCGCCTGTACGCGCGCTTGTCCTCGATGGCGTCGTGGTAGAGCTGCGTAAGGAACGTATTGCGGTTGCGCACGAGCTCGTTTTGATCGCGCTCCGCCCTAATGGCTTCGCTGTTGCGCAGCTGAACATAGCCACACACGGCACCCACCACAAAGTACGCAATAAACGGCAGCCAGTTAGACGGCTCGTAAAAGAGACCCTGGAAGGTATAGCCATACTGGGTAAAGTAGCTCGCCGCCAGACCAATCGAAGCCAGCAGCGCCGCAACCAGGCCAAAGTCCAAGCCATACAGCGTGCCGATCAGCACCACGTAGAGCAGGCGATAATCGAGCACGTTGAGCTGGGCCGATTGGGAGAACAGGTGCTCCAGCACCTCGAACAGGACCCAGGCGGCTGCCGTCTCCAGGCATTTAATAGGCAGCGTGCGCATCTGGATGCGGTCGATGGCGGCGCGCAAGGGGTTGACCTTCTTTGCGCGGCCAGCATCCCAACGCGCTTGAATGGTCGAAAGATCGCGCAGCAGGTCGTAGCGCTGAAACCAGCCATAGCGCACGCGAGCGACGTCGCTGGCGGGCAGGGTGTAGCCGGCGGAATCGCCATAGGCAACGGCAAGGCCGGGGAACAACGCCTTGAGGGCGTCGCCCACCTCACCCGCCGTGTGATGGAAGGCATCGGCAACGTCGAGCGTCTCAAAGTTACCATCCCAGCTATCGAAGATGCGGCGCACCAGCACCGCAAGTTCCTCGGCACACAGCAAGGGAAACGCCGCATCCTGCGCGCCCTGTAGAGCGACCGATCCGGTTAAGCACGCGTCGAAAAGCGGCACCAAAAACGGATCTTCCAGCGCGGCGGAGGCAGTGTACAGGAAGGGCACGCGCAGGATCTTGGTCTGAACGCCGTCGCGAGCAGCGTAGTAGCGGCACAGGTCGTTAGCTGCGCGCGCGATAATGCCCTTGCCCGTTCGCCCCGCGGCATCGGCGGCACCCTCGGCACCCGCGGGCCCCGCTACATACAGCAGTTGGACCCGGCGACCCGCGCACGTACGAAAGACCGAGCGCAGCAGCTCGATTTCGCCCACGGTATCGGTATGCGGGGTAAGGTAATTAGACAGGTAGACCACGCGGTCGAACTCGTAGGCCTGATCCAAGTGCTGGAGGAGCTCTTTCCACGAGGCATGGGGCGACGACTCGTCGCGGGGCGCTTCCGCGGCAGCGACGACCTTAACGTGGTCCCCGGGGAACGCCTTGGCACAAAAGTCATCGTCAACATATGCGGTGTTGCCAACAACCAGCACCTCCATGGCGTGCTCCTCCCCTAAAATCCACTTCTGTCATAGTCAAACATGCGTATTTTACGCTGTCAACGCGAGTTGGAACGCCTTTAAGGCTGTTTTAAGAACTTTTTTAGAGGATGTGGGGACATCGAGAGTGCTAAATGAGCAACCAATTCGGAAGTGGGGTGAAAAACCGAGACCTGTCGACCAGACCCTAGTTTTGGGCACCCGCGACCTGCGGTTTTGTTGCCTGAAATCGGGCTATGCTCGGCGAGTTTCGATTTTTCTCCGCACTTCTCCTACGCACCGGATTTGCAATCGCGCATCACAATCCGCCAATCGCCCTAACCGGAAAGCCAATCCACAGACTCGACTAGCCAACCAGATACGGCCCGATTACATCGAAAATTTCGCCCACCTTGGTTGCAGGGTTTTGCGCAGATGGCTTAACGTTACCCAGCCCCCTATGGTATGTGACGAGGCGCCCAACACGCTGCAATGCCTCGCCTCGTTTGCCGTCCACCACCTCGAACAACCCGTCCAAGTTCTTGCGGTACTCGATGCCCAGGTCTCTCGACATCTCCTGTGCGAGGGCATGCTGGCAGTCGGACGCGGACATATGCGCGGTCGTGTAGCGAAAGTGCAGAAGCGGCCACAGCTCGAAGCAGGGGTTCGACCACAACGCATGGAAGGTCCTCGAACCATCGGAGAGCTCGTCGCATTTGCGCTCCATCGCGTCAAAGTCGGACGCAGGAAAGTCATCCTTGTCATACACGAGCCACACATGGTCGAATGTTTCGGGAGCATAGCGACAGTGTTCGACGGCAAAGTCAAGTAGGTCAAGTGTGTGTTTGCCGGTCCCCTTAACGACAATGGCAATCTTACGCTCGTTCGCCGCACCCAACGCCGCGCGCACACCCTCAAAGTAGCGAGGCTCGGTCTCCTTGCCCTCGCTCACTACAAGATGACGCGTCATCTGAACCATGCGCGAGCGGCCCTCTCGTTTGCCGCTACGCCAGCCCTTCGACTTCTTCGCCACCATGCTAATCCCACTCCTCGATGCGGGTGAGATACGGATCGGCGCCGTAGCGACCGGACAGGTATTGCTTGTCGAAAGCCGCGTTCTTGCTTACCAGATTACCGTTTGCCTCGTGGATGTCGGCGAGAGACCACAGTTGGCTCGCCTCCCCCTCGCCGCGCGCAGCGAACCATATCTCATCACGGCGGAACACATCGTTTCGCATGGTTGACACATCCTGGGACGAGAAGATGAGCTGCGCGCCACTCTTGTTGACCTCAGGATCCTTAAACAGCAGAATCACATAGCGAAGAAGCTTCGGGTGCAGTTTGGCATCGAGCTCGTCTACCACAACGGTGCCACCACGCTCAAGCGCTGTCATCAGATACGCAGCCAACCCCATGAGCTTCTGGGTTCCGGCAGATTCCTCGGATAAACGCAGCTCGTACGCCTTGGCGCCCACCTCGTGCCTCACGAAGACGCGCTGGCCGCGCCACTCCGGCGCCCTCTCCACTCTGAAGCCATCAATACGCACATCAACGGCGCGCAAAAAACGCGTGACCTCGGGTGAGTCATCCTCGTCGAGCAATTGTTCGAGCATCTGCTCCAGATAGGAGCTGTTATAGTTCAGGAACACCCCGTCAAGAAACCAGCTGGCAGCCTCCTTGACCACCGGCGCGTCAAAGTTGATGCAGAGAAACGACAGGTACGGCAGTCTCGGGTTGAATCTCGCAGCCGTCACGAGCTTACGCAGCGTGGGACCGAGCTCAACCTCTGCGCCCTCACGCTCGAACAGCATCGCCGTGCGTGACGCTCCCAATTTTCGCCGCCACAGGCCTTCGGACACGATCTCGTCCGCATGCACGAACAGGGCATAGCGGTACTCGTGCTCACCCGCGCGATAGTAGAGCTCGAACTCGGTGGGCTCGGCAGCAGACACGTCATCGAACTCAAACGCAGAGCAACGGGGTATCGAAGGACGGTTACCCTCTGGCGCATCAGTGCTGGCAGACAGCAATCTGATCGGCCTGGCCACCGCCGAACGAACGTAGTCAAGAGCCTCGAGCAGATTAGACTTGCCGCCGGCATTGGGCCCGTACACCGCAGCCACCGGAAGGAAACTCTGCCCGTCAGAACACTCTATGAGGGAACGCTCAAACTCCTTCATCGGCGTCGCCTGCATGGAAAGCTCCGCCTCGTCGCGATAGGACCGATAGTTCTTAAAGGTGAACTGGCAAAGCATGTTACTCAACATTCCTTTCATTGTTTTGAAAAGGTATATCAGAGTTTTTCTTTGATTATAGACTTTAAGTATGCTAAATCAAGTGCTTGCTACATCAATGAAAGCAGGCGCAAGGTGCAAACCGTCCTTACTCGACCATCCCATTGCCGGAATGGCGTTCAGCTAACACGTCGCATTACATGCATGAAAAAAGGGCGACACTCTCCAACAGAAAGCGTCACCCTTAAAGCTCCCAAAAAGCTTTTGTATATCAGGACGACATTCTACACTATCTCAAGGAGACTGAAGGTCGTATCATGGCCTGTAAGGCAAAAGCACAGACAGACCATGATTGAACGAGGCAACAGCAGGACTAGCGATCACCGCAATCAAAAGAGCCCAAATAATACAGCGAACCCTTCACAACCGAAGCGTTAGGGTCTCGGTCTAAGAAATTGACGCTGTAAGAAGGAGATCCAACGTAAACGTAAGTCTTACCGGCCTCGCAACAGAACAAAATATCGCCAGCGCTGTTCTGTGTCAGAGTGTTGTAATTCGAGTAATACTCAAGCTCGTCTGACGGAGCTTTTCCCACAACGATCAACCGAGGGTCCAGCTTATCCAGCCATGTCTTAGGAACGCGACCGGACTTCCGTCCATGATGCGGCGCAAAAAGAATGTCCACAGGCGAAAGCGCAATGTCATCTTCGATCGCCTCCATGTAGTCATTCTCCATGTCACCAAGCCAAAGCGCACGGACCCCTTCATCAAGAGAGTAGACAATCGCAGGACTAATATTATTGGGTTTATCAGAGCTTTCGGCATCCCGCAAAGCATCCCGGAAGGTCTCATTATTCACATCGGGCCAGAGGACGCTAATCCCAGCAGAACCGCGCTCACCATCAGAAACGTTCATCCATTTGCGCTTACACCCCTTGTATATTTTGTAAGCGCACGACGACTCCTTCAGATCTTTATACTTTTTGAAACTCTCAGTCTCCGTGGACTTGGAGACATTATTGTCAACGTAATAGAAATTCTTAATAAGCCCGAGCTCATCAAGATACTCAATACCCTGAATATGATCTTGGTCCGGATGCGTACTGATAAAACGAACGACGCCCTTTTTCCCTGCAAGGTTTTTGACCTCATCAAGGATTTCCGACTTACGCTCATCGGTAATATTACAGTCAATCATGCTGAAGTTATCAGTATTGTGATTGATATAAAACATGTCGCCGTTATCAACGGACAGAGACTTAATCTCGCTCATGGTTATCACACTCCTCAAGATTGAAGTTGATTCGTTTTTCTACATACCGTTCCTGCTTGATCCAGGAGGCAACAAATAAGGCGATAAAAGAGCACAGCGCCGCTGGAAGCCGATGAGATTCCGGCAACAATGATGCAAGCAGAATAATTACGAGCAGGACACCGGCCCCCGCCAGGCTGCGATACATATTTGAAATCATTAAGAGCTGCTCGACCTTTGGATCGCGTTTCTGAGCATATGCAAAGGCAGAATAGTCCCGCTTTCCGGTCGGTTGTAGTTTGCGGACCAACGGTTCAATGCAAAGAGAGCCAATCCGCGACGCAATAAGACCGAGAACATAACTCATCACAAATAGTGCCAGCCAGTTAGAGCAGTCGATACAACTGCCCAACGGCATCTGACTGACGGAATATGTTACGAGTGCACCCGGTAAGAGCACATTGAACAGATCGTAAGCAGAGATTTTTCCAAGCAAATCATCTAGATAGTTATTGGCCAATAATTACGCACCTCCAATAATCCAAAAGCCATCCTTCGCATTTTTTACAAACTAACCCACCCCGCCACGCAAGTGTCAGGTTCTTGAAGAAGAGCTATTTGGAAATGATTTGAACAAACGGGGGCGCATACTGCTGTTGACCAATAAGCGCACACGCCCCTAAAGAAATTTAATGGACCATCAATATGGCCTCGATTTTGACAACTATTCCATCCGACTCCTTCCGAACAATTAGGTTGTAATGGGGAAACGACGCTTCTCGTTGTTTCAATTGTAGCCCTTCGCCAGTTCCATATCCTGTTTTCTTTTTTGATGATGAGCACAAGATGTTGTGTTTTAACAGGTAAACGCAGCTAAAATAATGCGGAACTTATTCACGCGAAATTACGAGTCAACTCATCCCCTTGTAGACAGCACCCTTGACCTGCATGAAAACATAATTAGACTCAATCACTTTCGCCCGGTACAAAGTCATCCACATCGAATACCTGTTCGAAATTAACAAAAGATTTTGCTTGACCAACATGTTGAGACGCCTGCTTATTGCCCGGTCGTAAGCCGCAATAAACTAGGCAGCAGCCTCGCTGGCTTTTCCTGAAAGGCCTCAGTGCCGAGTCTCGAAGAAGCGGAAGACGGCCTCATGTTGAAGCTGCCGCATCGCGTGTAGTCAACCCAGCTCGGGTCAGAGCGCCGTCGAGGACTAAAACAGGCCCGCTCCCTCCCCCTCCCCAACATCCCCCAGAAAGTTCGCTGATGCTGACTGGTGTTCCCGTAAAATAAACCCCAACAAAATATGTGCGGAGTGCTGGCCTGGAGCTGCCTTCGGACCCTATTGGCTACTCACCGAGAGGCTCCGCTATGAAACGACCTATTTACTACCTGCTCTGCGCGATCGCGTGCACGTCCATGGTCAGCTCGACGATGCCCATGGCAGCCGTCGCGGAAGCCATCCAGCCTCAGGCAGCCGCCGAGCAGCAAGCGCAAGCCGACGCCACGAGCAGCGACACAGGCAAGGCCGAAGACGGCACCAACACAAATACGACAGCAGATACCGCAGAGGACAGCACCGCAACATCCACCGGCACCAGCGCCGTCAACACGGAAAGCGCCGACGGCACCGCCGCCGCAACCGGCACCCCCGCCCCATCCCTCCGCGCCCAAGCCGTCCCCACTCCCGAAGCCATCTCCGCCACGTCACAAACCGGCTACGCCCATCCCGCCACCGCAAGCCAAAACGGCGTCACCTTCACCGTCTCGTGGAACGACGCCCCCGCGGGCACCGCGACGACCTTCCACGTAACCCAGACCAATGGCTCGTCCCAGGCCAAGGCGCGCATGGACGTGCCCACCTACTGGGACGGCGGCAGCCAGGAAAGCGTCTGCGACCCGTCGCGCCCGGTATGGTCCAGCTACTGCAGCCTGGGCACCGCCGGCCACGACTTTACCTTCGGCTTCACGGCATCGGGCACGTACCGAATCTACTTCTACTTTATGGACAACGACAGAAACGACCCCCAAAACGACAAGGGGATCTACTACCTGCGCACCACGGCGGAGGTGACCGTAAACGACGCCGCCCGCCCGAGCGTCACGAAGATCGTCAACGACCCCGTGGACCTGTGCAGGCAACAGACAAACGGCTCGGAATACGACATGGCGCTGTGGCTCCACGACTGGACGCTCGACCAGCTGGAGTACGACCACAGCCTCAACTGGTGCAGCGCCGAGAGCGGCCTCACCCGCCACCAAGGCACCTGCGAGAGCTACCAGCGCATCTACTCCAAGCTCCTTAACGCAGCGGGCATCGCCAACGGCCGCATCACCGGCAACGGCCACACCTGGAACGCCGTAAAGATCGACGGTAAATGGTGCCAGATGGACCTAACCTGGGACGACACCAGCGACAACTGGTACGGAGACCTGGACCAGCGCCATCTGTACTTTGGCCTGACCGACGAGCTCATGGCAATCGCCCACTCCGACCACGCGGCAAACTATCAGAAGGACTGCTACGCCTACCGCTCGACAGACCTATCCAACAATTACTTTGTGCGAAATGACAAGGCCGATGAATGGGCGGAGAAGTATGCCGACCGCATTCAGCAGCAACTGGATACCAGGGAAGAAAGATTTTCCATTGATGCCGATAATCAGTCTTTCCCGCCGAGCATCTCGGGAATTCAGAATGGGATTGTTGCGTATGCGATGAATCAAATAGACCGGAAGACCGCTGGAAACAAAGACTATCTATCTGCCGAGTCGAAGGTCGAGATGACGTCGAGCAGCAGCTGAACCGCGGCAGGGGCTCGACACCTGCTCGGTGGATGCCGTCCCCCAGGCGGTGAAGGTGAGGGGGATCCAGCCCGAGGGGATGTAGGAATGCGATAGGAAAGTCATAGATGCGGGCGTGCTGGCTAAAATGGGTCGGCCGGGATTGGTCAATCTCGGCCGACTATATTTGGCTAAATTATTCCATCGCTAACACAGAAAGCTCGCTGATGTTTACTGGTGTTTCCGAAAACCCCAACAAAATATGCGCGGCATGCTAGCCCGGTGCTTCTTTTGGACCCTATCGCCTGCTCCCAGAGAGGCTCCGCTACGCCCCCCATCGCCCACCATGTGCAATCGCGCGCATGTCCATGACAAGCGCACCAATACCCATGGCGGTCATCGCAGAAGCCATGCGGCCTCAAGCAACAGCCGCGCAACAGGCACAAACTAAGACAGCAATAAGCGATACTGACAAGGCCGAAGGGACCACAAGCTCAAACACCACCGACTCAAGTGATTCCGCAGTAGATGTCAAAAGAGACAACAACGCCGCCCCCGTCAGCGCGACCAGCGCAACCGACAGCACCATCTCCCATTAGCTTCCTCATCGAGCAGCGCGCTGGGCGCCTCCTCGATGGTCTTCCTCGGAGGAGTCTTCATTTCCTTGCACAGCAGTTCCTCGTCGACCGTTACGATGTTCGCAAATTCGGCACGTATCCCATTCGTCTGTGATTCGCTGCTTAGCCGCCAGAGACCACATGACAGAGCGCGGACCGTGCTCCGTCATGTGGTTGTCAATTTCCAAAAAACTTGACGTTACCAGTGATGCGGTTTCAAACCGGTTAAAAAGGGGTATCGATCCAAGCCGATACCCCTAATGCAAGCACGCTTTAATCCAATTAAGCCATTATCAATACTGCTTTATCGGATCAGCGTACATCGTGAATTGAAAGCCAATCCAGCAACCTATCGAAGCTCTCTGTAAACTAGATCCCGTTTTTCGTGAAATAGCATATTCGCGGGTACATCTTTAGAAACAACGCTATTCGCAGCGATGACCGCATTATCGCCAATGGCTACACCTTTAAGCACCACGACATTCGCGCCAAGCCAGACGTTGTCGCCAATATGCACGGGCGCTGTCGTAGTCGGCTGGTCCCGATACATGATCCCATCCTGCGACATACCGTGGTCGAAGTCATACACATGGACGTTTGGACCAAATAGGCAGCCTCTACCAATCTCAATTCGTTCATGAGCAATCAGGACGCAACCGTAATTGAAAGACGTTCGTTCACCGACGCTAATAACGCCTTTATCCGATACGCGACAATAAAACGGTCGCCTGAAAGCCTTCGTCATGGTTATCTGGCCAGGGAATCTCCCTGCAAGAAACGCCAACTTACCCCGGACATAAATCCAGGTCGCCACATGCTCAACAAAGTCCATTAAATTCAAGAGAAACGCCCCTAGTAACTATTTCCTTTTAATAAGCTGTTTCACAAGAGTCTTGAGAGATTTCACGAAGCCGTAGGCGCCAACAAACCGAGCAGTGCCCTCGAACCCCTTATGCTCATAAGCCTTCCAGAAACCATCAACGTTACCCTGCGGAGAGGACGACCTCTCCAGCATCGGATTACCGGGCAGCACCTCTTCAAGAGATATATCTGTTACGCCGGGCTCAAATACACCAGATGCGACAATACGCTCGGCTAGCTCACTATTAACCATAACAACAGAAAGTCCCTTATGATCATTAAAACCTTTGCGAACTCGATCGACGCCAAGAAAATCAGCAAGAGTAAAGTCGGAAACCCTGTTGACGTCGGTATAGGCGCAGTTATAACAGCTGGAATTTAAAGCGTTATTGCTATAGAACACATCTCGCCAAGTATTAGATTCAATCGTGTCATAGAGAGCAGTGCCGTCGTCCAAGAGAGCCTTCTCGACATGGACTCCCCAACCTCTGTCCTTGGGGCGATGAAAATATTTGATGACCTTCTTTCCGGACTTTTTTTCCAAAAAGGAAATGTATTCGCGGAACATACGATTACTAGGTGTGCCATGGCAGATTAAATCGCAGGTAACCAACTGTCCGGAATAGTTTTTCTTAGACAGAAAACTCCTAAGACCCGCAATTTGGCATGGGGTTCCGCTGTAGAGCACGTCAAGACCTTGTTTCAAGTCGTTATATGCTTCGACATATGAAGAGCCGACGAAGCCCTGTGAGTATTTTGAGCCTCGACAAGATTGCGCGTCGTCAACAGAGGCACAACGCCGCTGAACAACGCGGAAATCTTCATCGAAGCAAGCGCCGTAAACGACGCCGCCATTATTTAGGACGTAAGTAGCCAAGGTCCAAAACGCGGCACCCGAGGAACTTTTTGCGCGTTCGGCGTCGTCAGCCTGATAAGCCAATACCCGACGAGAGTTCATCTTCAGATCGTCGCTCGTCAAACCATTAGCCGGACATACCCTCTGGCACAAACCGCACTCAACACATTTTGATTCGTCAATCTTCGGACGGTAAAACCCATGAGAGTCTTCTACAATCTGAATCGCCGATCGAGAACACACAGACAGACACGCAGAGCACCCGGTACAGCGTTGACTATCTTTGCAGATATCCATGGAATCCCTCCCTATCGTTAAGAATCATCTTGTCTGAGCCGCAAATAGCAAACGCCGCCACACATGAAATGAAATACGGTATGTAGCACTGCGGATCGTATAAAGGGTTGCCTGAAAAGCAATAAATTAGAAAGAAAATCTGAACACCCAAACAGGCCCACAAGCAAAAGGAGTCCCCATAAGGACCTTCCTCTAAAAGAGATTCAGATCGATGCATGGCTGCAAGGATGGAGAGAAACGCAGGCACAACAAAAGCCGCAAGGCCAATCACACCCGTCTCGGCAAGCAACTGAAGGTATACGTTGTGAGCACTCATCGACGAAAAGCCAAGATTGCTGTACATTGCACCAAGGGAGGTAGTGGCAACATACTTGGAATAAGTCCCCCAACCACAACCAAGTAAGGGTTTTGCATAAAACATACTCCAAGCGCAATCGTACAAATAGCTTCTGCCATTGCCCGTTTCATCATCTGAAAGCTCAATAAACCTCTCAAGAGTCGCCTGAACAGCGGGAACAAACGTAGCAAGAACGCCGACAGCTATTACAGCGATTGCAGCAACAACCAAGGTCTTGAGCATCGTCCCGGTAAGCTTCTTTCTATTTACGAACAGATACGAGATGACGATAGCAGCAACGGATGCAACCAAAGGACCCCGCTTAGTAGTCAGAAAAAGCGCAAGCAAGAGCATCAGGCTCAGCATCAAATCTTTAATCCGAACCTTTTCCCTGCTACCAGCAAGACCACAGGCCCAAGAGACGAGACCCAAACTCAAATAAATCGAATTAGTGCTGTAGTGCGCCGTGAAGCCAGAGCGATAGTCCCTAGCCATATAGCTACCTGAAAAGAAGGCAGATTTAACTGGCAGATAAAGTGCGGGGACTAGCCAGAAGACGATGGTGCAGAACGCATGAAATGCTGCAAAGGCGACAAGAACCCTAAGGCATGAAGTGACCCAGGATCGCTCGCCTGCCGCAACATACATGCACAGAAATAGAAGCGTATAAACTACGAGCAGGGTTAAATTAGCCACACCGTATATCAAACTATGAATAAAGAACAGCACAAAGAAAGGTGCCCAAGCCAGCTCAAGGCCAAATCTTTTGCAAGCAAATCTTCTGTCAGTCACAAAATGCAGGAGAAACGCCGTAGCAGATAGCAGGAGGCAGACATCGAGTGCAAGCGCAGAAGCAGCGAGCGATTGGCAGAAAAAGGCGTAAAAGAGCAGTGGAATGAACACCATGGACCCATCATTTAGGGAAAAGCGTCGCTCTAACTCAGAGCAAGACTCAACACCGGCCCTAGACGCGCTGAAATAATTCATCCTATTTAATCCTCATAAAACGACCAATAATCGAACTATAGCTAGGCCTGTCGAAGAAATAGAGCGTCGCGCATGCGGCGACTGCGCCCCAAATGACAAGACCGATGGCGACCGCAATCCATCCTGTCCAACTTCCAGCGAAGCAAGACAGTAGATAGCCAGGCATGGCCACGAGAACGGTCTGTAATACATACACGCCAAACGACCAAAACGAACTCGAAAGAGAGTCCTTCGAGATTTTACGAGGCTCGTAGAGCAAAAGGTCAATCACGCGGTATAGATTGGATACGCAGGACGCAGCAATTGTGCCGACGACCCCAAAACGCATTGTGAGTGGGATACCCAAGACGATAATGATTGCAGCCTGCAAGCAGGTCTGCGCCCTAGTCTCACGGTACATGCCAGCAGCAATTACAAGTAGGCCCTGGGACGACTTGCCATGATAGAGAAAAACATTTAGGACGACGAGGAAACCGAGCAGGACATTGTGGTAATTTGCATCGTGAAACCCGCCTGCATACAAATCAACAAACGGCATAATCAATGAAAAAGCACATCCACATGCCACAGCGGAGACTGCGTACACAAGCGCTCGATATGGCTTATAGGAAGACCGAAGACCCTCGTAGTCTCCCTCAGCAATCTGTCGACCAAAGAGCGCCTGAAGCCCTGTACCAAGGACATTCGGAATCATCTGTAGCCCCGTAGATACGAGCATGTAAACAGCAAGAACGCTAACTTCACTCATGCTCCCACAGAGGAAGGTCGCCAAAATAACGGGCGCGCCCGACTGAACGGCTCCCAAGATTTGGAGAAACAACGCATCCCATCTCTGGGGTAGCTGATAGTCACCGTAATCAACCTTGCAATTGAGCTTCGGATAATGGCGGCGTGTATACAGAGCGAGAATCAGGCTGCGCGCAAAAACCGCAGAGAGAGCCAACGCATAGACAGCGACAACAGGAGCATGGAGATAGGCAAACAAGAAAATGACGGCCGTGTTAACCAGCGTGAAGACCGTCGATGCGAGTTGAATGAGCCAGTTCTTTTGATCGGCGGTAAGGAAAACTTGGTACTTGGCGAGGGAAAAGAAATCCACGACGATCTTGGCACCCAACAGGAAGGTAAGCACCATGATCTCCCAAGGCGCAAGCGAACCTACCGAGACAAATATGGGATAAACGACCGAAAGGCCAACCAGCAAGACAAGAAACAACATGCCCGACTTCTGATAAAAGACCTTCGAGGCCGAAGCCACGACGTTAATCCCATCCCAGTCGCCCTTAGCAATAGGCTTATATAGAGCGAAGGTCGCCGCACCAGAAATACCAGCTTCGACAAGTGCGAAATAACCAATAAACTGAGTTAGAGAGGTCACCAGACCGTTAACCTCGGATCCATATACGCCAATAATCGCCCTTGGGACGAGGAAGCCGGCAACGATAGCGGTCAACTGGTAGACCAAGTTCCAAAAAGTATTCTTTGCAAACATAAGCCAGAAACGACACCTACAATCCAATGCAGCGAGCGATAAAGGCACGCGCTGTATCACGGTCATGTGAGAGGGTCTGGTTTGCATGACCATAGTCAACAGCCGAAGTAACGACCTCGTCTCGATACAGACAACCTTCAATTCCATAACGTGCGAGCAGGTCTGTAATCCTGACGTTACTCTGAACGGCGGAGCCCGACGTTTTAACGACAAACGACTTATTGAAATTCATGGAGAAGCAGGCGCCGTGGAAGGAGTCCGTGCAAACAAACGACGCCTCACTAACAAGCTTCAAGAAAGCAGCCGGACCGATACCCCTCACGTTAATCATGCCGGGGAATTTCTTCGTGTTGTAATGAATGCAGACGACAGGAACGCCGAGCTCGCTGGCGATCTTCCTAGCTCGATCCACGAGTTTTTGCTCAGAGTTAAGCGTATAAAGCAGAACATAGGATTGAGGTATCGTATCCAAGCCGTCATCTGAGGCTAACGCCGACCAGTCATCGCCCGTAAGAAGCAGGGTCGGATCAGGCATAAATACAGATTCGAGCCCCATCTCGCTAAGGACCTCCATAGAGCTCGGTTCCCTAACGGAAAGACCAGTGAACTTTGCCAGCCTGTCGGCCGCGCCTTCATCGCATGCCAAAATGGATTCCGCCGTCGCATCTCCCAGACTGGCAGCATAAGACGCGACCTTTGTAACTTCAGCGATGCCTTCACCCAAGAAGACTGGGTCATGCCCATTAACCCGAGGATTGAAAACCTGATCGCTGCCAATGAGGACGCAGTCGAGGCTCTTGGCTCTATCAATAAGAGCTTGCTTATCCAGCTTTCCCGTAGGGCTTAGATTGCGCTTAGCAAATCGACTGAACGAATTAAGCCTCTGGCGCTCAAAACCCCTGCGAAGGAAATAGCGAACGGCATCCGAAGGATTGAACGAGAAGCACGTACCCAACTCTCGATCATCGAGTTCCTTATTGCTGTAATTGAGCACTTCGCAGTCGCAGCCCAACGACATCACGGTCCTGCGCAGAGCACATGCTTGTAGCGAAGCACCATAATTTACGGTATTCGAAAATGTGAGGATGCCTATGCGTTTCAATATCTTACCGCCTAACTATTCGCAAGCTCGTTAAACCAAATTGATGATGTAACCTTCAGTAGCGTTATCGGTTTCGATAATCTTGCACGGGTTGCCAATGACTATCGAATGATCGGGAATATCCTGGTTAACAAAGGTATTGGAGGCAATAAAGACATCGTTTCCAATGGTCACATTACCTGCAACCGTCGAGTTAATTCCGAGATATACGCGGTCACCAATCGTAGGGACGCCCTTTCTATGGCCACGGTTTTCTTGGCCGATGGTGCATCCCTTATGGATGTTCACGTTACGGCCGAACTTCGCGCCGGCGTTTACAGTAATGCCGTAAGGGTGACCAATGTAGAAGCCTTCACCAATTTGAGTTGATGGCGAAATCTCGAGTCCACACTTCCTGGAAAGATGTTTCCTCGGAAGCGTGAAGAGGAGTTTTCGCAAACCCCCTGCCTGACACATCCTTAGATAGAAAACATAGCGGTAGCCAAAATCACCTAATAACCGGCCGAGCTTTACGCCTTGCGAACCGAAATAGTGATAAGTATCTTTAGCGAATACGTCCACTCTAACTTCTCTCTCCTCTAGCAATCTTTTCGCGAACAACGCCAAAGATTCTCTTAGTTCCTACAACCAAGCCACCGTCACTAAGCTCCATGAGAATTCGACCCAAAATCTGCGAAAGCCTTCGCCCAATGAAAGGGGAACACTTACGCACAACCTTCCGCTTGATGCGATATTTGGGCTCAACCCAGCTTCCCGAAGAGCGATGGATGCTGTAGGTTTCACGCTTGATGTGATAACCGCCGAAACCGTAAACGGGGTTGAACGCTTTGGAGTCCAAGGCAAGCCAGCCACCGAAATGCTGCTCTTTATTCACGCGTTCAAAGCCGATTTTTTGAAGCTCAGCAGTGAATACCTCATTCACCGTGATCTTGTCGAGAAAATCAGGATCACAGGAGAACTCCATCGACTCATATCGTTCCACGCATGCGCGAATTACAGGGTCATGAGGCTCAACAGCAACAATCAAGCCGGTGGTGGCAGTCAACGAGGATTCTTCGATTGCAGTGAAAGGAATGCTTTCCATGAGAGGCGATATGTCTCGTATGAGCTCGCTGCCGATATCCATATAGATGCCGCCGTACTCATACAAGACCTTAAAGCGAGCGTAGTCCGACACAAATGCCCAGAGGCCCGCCGCATACGCGCCCCTTGACCAAGAGCATGATGCGAAGTCGAAGTTATCCTCATTCCACTGCTTGACCTCAAACCCAGGCGCAAACTTCTCCCACGAAGCCAAGGACCTCACAGCAGTCTCAGAGAGCGGATTGCCTCCGAACCAGCAGTAATGAATAGTCTTATCCATCGTCACGCTCCTAAATGTGCAACTTGGAAATAAGAAACGGAGTCTGACGGGTCTCCAATATCGCCCAAGAAAGCGAGTCTCACCGGCAAATATCTTCGTAAACCATGCCAAGCCGGTTCATAAACGCCGTAAGGGAAAAGGCATCTTTTATGCGAGCTCGTCCCTGAATTCCAATCATTTCCTTGTAAGAGATATCGCTCATGAGATTCTCGAGCTTAGTGGCCAACGCATCAACATCATCAACTGGAAACATAATTCCGTCTACGCCGTCGGTAATGACTTGTGGAATACCCCCGACAGGAGTCGCAATGGTAGCAAGTCCGTACGACATTGCCTCAAGCACACTCATAGGCATGCCCTCATTCTTCGAAGGAAGGCAGAACATGCTACTGTTGCGAAAGGCTTCGTCTTTTTTTTCACCTTTAGCCCAGCCTATAAAGCTGCACCTGTCACCAATTCCAAGTTCATCCGCCAGTTGTTCATATGCTGGCACATCCCCGTCTCCGCCAAAGACAAAACGCGCATCGGGATGAGTCTTAAGAACGCGCTTAGCAGCGCGCAAAAGTAAATCCGGACTCTTGCGCGCATCAAGACGCCCCATGAACAAAACCGTATTGCACGAATAATCAATAGCGTTAACCTCAGGAACGTCAACGGCGTTATGCACCACCACGATACGATCCAAGGAACAGATGTGCCTTTTTAGAAGGAATTCCTTCCACTCCTCCGACAGAACGACCACCTTTGAGCAACATTCAAAGGAATGCGAGATATCGCGTCTCTCAGCCTCGCTACATTCTTCGTCAAACCAAACACCGAACTCGCTACCATGCAGATGGAGAAGAACGGGTTTGTTTCGAAAGAAGGCCGCCCTCATGAAGATCTTTTTTCGGCGATAGCTGCCACGAGACGCCATATGCACATGTACGAGATCGCACGCGTTGAGCCTACTGAGATATTTCATATAAGCCACAAAGTCAATGGAGAGCTTCTTGAACTTCCCGCCCTCAGCAGTTGTCGAAATGAATTCTATTGAACCTTCGTTACGATTCGACCACTTCATAATGTTGTTTTCAACCGTGGAGATGCCACCCATAGCATCAAGACTCGGGCCAATCATCAACACTTTAGGCATTATCAGCACCTAAAGATCTTTTAGAAGAAGGGCAAGACCAATCGCAGTACTTTTCTAAATGGGAAACAGTTGGCAAAACAAACAAATCGCCAAGCTCTCGGTCAAGTCTATCGGGTTGCTCCTCTAGTGCATAGAAGGGATCGTATCCGCCTCCGGTATAGAAAGTCATCTCGCCAAAGTAAGGTTTACCGCTAATGTTGTACCAGTCAACCCGCACGTGAGGGAAACCATCAGAGAGTTTCTCGGAAAGCTCAAGCATAAGTTCGTAGTTCTCGGGCTTTACAGTAGGCTCATGCTCAGATACCTCATGGTCGATATCGCCACGCTGCTCCCATTCAGTAGAAAAGTACTGCATTTCATGATTAGTGAAACGATCGGCGTCCGTCTGAACAAGAGCTGCCTTACCGTCAAAACAATAGAATTTGTAATCAGTCGGAGTCGCTCTTCCAGGTTCATCAAGAAATGCTTCCGCCACAATGCGAGGCGTGATACCGAGATAAGCCCACTCCCTGCCCTGCCAATACCAGTTTCTATGCAAGGCAACATTCAGACGTTTCTTGGCCTCAACAAAATCAAAATTCGACTTATCCGTGCAAACAAATGTGCTCTGCGAGTCGTGAGTACATTTAAGCACAAACTTCTCCGGCAATTTATCGAGATCGATCTCTTCAGCTGCATTGAAAACACCGAAAAGTGGCACAAGATACTCGGACCCAATACGTTGTTCGACGAAAGAGCGCACGCCATATTTATCTGCGAGCTGAGTCAAAACTGGATTATGGTAGTTAAGCTTGTACCACTGCAGCTTCTCATTAAATGTCTTAGGACACTCGAAATCAGGCTCGTAATGAAGTTTGGCTTTGAAGTAGAGACGCATATATGCCTCATCAGGAATGAAGCGCAGGTTGTTTTTAAGAGAAAGAGTAAACCTCTTTTTTAGCTTCACTATTTACCTCCAATAACGTCCGCAATTCGCTCACTCGCATGTCCGTCACCGTAAGGATTCGACGCATGACTCATGACCTCGTACTCGGCCTGATCGCTGAGCAGGCGGCTGAACTCGCGGTAGATCACGTCCTCCTCGGTGCCGACGAGCTTCAGCGTGCCGGCCGCCACGCCCTCGGGGCGCTCCGTGGTGTCGCGCATGACGAGCACCGGCTTGCCCAGACTAGGCGCCTCCTCCTGGATGCCGCCCGAGTCTGTTAGGATGAGGTGGCTCGCGGCCATGAAGTTGTGGAAGTCGAGAACCTCGAGCGGGTCGATGATGTGCAGGCGGTCGAAACCGTCGAGCTCCTCGTGCGCCGCCTTGCGGACGAGCGGGTTCATGTGGATGGGGTAGATCGCCTTGGTGTCGGGGTGCTCCTCCATCACGCGGCGGATGGCGCGGAACATGCGGTGCATGGGCTCGCCGAGGTTCTCGCGGCGGTGCGCCGTGATGAGGATGAGGCGGGAGCCCTCGGCCCAATCGAGCTCGGGGTGGGAGTAGCCCTCGCGCACGGTGGTGCGCAGGGCGTCGATGCCGGTGTTGCCGGTGACCCAGATCCTGGACTCGGGCTTGCCCTCCCCGAGCAGGTTCTCCTTGCTGGCCTCGGTGGGGGCGAAGTAGTACTCGCTCACGATGTCCACGGCCTGGCGGTTGAACTCCTCCGGCCAGGGGCTGTAGATGTCGTGCGTGCGCAGCCCGGCCTCGACGTGCCCCACGGGGATCTGCAGGTAGAAGCAGGCAAGCGCCGCGGCGAAGCTGGTCGTGGTGTCGCCGTGGACCAGGACCACGTCGGGCTTCTCGTCCTCGAGGACCGCCTTGAGCTTGAGCAGCACGTCGCACGTCACGTCGAACAGCGTCTGGCCCGGCTTCATGATCGCCAAGTCGTGGTCTGGGATCACGCCGAAGACGCGCAGCACCTGGTCGAGCATCTCGCGGTGCTGACCGGTCACAGTCACGACGGTCTCGAACTCATCCCTGCGCGCCTTCAGCTCGTTGGCGAGCGGGCACATCTTGATAGCCTCCGGTCGGGTGCCGAAGACGAGCATTACCTTCTTCAAAACGGATTCCCCCTGAAGAGTCACATGGTCTTACAGCTTGTAGACGTTCTCTCCGTCGCCGCAGACGTTGCGCGGGTCGATGATGACGCGGTCGCCGAAGATGCCGGGGTTGTCCTTGACCTGAGAGTGGCCGACCATCACGATCACCATCTCCAGGCCGTCCAGGAACTCCTCCATTGAATGGACCTGGCCGGGAACCTCGTCGCGCTCGACCCAAGGGTCGTAGACCTTGACGGAGCCGGCGCAGAGGTGCTCGGACATGGACTCGAGCATCTGCAGCGTCGGGGACTCGCGGACGTCGTCGACGTTCTCCTTGTAGGTGAGGCCGTAGATGCCGACCTTCGAGGCGTCGGTGATGCCACGATCCGCCATGACCTCGTGGGCCCGGTGCATGACGTACTCGGGCATGGAGGCGTTGGTCTGAAGGGCGAGGCGGATAAAGTTGGCCGTCTCGGGGTAGTCGCCGACCAGGAACCACGGGTCGACCGGGATGCAGTGGCCGCCGACGCCCGGGCCGGGGTTGAGGATGTTCACGCGCGGGTGCTTGTTGGCGATGCGAATGACCTCGGCGACGTCCATGCCGCCGATGCGGCAGATCTTGGCGAGCTCGTTGGAAAAGGCGATGTTCACCGCGCGGAAGGTGTTCTCGACGACCTTGGTCATCTCGGCGGTGCGGATGTCGGTGACGGAGATCTCGCCCTGGCAGAAGCTGGCGTAGACCTTGGCCACGGCCTCGCCCACCTCGGGGTCGTCGGCGCCGATGGTGCGGTTGTTGTGCAGCAGCTCGTAGACCATGTTGCCCGGGATGATGCGCTCGGGGGCGTGGACGAGCCTGACGTCCCCGCGGCCGGCCTCTGTGAGCAGCGGGCGCACGAAGCGGTCGATGGTGTTGGGCGAGACGGTGGACTCGACGACGAGCACGGCGCCCTCGGGCGCGACCTCGAGGACGGTCTTGCAGGCAGCCACGACGTAGCACGGGTCGATCTTCTTGTCTAGCTTGTCGTAGGGCGTGGGGACCGAGACGATGTAGGTGTCGCAGACCTGGTAGTCGGTGGAGAACTTGATGCCGGACTCCAGGGCGTCGGCGAACAGCTCGTCCAGGCCCTCCTCCTTGAAGGTGGTCTTGCCGGCGTTGAGCGTGGCGACGAGCTCCTCGTTGTAGTCCGTGCCCACGACCTCCACGCCGTGGGATGCCATCATGAGGGCGGTGGGCAGGCCGATGTAGCCGAGACCGATAACGTTAACCATTGCTATTCACCTTTCTTAGCGAACTTGCATTTATACGTGAGGGCGACGAATTTTAGGTTGCCGATGATGTAGCGTTTCCACAGCCTTCCGGGCTCCTGGATGAAGCGGTAGAACCACTCCAGGCCGTGCTCCTGCATCCACGTCGGAGCTCGGTCGGTTACACCGGCAACAACATCGAAGCTGCCGCCGACGCCCATGACAAAGGGGATTCCGATCTGGTCGATGTACTTGTGGACCCAGTACTCTTTCTTGGGAGAAGAGAAAGCGACGAACATCATGTCGGCTCCCGAGGCGGCCATATCGGATACGATCTGGGGCTCGTCCGCCTCGGTAAAGTAGCCGTTTCGATACCCTACGATCTGGATGCCTGGGTACATGTCCTCGAAAATTGCTTTGACCTTGGTGACCACCTCTTCCTTTGCCCCGAAAAGGTAGATGCGGTAGCCCTTCTCGGACGCCAGCCCGACAAGCCTCTGGAACAGGTCGATGCCCGTGACGCGTTCCCCGAGAGGAACCCCCAGCTTTTTCGCCGCCCAGACGATCGAGGCGCCGTCGGCGTTGATCAGGGGGCATTCGTTGACGATTGACGCGAGCTCGGGATCCCCCTCCATCAGGTTGACCTTGGAGGCGTTGATTACGACATGCTGGGTCGGTACGCCCCTCGCGATGATCTTCTCGATTTCATCCACCGTCTCGTCAAGCGAGATGGCGTTTACATACGTATTCAGAATTGGATAACGATTACCGGCAGACACTAGCACGCCCCGCTTCCCGTAATTACCTCGACGACAGTGAGTAGAACGATCTTGAGATCCGTGATGACGCCGCGCCTGGCGATGTACTCCAGGTCGCGCTGGACCATTCCGTCGAAACCCGTTGAATTGCGGTCGGTCACCTGCCACCAGCCGGTGATGCCGGGCTTGACGGCCAGACGCTGCAGGTCGAATTCTGTGTACTCGGCCACCTCGTTGGGCAGCGGCGGGCGTGGGCCCACAACGGACATCTGACCCAGAAACACGTTCAGAAACTGCGGAAACTCGTCGATGGAGTGCTTGCGGATGAACTTGCCGATCTTGGTGACGCGGGGGTCCTCCTTCATCTTGAACATGGCGCCGGCGATCTCGTTCTGCTCCTTGAGCTCCGCCAGGCGCTCGTCGGCGTCCTTGTACATGCTTCGGAACTTCCACATGCGGAAGGTAGTCAGACTGCCGTCGGGGCGGGTCTGGCCAACGCGGATTTGGCTGTAGAATGGGCTGCCGTCGCTCTCCAGGCGGATGAGCGCCGCCAGCACCAAGCTGGGAATCGCGATTACGACGAGCACAGCACCGCTGAACACGATGTCGAACGTGCGCTTTATGGCCCGGTAGGCCAGGCGCGAGCGATCCCAGTCCATAATGGATTGCATGGCCTTGTAGCGGCCGGCGCCCTCACGCCGGTCCCTGGCCTGAGCAATCAGTACCGCCCCCGCGGGCACATTGCTCTCTGTTACTTCTTTAGCAGCCACAATAAAACTTACGTCCCTGTCCCCAGGAACCCCCCCATCTATGAATCCAAAATGCGAACGAATTGCCGGCGCAACGTCTCCCTTACGTTTTGCTGGGCACGTCTAACGGAAGCAGCTCCCTAAATGTGGAGTCACCCTCGCCCACGTCTACCAGGCACCAGCGTTTATGACGGTCGATCTTCTTTACACGGGCCTCTTGCCCCACCAAGGGACCCTGCTCTATGTGCAACACGCCGTCTTCTATGCGGGCAATGCTGTTACGCACCACGCCGTCATCGTCCAGTACGCTGCGGTACCAGTCTTGTGCATCGTCCGGCATGGGCATGTACGCCCGCTCCCTACTCCCGGCGATGCGGCAGCCAAAGCTCAACTGGGCCAGGGCCCTATCGAGCGCTGCGGCATCGTGCGTGGCAACGAAGAAATATTCCTTGTACATAGGTTTGGTTTGGAGCGACCAGGCGCCATCCCGCTTAAACCAGAACTCCTTTTGCATCACAAAAGCGTCCTGCAACAGGTTGTGCGGGATAATGCAACGGACCTTTTCGCAGGTCTCGCGTTCTTTTCCATTGGGGGTGTGGACCAGATACCAGCGAACGCGGCCGTGCTGGCTACTGGTGGTGACGCCGTTAAATGCGCCCGGCAGCTGCTCTTGGCGCCGTGCCGTCTGTTCCATGTTCTCGCCCCCTTCTCTTGCTTTGCGATGCACGCAAATGCAGGGGCGTTTAGAACAGGCTTCTCGCTCGCAGCTAGGCGCAGTCGCAAAAGTACAGGTTTTTGTATCTTTCGACTAACGGCATTATACGAGCAATTAATCAGCGTTTGCCCAGATTACGCAAAATGCACTGCTAGTAGGTACATCTCCATACCCCTCTACAAAAACCTGTACCTTTTTGTGCAACAAAAAAAGCCGCTCAACCAGCGGCTTTTCTCATTTTGGTAAGAAAAAAGGCGACCGCCCTTTGTGGACGGTCGCCTTTGTTAATTGTTGTGCAGCTTGCCTTAGGCGCGAGTCTTGATCTCCTCGAGAACCTTGGCAACAAACTCATCAACGGTCATCTGAACGGTCTCGTTGGAGCGATCGCGGACGGAGATGTTGCCGGCCTCGACCTCCTTCTCGCCCAGAATGAGCATATAAGGCACGCGGTCGATGCTGCGAGCCTCGCGGATCTTGTAGCCGATCTTCTCGTCGCGGTCGTCGCAGACCACGCGAATGCCGGCCTCCTCCAGCTTGGCGCACACCTCGTGAGCATAGTTGCGGCTCTTCTCCGAGACCGGAAGTGCCTTGACCTGCACGGGAGCCAGCCAAGTGGGGAACTTGCCCGCAAAATGCTCAATCAGAATACCGATAAAGCGCTCGATGGAGCCAAAGCAAACGCGGTGCAGCATGATGGGGCGCTTCTTGGTGCCGTCGGCGTCCACGTACTCCAGGTCAAAGTTGAGCGGCATCTGGAAGTCGAGCTGGACAGTACCGCACTGCCAGGTACGGCCGAGCGAGTCCTCCAGGTGGAAGTCAATCTTGGGGCCGTAGAAGGCACCGTCGCCCTCGTTGACCTCATAGTCCATGCCCAGTTTCTCCAAAGCGGTGCGCAGGCCCTCCTCGGCGCGCGCCCAGTCCTCGTCGGAGCCCATGGAGTCCTCGGGGCGGGTGGAAAGCTCAACGTGGTACTTAAAGCCAAACTTCTGGTACACGGAGTCGATGAGGTTGACCACGCCCACAATCTCGTCGGTCAGCTGGTCGGGACGCACAAACAGGTGGGCGTCGTCCTGGTTAAAGCAGCGCACGCGGAACAGGCCGTGCAGGGCGCCGCGCAGCTCGTGGCGGTGCACCAGGCCAATCTCGCCGGCGCGGATGGGCAGCTCGCGGTAGGAGTGCGGCTTGGAGGCGTACACCAGCACGCCGCCCGGGCAGTTCATGGGCTTAATGCAGTACTCCTCGTCGTCGATGACGGTGGAGTACATGTTGTCCTTGTAGTGGTCCCAGTGGCCCGAGGTCTTCCACAGCTGCTTGTTCATGATGAGCGGCGTGGAGATCTCCACGTAGCCGGCCTTGTGGTGAATCTCGCGCCAGTAGTCCAGCAGCGTGTTCTTAAGGATCATGCCGTTGGGCAGGAAGAACGGGAAGCCGGGGGCCTCGTCGCGCATCATAAAGAGGTCCATCTCGCGGCCGATCTTGCGGTGGTCGCGCTTCTTGGCCTCCTCCAACATGTGCATGTGCTCGTCGAGCTCTTCCTTGGTGGCAAAGGCGACGCCGTTGATGCGGGTGAGCATCTTGTTGTCCTTGTCGCCCTTCCAGTAGGCGCCCGAGACGCCGGTGAGCTTAAAGGCCTTCAGCGCCTTGGTGTAGCAGATGTGGGGGCCGACGCACATGTCGATGTAGTCGCCCTGCTGGTAGAAGGTGATGCGGGCGTCGTCGTCCAGGTCGCCGATGTGCTCGACCTTATACTTCTCGCCGCGCTCCTCCATAAGGGCGATGGCCTCGGCGCGGGGCTTCTCGTACACGGAGAACTTGAGGTTCTCCTTGACGATCTTCTTCATCTCGGCCTCGATCGCGGGGAAGTCGTCCTCGCTGATCTTGACGCCCTCGGGCAGGTCGACGTCGTAGTAGAAGCCGTTGTCGGTCGCGGGGCCGTAGGCAAAGTCGGCCTGGGGGTACAAGCGCTTGATGGCCTGCGCCATGATGTGTGCGGCGGAGTGGCGGATGACGTGCGTGACCTCGTCCTGCGGGAGCTCGGCCACCGAACCGTCATTGTAGAGTGCCTTCATGGGTATGTTTTCTCCTCTCGGATGCCTGGTGCAAGTGCGTGCGATGCGCTCGGCATTTTTGACTTGCATCATTATAGGCAGGTTGCCTTGGTATACAAGCGCCCGCCGCACCTTAATGGCACGGCGGGCGATTTTCTACGCATGCTTCATCGTGTGGGGGCGGGGTGCGCGTGAGGTGCGCGTGGCTTGCGGCCGGCCCGGCGATGGATGCGTTACTGGATGCGAGTTCGGCAGTAGGGGCAAACCTTCCAGTGCGCATCGAGCGGGCGATGGCAGCTGGGGCAGACGTTGCGAACCTGGGTATCGCACACCGGGCAGACGACGAAGTCCTTCTCGATGGGCGCGCCGCACTGCGGGCAGGTGCCGTACTGGGCAAGCTGGCGCTCGCGCAGGGCCATGTCCAGCTCCTGCTCCTCGCGGTCGGACGCGTAGGAGTGCGGGCGCAAGACCAGGTAGGCGATGAGGCCTACAAACGGGATGAGGGCGATGATGCCCCATGCCACGTAGGCGCTGGCGCCGCGGCGGCGAGCGTCGATGAACACATAGACGACCGACAGCACATACAAGGCGATGATAAAGCCAACGAAGGCATAGACGACGCCCATAAGCTGCGGCGACATGAGCTCGGAGATGTACTTGGACATTACGGGTACCTTTCGGGATATTAACAGTCCGGTCAAGTTTACCACGGGGTTTGTTTATATGGGACCACGGCTAGGGGCGGGGCCGGCGCGGACACAAACATCTCAATCTGTAACAGGTGGGAGCGGAATCCGGGCCTAGATGTTACAGATTGAGACGAACGGAAGGGGCGCCAGACTAACGTCTCAATCTGTAACATCTGGAACCAAAATCCTCGTCTAACTGTTACAGATCGAGTCATTCAAAATCCGCCGGAAGGTTTGTCTTAATCTGTAACATCTGGAGCCCAAATCCTCGTCTAACTGTTACAGATCGAGACAAAGGAAACGTCCAGGCCGAATGTCTCAATCTGTAACAGATACTCGGCAAAAACAGTCCCAGATGTTATAGAACGAGACAAAACTCTGACACCAGGGGCGGCAGACGAGGTTGTCGACGTTACTGAGTCTCCCCTCGTCTGCCGTTGGCGGGTGTTGCGGGGCTGTTCGCCGCATTGCCGCCGCGCTGGGGGTGTGCAGACCGTAGGATAGTCTTATTGACAGCCTGTCAACTCGTCTGGGAGGCACTGTGACGGAAACGTTTGATATCGCGATCGTGGGCGCGGGCATCACGGGGTGCGCCATCGCGCGGCAGCTCGCGCGCTATGACCTGTCCATCTGCGTGGTCGAGGCGGCTAACGATATTGCGCTGGGCGCGTCGAAGGCCAACGGCGGCCTAGTGCACGCCGGCTACGATCCGGCGCCGGGCACAGTTAAGGCGCAGGTCAACGCCCGTGGCTGCGAGTTGTACGGTACGTGGGCGCAGGAGCTGGGCTTCCTGTTCCGACGCACCGGGTCGATGGTGTTGAGCTTTAACGACGAGGACCGCGCGCATCTGGAAAAGCTGCGCCAGAATGGCCTGGCCAACGGGGTGCCCGAGCTGTCAATCGTCGGACCCGACCGCATCCACGAATTAGAGCCGCGCGCCAGTGCCGATGCAACGTGCGCGTTGTGGTGCCCCTCGACTGGGTTTGTCGACCCGTTTGAGGTTGCCATCGCCGCGCTGGAGAACGCCGTGGCCAACGGGGTAACGTTTATGCGGTCCGCGTCGGTGGAAGCGATTGAAGTCGCGGGCTCGGGCGACGACGCGCGCTTTACGCTGGCAACCCCCGCTGGCAACGTACGCTGCCGCTACCTGATCAACGCCGCGGGCAACGGCGCCGCCGACATCTCGCATATAGCGGGCGCCGAGGAGTTCCAGATGGTCTGGCGTCAGGGCAACATCGTGGTGCTGGACAAGGAGCCGCGCACGCTCATGCCGCTCTACCCCGTGCCGACGCCGGTGTCGAAGGGCGTTATCGTGACGGGCACCGTGCACGGCAACACCGTGATCACCGCGACGGCCGCCGTGCGCGAGCCGGGCGACACGCAGACCTATGCGAGCGATGTGAACGCGCTGCTGAGCGGCGCGCGCAAGCTGGTGCCCGATCTAGATACGCGCCGCGTGGTGCGCGCATTTGCCGGCGGGCGTCCGGTCATTCAGGGTACGAACGACTTCTTTATTGGGCAGTCAGCCGTGGTGCCGGGGCTTTTCCAGGCGGCGGGCATTCAGTCGCCGGGTGTGGCAAGCGCACCGGCCATTGCCGAGCGCATGGAGCTTGTGATGCGTGAGGCGGGCGTGGAACTGCACGAGCGGGCGGACTGGAACCCAATTCGCCGAGCGCCGGACGACTTTGACCGCGCACCGCTGGCGCGCAAGGAGGAGCTGATCGAGTCCGATCCCGCGTGGGGACAGATTGTTTGCCGCTGCGAGACGGTGCCCGAGGCCGAGATTGTGGCCGCGATTCGACGCCAACCGGGCGCGGTTTCGGTCGAGGGCGTCAAGCGCCGCTGTCGTGCCGGCATGGGTCGGTGCCAGAGCGGCTTTTGCCAGAGCCGTGTGGTGACGATTCTTGCCCGCGAGCTGGGCTGCGACCCCAGCGAGGTATTACTGGAGGACGCCGGCTCCTGGCTGGTCGAGGGGCCTTTGAAGGGGGTGCGCTAGGATGGCGGAATTCAAATCGAACGCGATTGATTGCGGCGTCGTGGAAGCCGTACAAACGCGAGCCTTCGACGTGGTCGTTATCGGCGGCGGACCTGCCGGCATGGCTGCCGCGCTGGCCGCGCATAAGGCCGGAGCGCGCGTGGCCATCGTGGAGCGCGAGCAGCACCTGGGTGGAATCCTCCGCCAGTGCATCCACCCCGGCTTTGGCCTGTCGCACTTTAAACAGGAGCTCACCGGTCCCGAGTACGCGCAGCGCTTTATCGACAAGGTGCACGCAACCGACATTGCGCTGTTCCTAAACAGCATGGTGCTTGGGATTGATTCAGGCGAGCCTGCGGAAGACACCGCGGTCCATACCGTCACGCTCATGAGCCCCGCCGGCATGCTGCAGCTCACCGGACGGGCGGTCGTCCTTGCCATGGGGTGCCGCGAGCGCACCCGCAGCGAGATCAAGATCCCCGGCAGCCGTCCCGCCGGTGTGTTTACGGCAGGCCTGGCGCAGCGATACATCAATATCGAAAACCTCAAGCCCGGCTCGCGCGCTGTCATTTTGGGCTCGGGCGACATCGGGCTTATCATGGCGCGCCGCTGCACGCTTGAGGGGATTTCCGTCGAGGGCGTGTACGAGCTCATGCCGTACGCCAACGGTCTGCGCCGCAACGTCAAGAACTGCCTGGACGACTTTGGAATTCCGCTGCACCTGTCCACCACGGTCACGCGCGTGATCGGGCACGACCGCGTGAAAGCCGTCGAAGTGAGCCAGGTCGACGAGCACCTGGCGCCCATTGCCGGGACGCAGCGCATCGTTCCGTGCGACACGCTGCTGCTTTCGGTGGGCCTGATTCCCGAGAACGAGCTTTCGGTTGCCGCGGGCGTGGAGCTGGACCCACGTACGCGCGGCGCCGTAGTTGACCAGAGCCTCCAGACAGGCGTGCCGGGTATCTTTGCCTGTGGCAACGTGCTGCACGTGCACGACCCGGCCGACAACGTGACGACCGAGTCCGAGCGCGCCGGTGCAGCCGCGGCGGCGTGGGCGTTGGGCGGCGACGCCGGGGCGAGCGCTTCGGGCACGGGCCGCGAGCTAACGGTCTCCCCTGCAGGCATTGCGGGATACGCGCTGCCGGGACGCATTACGGCTGTGGCGCTCACCAAGCTCAACTTCCGCGTACGCCGGCCGGTCGATACCGCTCGAGTACGCATCTTGGCCAACGGCGAAGAAGTGTTTGCGGGCAAAGTCCGCGCGTTTAAACCGAGCGTCATGGAAAGCTTCCCGCTGCCGGCTAAGGTGATTCAACGCGCACTCGACCTGGGTGCCAGCGAAATCGTCCTGTCCGTCGATCCCGTTGAGGAGGCATAGCTCATGAGTACGAATGTGACCGAGACGCTGCAGTTCAACTGCACCACCTGCCCATCCGAGTGCCTCCTGACCGTAGAGGTGGAGCACGACGCCAATGGCACCGTGGTGGAAGTGCGCTCCGTAACCGGTAACAACTGCCCGCGCGGCGATACGTTCGCACATCAGGAGCTCACCTGCCCCATGCGCGTGCTCACAACGACCGTGGCCGTCTCCGGCGGCGACGAAGCCCTTCTCCCCGTGCGCACGGCCGAAGCCATCCCGCTGGAGCTTCACGCCCAAGCTATGGACCTCATCCGCGGCGTGGTCGTCGAGGCCCCCATCCGCATGGGCGACATCGTTCTGAAGAACCTCCTCAACACCAACATCGACCTCATCGCCAGCATGGACATCGAGTAGCTAATTTGGGACGGGGCTCTTTTAGCTGCTTTTGCAAGGAGTGTCCCGAAGTGCCGGCATAAAAGGAACGTCCCTATGTGCCGGGCTTGGGATACCATGGTGGCAGCCTAGCGAAAGGATGTTTCATGGCACATGTCGATGACCAGCGCGTGGCGCGCGTGCTCGATGCGCTCGAGGCTCAGCACCCCGGCGCACAGCTGCTCGTAAACGACCCGTGGTCAATCTATTACCTGACCGGCTTTTATGCCGATATGTTCGAGCGTTTTTGCGGCGTGCTACTCGTGCGCAATGCCGAGCCAGTGATCTTGGTCAACGCCCTGCACCAGCTGCCAGAGTATGACAATGCCCGCGTTGCCTATCACACCGATACCGACGTCGTGACCGACGCCATCACTCGCGAGGTCGATCCGACCAAACCGCTCGGCATCGACACCGTCATGCGCTCCGGCTTTTTGATGCCGCTCATGGAGCGCCACGCCGCCAGCGAGTTTTTCCTGGGTGACTTTGCCGTCACCGCCGCACGCACCTACAAAGACGCTACCGAGCAGGAGCTTATGCGCGCGTCCTCGGCCGCCAACGACGCCGTGATGGCCGACGCCATCAAGCTCGTCCATGAAGGCGTGACGGAGCGCGAAATTGCCGATCAGATGCTCGGTCTGTACCGCAAGCACGGCTGCGAGGGCTTTAGCTTTCCGCCCATCGTGAGCTTTGGCGCCAACGCCGGCGACCCGCATCACGAACCCGACGACACCGTGCTCAAGCGCGGCGACGTGGTGCTGTTCGACATTGGCGGACGCCGCTGCAACTATTGCTCGGACATGACGCGCACGTTCTTTTGGGGCGAGCCGGACGAGGAAACCGCACGCATCTACGATATCGTGCGCCGCGCCAACGAGACCGCCGAGGCGCTCATCGCACCGGGCGTGCGCATGTGCGACCTGGACCGTGCCGCGCGCGACGTGATTGAGGACGCGGGCTACGGCGAATACTTTACGCATCGCCTGGGTCACTCGATCGGCCTGCAGGACCACGAGCCGGGCGACGTCTCGCTCGTCAACGAGCAGGTCGTAGAGCCGGGCATGACGTTCTCCATCGAACCGGGCATCTACCTCCCCGACCGCACCGGCGTCCGCATCGAGGACCTGGCCCTGGTGACCGAGAACGGCGTCGAGATTCTCAACGCCTACCCCCACGACCCAGTCCGCCTAGACTAGCCCCTTCCCAATAGCCCCTCAATAAGTTGCGGTGGAATAGTTCCCAGATGGGCCCACGTAGGCAAAATCCAGGAACTATTTCACCGCAACTGCCAAGGGGGCAAGTCGATCAATTTGAAAGCCTAGAGCTGCGCCACGAAAACGGCCTATCTACTACGTTTAACCCGCATGGGTCGACCATGCGGGTCTTTTTTGAAAATCTGCAAGCCTTCTACCTGCGGTTTTAATTTCACAAGTCTCGGCGTGGTCGAGGGCAGTCGATTAAACGTAGTAAATAGGCCCATTTCCTGGCGAGCAGCCCAAATTAGCTACCCACGGGTGGGGTTAGCGCAGCAGCCTCGCCACTTCGCCGGCTAGGGTGATTGTGCCGGCGGCTACGAAGGGCTCGCCCGCGGCATCGAAGGCGGCGAGAGTCTCGGATACACTAGGGTACACACCTGCGAGCTTATCGGCGTCCACCAGGGCAGCGAGCTCCTCTGCCGGTAGGGCGCGATCGGAATCGGTCTGCGTTACGACTACACGCGGGAAGGCCGGAATCAGCACGTCAACGATACCCGCCACGTCCTTGTCGGCAAGCGCGGCGCACAGCAGCGTGGGGCGATTCTCCACGCACGGGTCGATCTCATCCAGTGCGCTCACAAAGTTCTCGCAGCTCTGAGGGTTATGGCAGGCATCAATCAGCTTGAGCGGATCGGTTCCCAGCACATCAAAGCGACCCGGCGTGGGGCAGCCCATAAGCGAAGCATCCAGTGCCTCGTGGTCGAGCTCGCGACCCAAATACCCCTCGCACAGCATAATCGCGCACGCGGCATTCTGCGGCTGATAGGCCGGCTTGACCATGCTCGACGTATAAATCGCGCGCGGCGTGGTGCAGCTAAACTCAACCGTATCGCCCACATGCGCCGGCACCTTGGTCGTGGCGTGGCTCACCACGAGCGGCACGACGCCGCACTCGCGGCAACGGGCATCCATCACGCGCTGAACGCTCGCCTCGTGCGTGCCCTCGCCCAGCACAACCAAGCGCCCGGGCTTGATGACCGCGGCCTTCTCCCCCCCAATTGCCTCGAGCGTGTCGCCCAAAATGCGCGTGTGGTCGAGCCCGATGCCGGTGATGGCAACGGCGACGGGATCGGTCGCACTCGTGGCGTCCCAACGGCCGCCCATGCCAACCTCGAGCACAGCAACATCTACCGCGGCCTCGGCAAACACCACCAGTGCGGCAGCCGTCAGCAGGTCAAACGGCGTGATGGTATAGGCGCGCTCCCCCGCCGCTACACGACGAGCATTCACGCGATGCCCCGCCTCGACGGCGGCAGAAACGCCACGGGCAAAGGCCTCGTCGCTCACAACGCGCCCATCGACCTCCATGCGCTCGGGATAGCGCACAAGCTGCGGAGACGTATACAGTGCGGTCTTTAACCCCTCACCACGAAGGATGGCAGCCGAAAAACGCGTGGTCGAAGTCTTGCCATTGGTACCGGCAACCTGAATGCAATCGAAATACTCGTCCGGACGTCCCAGCTCATCGAGCATATCGACAACCGTCTCAAGCAGAGGCCCAGCATCCCCAGAAATCCGCCCCGTATCAGCAGCCAGCTCAACAGCCTCATCAAACGAAAGCAACTCAAACGAGAAAGGAACGACATAAGACCCAGAACGCTTAGTCATAACCCAAAGTCCCCCATAACAGAAAAAGAGGCCCACCAAAAAGAATGAGCCCCTCGCGTTGACAATATCAGCCTTTATCCGCTTGCAGCAAGATCAAGGCCACGAACAAGTGGCCATAACCTACCAGCTGCAAACAACCACGTAACCGCACTAGGAGCGGCCCGACGCTTTGCTCGATACAAGTTCCGCACGCAAAGGACAGCACTAAATGTGCTGTCCGTCTTGCGCAGGACTGTTCGCAGTAGCGAGCAAAGCGTCGGGACGCGCCCCAGAGCAAACCTTACGAGAAGTCAGCAACCTGAGCAGTCAGCGCCGCAAGGATCTCCTTGAGCTCAGCTGCACGGTCCCTCTTCTTCTGGACCACGGCAGGCGCGGCCTTGGCCACAAAGCCCTCGTTGGCGAGCGTCTTCTCGCAGCCGGCAAGCTCCTTCTGGGCCGCGGCGATCTCCTTCTCCAGACGTGCCTTCTCGGCCGAAAGGTCAACCTTGCCCTCGAGCACCACAAAGACCTCGACGCCGCTGTCGACCACGGCAATGCTCGCGGCCGGCTTCTCAACGTCAGTGCCCATAACCAGCGAAGCCGTGTTGGCCAGCGGCTCAATCGTGGAGCGCAGGCTCTCGAGCTTCTCGATATCCTCGGCGCCGGCGCGCACGACAACGTCGAGCTCCGCCTTGGGGCTTAAGCGATAACGCGAACGGGTGGCACGGGCGGCAGACACGACGGCACGGCACAGCTCAAACGCGCGCTCGGCGGGCTCGTCGACGTACTTGGCGTAGTCGGCGGGCTCGGGCCACTTGGCGATCATGAGCGCCTCGGCGCGGTCCACGTTGCCCTCGGCGTCCAGATCGAGCACGCTCGCCGGCATGTTGTCCCAAATCTCCTCGGTGACAAACGGCATGAGCGGGTGCATCAGGCGAATGGAGGTGTCGAGCACAAAGATCAGGTTGCGCTGCGCCTGTAGACGGCCCTCGCCCTTCAGGCGGGCCTTGGTGACCTCGACGTACCAGTCGCAGACCTCGTTCCAGAAGAACTGCTGCACGCCGCGGGCCATGTCGCCAAAGGTGTAGTTCTCGATACCCTCGGTGACCATCTTCACGGCCTTGGCCAGGCGGCTGAACATCCAGGCGTCGGCCGGCGTCTCCACGGCGGGCTCGCCGGGCGTATAGCCCTCCATGTTCATAAGCAGGAAGCGGCTGGCGTTCCAGATCTTGGTCACAAACGACTTGGCCTGGTCGGTACGCGGGCTGTCGATGAGCTTCTTGGTCTTCTTGTCGATGTTCGCGTCAAACTTGACGTCCTGGTTGTTGGTGCACAGCGTGAGCAGGTTGAAGCGCATGGCGTCGGCGCCGTACATGCCAATGAGGTCCATGGGATCGACACCGTTGCCCTTGGACTTGGACATGCGGCTGCCGTCCTTGGCCAGAATCGTCGGGTAGATGACGACGTCCTTAAACGGCACCTCGTCCAAGAAATACAGCGAACTCATGATCATGCGGGCGACCCACAGCGCGATGATGTCGCGTGCGGTGACGAGCGCCGTCGTGGGGTGATGGCCCTCGAGCAGCTCCGGCTTTTGCGGCCAGCCCTGCGTGGCGAAGGTCCACAGCTGCGAGCTGAACCAGGTGTCCAGCACGTTCTCGTCCTGATGCACGTGATGGCCGCCGCACTTGGGACACACATCGGTGTCCTCGGTGAGGGCGTCCTCCCAGCCGCAGTCCTCGCAGTAGAACACGGGGATGCGATGGCCCCACCACAGCTGGCGCGAGATGCACCAGTCCTTGAGGTTCTCCATCCAGGTGGTGTAGGTCTGCGTCCAGCGCGCGGGGTGGAAGGTGACCTTGCCGGAGTTGACGGCGTCGAGCGCCGGTCCCTTGAGCTTGTCGACGGCGACGAACCACTGCTCGGACAGCCACGGCTCCAGGGCGGAGTCGCAACGGTAGCAGTGCATGACGGAGTGATCATGCTCCTCGACGTGGTCGAGCAGGTCGTGCTCCTCGAACCACTTGATGACGGCCTCGCGGCACTCGTCGCGGTTCATGCCGGTGAACTCGCCGTAGCCCTCGACGACCACCGCGTGCTCGTCGAAGATGTTGATCTGCGGCAGGTCGTGGGCCTGACCCATGGCGTAGTCGTTGGGGTCGTGGGCCGGGGTGACCTTGACGAAGCCGGAGCCAAAGTTGGCGTCGACATGCCAATCCTCAAAGATGGGAATCTCGCGGTTGACGATCGGCAGCATGACGGTCTTGCCCACAAAGGCGGCCTTCTCGGGGTCCTTCGGGGAGACGGCAACGCCCGTGTCGCCGAGCATGGTCTCGGGGCGCGTGGTGGCGACGACGATGTAGTCCTGGCCATTGACCGGCTCGGTCAGCGGGTAGCGCAGGTGCCACAGGTGGCCCTTCTCGTCCTTATACTCGGCCTCGTCGTCCGAGATGGCGGTGGTGCAGTTGGGGCACCAGTTGACGATGCGCTTGCCACGGTAGATCAGGCCGTCATGGTACCAGTCGCAGAAGACCTTACGCACAGCCTGGGCGTAATCCTCGTCCATGGTGAAGCGCTCGTTGTCGAAGTCGACGGAGCAGCCCATGCGCTTAATCTGCTCGACGATGATGCCGCCGTACTCGTGGGTCCAGTCCCAGCAGGCGTCGACAAACTTATCGCGACCGATCTCCAGGCGGCTGATGCCCTCGCTCTTGAGCTTCTTGTCGACCTTGGTCTGCGTGGCGATACCGGCGTGATCGGTGCCCAGCACCCAGCGCGTGGACTTGCCGCGCATGCGGGCCATACGGATGATGGCGTCCTGGATGGAGTCGTCGGTGGCGTGGCCCATGTGGAGCTTGCCGGTCACGTTGGGAGGCGGAATGGTGACGGTGCAGTCGCCCACGCCCTCGCGGCGCTTGTAGTAGCCGCCGTCGAGCCACTTCTGCAGGATCGCCGGCTCGTTGGTCGACGGATCGTAGTTCTTGGGCATCTCTTCCATATATCTCTCCCTGTCCCGCCGGGGAGGAATGTAGGCCCGCTAGGGTCTGCATTCCTCCCCTTAGGTATCGATTACTTCAGTCTGATATGACTTCGCTGAGGCTTAAACAATCACACAGAATAACACAGGTAGTTGGGTGTTTTGCGTATATATAAAATAGCCTCCGACCGCGGATGGTCGGAGGCTATTTGCAAGCACGTTTTTGGCAGGTTTACCCGTAGATGCGTTGGGGCTGTTCTTCGCCCTTAACCGCCGCTTCGGTCACGATGACCTTGGCGACACCCTCCTCGCTGGGGAGGTCGAACATCGTCTGCTGAAGCACGTCCTCGCAGATGGAACGCAGGCCGCGGGCGCCGGTCTTGCGGGCGAGCGCCATGCGGGCGATCTCGTGCAGGGCCGCGTCCTCAAACTCAAGATCGACGTCCTCGAGCTGGAACATCTTGCGGTACTGGCGCACCACGGCGTTCTTGGGCTCGGTCAGAATCGACACCAGGTCGTCCTCGTCGAGCGCCTGCGTCTGGGTGACGACGGGCGTACGGCCCACGAACTCGGGGATCATGCCAAAGGCGTTGAGGTCCTGCGGGAGCACCTGACGCAGCAGGTCGTTCTCGTCGACCGAGGTGGGGCCGGCGATCTCGGAGTTAAAGCCCACGCCCTTGTTGCCCACGCGGTCGGCGATGATCTTGTCCAGACCCACAAAGGCACCGCCGCAGATAAACAGGATGTTGGTCGTGTCGATCTGCAACAGTTCCTGCTGGGGATGCTTGCGGCCGCCGGTGGGCGGAACGCTTGCCACCGTGCCCTCAAGAATCTTAAGCAGCGCCTGCTGAACGCCCTCGCCCGAGACATCGCGGGTAATAGAGAGGTTCTCGGCCTTGCGGGCGATCTTGTCGATCTCGTCCACGTAGATAATGCCCACCTGAGCGCGCTCGATATCGCCATCGGCAGCATTGATAAGCTTGAGCAGGATGTTCTCCACATCCTCGCCCACGTAACCGGCCTCGGTGAGCGCGGTGGCGTCGGCAATGGCAAACGGCACCTCGAGGATGCGCGCGAGCGTCTGGGCCAACAGGGTCTTGCCGGTACCGGTGGGACCGAGCAGCAGGATGTTGGACTTGGCGAGCTCTACCTCGTCCATATTGTCGTCGAACTGCGAGCCCATGCCCGATGCCTCGTCAAAGGCAGACACCGCGGCGCCACCCTCGATCACGCGGCGATAGTGGTTGTACACGGCAACCGACATGGCGCGCTTGGCGTCTTCCTGACCCATGACATAGGCCGAAAGCTCGTCATAGATCTCGTGCGGCGTCGGCACGTGCGTGATGACCTGGCGGTCGTCCTCGAGCTCAAAGCCCTCGGTCTCGGGGTCCACAGCGGGCTGCCCGGCAGCCTGGCCGTGGTCGTTGAGGAAGCCCGGCAGCTTGCCGTTGCGGGCAGCGTCCATGAAGTCCGAAGCCAGCGACTCCTCCAGAATCTCAGAACAGGCGGCGACGCACTCGTCACAGATAAAGATGTTGGTCGGACCCTTTACGAGGCGACGGACCTGGCCCTGTTCTTTTCCGCAGAAGGAGCAGCGAATGGGGTTGCCGTTCTCGTCAAAGTTGTCCTGCATGTTTCCCGCCATCCTAGGCGTCCTTCGCGGCGAGATCGCGAGAGGTGACGATACGGTCGATCAGGCCGTAGTCGAGGGCCTCGGCAGCGGTCAGGTAGTTGTCGCGCTCGGTGTCGGCCTGGACCTTCTCGATGGGCTGGCCCGAGGCATCGGACAAGATCTGGTTGAGCTCGCGGCGGGTCTTCTTGATCTCCTCGGCCACAATCTCAATCTCGGTCTGCTGACCCTGGGCACCGCCGCTGGGCTGGTGAATCATGACTTTGGAGTGCGGCAGGCAGAAGCGCTTGCCCTTAGCGCCGGCCGAAAGCAGCACGGCGGCCATGGACGCGGCCATACCGACGCAGATGGTGGAGACCTGCGGCTTGATGAAGTTCATGGTGTCAAGAATCGCCAGGCCAGAGTAAACCTCGCCACCGGGCGAATTGATGTAGAGCGAGATATCCTTCTCGGCATCCTGGCTCTCAAGATGCAGCAGCTGGGCAACGACCAGGTTGGCGCTGACGGAGTTGATCTCCTCGCCCAAGAAGATGATGCGGTCGTTGAGCAGGCGCGAATAGATATCGTAGCTGCGCTCGCCGCGCGGCGTCTGCTCGATAACGTATGGCACGAGGGCGGAATCGAACTTAGCGATCATACGCATCTCCATTTCTCTCTTGCGGACCAAATTGGTTCTAGATAAACGTACGGTGCCCGCATGCTATGCATTGGCTGGCACCGTACGAAGCAACCGGATAACCGGCTATTAACTTTACCCCATCACGGGCACATACATGCGCTCGCGGGCAAGGTGGCGAGAATTACTCGGCGTCCTTGGCGGTCTCGTCGACCTCGGTCACCTTAGCGTTCTCGACCAGGTGGTCGACGGCCTTGGAGCGACGGATGGACTCGCGCACGGCAGGCATGCGGCCATCGGCGATGAACTCGGCCTTGGAAGCCTCGACGTCCTTGACGCCAGCCTTCTCGAACTCGGCGTTGATGTCGTCCTCGGTGACCTCAATCTTGAGCTCACGGGCGAGAGCGTCGAGCGCCAGGGACTCACGGGCAACGTCGTTGGCCTGCTTGTGCAAGTCGCCGATGAACTGCTCCATGGTCAGACCGGAAGCGGGCAGCCAGGTGTCCAGCGTCATGCCGCGGGCAGCGAGATTGGACAGGAAGTTCTGGCCAAGCTCCTCAAAGACGGACTGCTCGTAGTCGGCGTCCATCTCGTCGAGCTGCAGGCGCTCGGCGAGAGCGGAGACGCAACGGTTCTCCTTCTCGGCCGGAAGGCGGGAAGCCTTGTCCTGCTCGATCTCGATCTTGATGGCGTCGCGCATAGCGTCGATGCTGTCGAAGCCGAAGTCGGACTTGACAAGCTCGTCGGTGAGCTCGGGGGTGTTGCGGACCTTGATGCCCTTGACGGTGACCTCGACGGTGTGGGTCTCGGCCTCCTCGCCCTCCTCGACCTCGTCGGTCCAGGTGACGGTCTTGACGTCGTCAACGTTAGCACCGATCAGGGCCTCGTTGAACTCCTTGGGGTTGCTGTCGTTACCGGCGATGAGCATGCGACCCTCGGCGGCAAAGTTGTCGGCGTTCTCGACGGCCTTGAGGTCGACGGTCACATAGTCGTCAGCCTCGACAGCGCGACCCTCAACGTCCTCGAAGGTGGCACGGTAGTTGAGGAGCATCTCGACCTGGTTGTTGATCTCGGACTCGGTGACCTCCGCAGGGGGCATCTCGATCTCGACGGCGTCGAAGGAGGAGAGCTCAGCGGCGGGACGCAGGGAGAACTCGACGGTGTAGGTGTAGTCCTCGTGATCCTTGGCGAGGTCGAGCTCCTTGTAGTCACCGCTCTTGGTGGGGACGATGTCCAGCTCGTTGAGGACGGCGGGCTCATTGGCGGCGATCAGGTCGTTGGTGGCCTGAGCGAGGGTAGCCTCGGCGCCAAGAGCGGAGTCGATGACCGGACGGGGGGCCTTACCGGCACGGAAGCCCGGGAAGCGGTACTTCTTGGCGGTGTCCTTGTAGGCCTTCTTGATCGCGGCGTCGACGTCGGCGGCCGGGATGGTGACCGTAGCGGTGAGCTTGGCGTCCTTGACGTCAGAAGCGGTGATGTTCAACACGTTCCTCCTCATACTGCCCAGCTTATCTGAGGTGCTGGTACCTTTATGCAACAAGCGTCGCGAGGGCATAAGCCGACGCGGGTGCGTTGGTGCGGGCGAAAGGACTCGAACCTTCACGGGAATCCCACCAGAACCTAAATCTGGCGCGTCTACCAATTCCGCCACGCCCGCATGAGCGCACAGACTAGGAATGATAGCAGATACGAGCGGCAAGCGCACGCACACCTTTTACAAGCTCACGACCTCACCACGAGTGCAATTGGCGGGGCGAGTTGCCCCACCCCGCCAATTACGACTTGTACGACTTGTTCGCTGACCCGCTACTCCCCCAGCAGGGCCTTCTCGGGCGTGATGGGCAGCGAGCGAACCTGATGGCCGGTGGCGTGCGCCACGGCCGAGGCAACGGCGGCGAGTGGCGTGTTGATGACGACCTCGCCGATCGACTTGGCGCCAAACGGACCCGTCGGCTCGTAGCTCGGCTCAAAGGCCACGCGAATACTGCCGATATCCAGACGCGTGGGCAGCTTGTAGCTCATAAAGTTGCCGGTACGCAGGCGGCCGCGGTCGTCGTGCTCGACGATCTCGTAGAGCGCATGGCCGATACCCTGGGCAATGCCGCCCTCGGCCTGGACGCGCGCGAGAGCCTCGTTGATCACGGTGCCGCAGTCCACGGCCGCCGCGTAGTCCACCACGGTCACCTTGCCGGTGGCCTTGTCGACTTCGACCTCGGCAATGCCGGCCATAAACGGCGGAGGCGAAACGGGCAGGCAGGCAGAGGCATGCGAGGTGAGCGCGTCGCCGCCCGCGATGTTCTTGACGCACAGGTTGGCAAAGTCGCGCAGCGTGAGGTAGCGGTTCTGCTCGCGCGCGGCACGCTCATCGGACAGACGCACGTACTGGCCGTCGAAGACCACGTCGGCGGCGTCCACGTCCCACATCTGGGCGGCCTTGGCGCAAATCTTCTCACGCAGCTCGGTCGCGGCGTTCTTAGCAGCAAGGCCCGTCACGTACGTACCCGAGCTCGCGTACGAGCCGGCGTCAAACGGCGACACATCGGTGTCCACGCCGCGCACCACGATCAGCGAACTCTCCACGCCCAGCTCCTCGGCGGCAATCTGCGCCAGGATCGTGTCGACGCCCATGCCGTTATCGGTGGCGCCGGTGCCGATGGTAATGAAGCCGTCCTCTTCCAGGCGCATGTCGATGCCGGCGATGTCCACGTTGGAGATGCCCGATCCCTGCATGGTGAGCGCACAGCCCAGAGCACGCACGCGGTCGCCCAGGTCCACGGCCAGCGGCTTGTCGCGCCAGCCGATCATGTCCATCGCGCGCAGCAGGCAGCGGTCGAGTGCGCAGGCGTTGAGTTTCTCGTTGTAGTACTGCGGCATGACCTCGCCCTCGCGCACGATATTCTTAAGGCGCAGGTCGGCAGGGTCCATGTGCAGCATGTCGGCGAGCTCGTTGACGGCACTCTCCACGGCAAACTGGCCCTGGGTGGCACCGTAGCCGCGATACGCGCCGCCGCGGTTGGTGTTGGTGTAGACGGCGTCCCACCTAAAGCGGCTCGCCTTCACGTGGTTGTAGATGGGCAGGCTCTTGTGGCCCGAGAGACCGATCGTCGTGGTGGCATGCTCGCCGTACGCGCCGGCGTTGGACAGCGTATGCAGGTCGATGGCCGTGATAGTGCCGTCGTTCATGGCGCCCAGCTTAACGGTCATCTGCATCTGGTGACGCGAGTTGCCCGCGGTGATGGTCTCCTCGCGGGTGTAGCAGCAGTAGCTCGGACGGCCGGTCTGCTGGGTGACGAACGCCACGAAGATCTCGCAGCAGCCCGTCTGCTTTGAGCCAAAGCCGCCACCGATGCGCGGCTTAATGACCTGCACCTGTGACTGCGGGATGTCGAGCGACTGCGCGACCATGCGGCGCACGTGGAAGGGCACCTGCGTAGAGGTGGTCACCGAGATGCGGCCGAACGCGTCGGTCGTCGCGAAGGCGCGGAAGGTCTCCATGGGAGCGGTCTGCGTGGCCTGGCTGGTGTAGGTGCGGGTGAAGACGATGTCGCTCTGGGCGAATGCCTCATCAAGATCGCCAAAATCGCTGGTACCGCTGCACACCAGGTTGCGAGCAACGTCGCCGCCCTGCGGGAACATAAAGGTCACGTCGCCCTCGGGGTGGACCACGATGTCGTTATCGAGTGCCTGGGTAAAGTCGAGCAGAGGCTCGAGCACCTCGTAGTCGACCTTGATGAGCTTGAGCGCCTTATCGGCGGCCTCCTCGGTCTCGGCGGCGACGATCGCCACCTCTTCGTTTTGATAACGGACGAGGTTCTCGAGAATCAGACGGTCGTAGGGACTCGGCTGCGGATAGCTCTGGCCGGCAATGGTAAAACGGCGCTTGGGAACGTCCTCGTAGGTGTAGACGCCCACCACGCCGGGCACCTTCAGGGCGCGCGACGTATCGATGGAGCGGATCTTGGCGCGGGCATACGGGCTGCGCTTAAGTTTGACGACGAGCGCACCGGCGGGCACCATGTCGCCCGTGTAGACGGGACGGCCCTCGAGCAGGGCCTTCGAGTCCTTCTTAGGCTGCTTGTGGGTAATCTGCTTGTAGGTGACGCCGTCAGAGCTCGTGTCGTTGACCGGCAGCTCGGTCATCTCGAAGCCCACCTGCACGCCGGACTCGTTAAGGAAGCGGACGATGGCGCGCAGCTGGCTCTCGTAGCCGCCGCAACGGCAGAGGTTGCCAGCCAGCTGGCGCGAGAGCTCCTCGCGCGTGGCGACAAGGCTCGGGTCCTCCTTGGCGGCGCGGGCAAGCGCCAGCACGTTCATGATGAGGCCGGGAGCGCAAAAACCGCACTGCTCGGCACCTTCGGCAGCCATGGCGCGAGCGAGCGTCTCGGACTCGGCCTTGAGACCCTCGAGCGTGG
>CAUGNZ010000015.1 GCA_959601045.1 uncultured Collinsella sp.
AGCTTAATGGGACATCCCGCCAGCCGAGGTGGTCGAGTAGATATGTCTTCTCGCCCCCGTCGCTCATGCAGCGCGGGGGCTTTCTTTTTGGACATGCCCCCGTCACGTCCTTGTGGCGGACCGTGCCCGGAAAGAATTCGAGGAGGTGTAATTCATGCCCCAGCAGTACAAAATCGACAAGGTTGCAGAGATCGAGTCCCGTATCGCCGAGAACGCCGGTCTGTTCGTTGTCAACTACAACGGTCTGACGGTTAAGCAGGCTCAGGAGCTGCGTCATCAGCTTCGCGAGTGCGGCGCCGAGATGAAGGTCTACAAGAACAACCTGGTCAAGATCGCTCTCAAGAACCAGGAGCAGCCCGAGCTCGACGAGATCCTCGCCGGCCCTGTCGCTTATGTGTTCTACGAGACCGAGCCGGTCGAGGCCGCTAAGGCCCTTAAGGACTTCTCCGCTAAGTCCAAGGGCGTCCTTGAGATCAAGGGCGGTATCTCCGACGGCAAGGCCGTTTCCGCTGATGATGTTAAGGCTATCGCCGAGCTGCCCACCAAGGATCAGCTTCTCGGCCAGATCGCCGGTCTCATCTCCGGTTTCGCTCGCGACATCGCTGTCTGCGTCAACGGCGTTTCCTCTGGTCTCGCTCGTTCGATCCAGCAGGTCTCCGAGCAGAAGGCAGCCTAGTCGCTGTTTTCACCCGCGGCGGCAACGCCGCACCCCAGGCGCATTCGCGCCGTGTTTTAACTGATCTCCGTGCACAGACACGGAAACCGAAAGGACTTAGAAATGGCTAAGCTTACCACCGATGAGATCATCGATGCTCTTAAGGAAATGACCCTTCTCGAGGCTTCCGAGCTCGTCAAGGCTATCGAGGACACCTTCGGCGTTTCCGCCGCTGCTCCTGCCGCTGTTGTCGCCGCTCCCGCTGCTGGCGCTGCTGAGGCCGAGGAGAAGACCGAGTTTGACGTCGTGCTCGAGGGCTTCGGCGACAACAAGATCCAGGTCATCAAGGCCGTCCGTGAGCTCACCAACCTTGGCCTGAAGGAGGCCAAGGAGGTCGTCGAGGGCGCTCCCAAGGCTGTTCTCGAGGGTGCCAAGAAGGAGGACGCCGAGGCTGCCAAGGAGAAGCTCGAGGCTGCTGGCGCTGCTGTCACCCTCAAGTAATCAGGCTTTCTCGCCAGATTTCTTTGCAGACGGGACTCGCTATGCGAGCCCCGTCTTTTTTGTTTTGGCCCCTCATCCCCATTGCTCGGAACGCAGAACACCGTTGTCTTCGCCGTGCCAATCCCGTTGCCGCTGGGGCGCAAAATTGCACCATTCGAGCAATAATTTGCGTTGACCTGCTGAAGAATTGCGTTTGCCTTACGGCGACGTATGTCTCCGGCGGTAAGATACTTCGGTATCGCAATTTGGTCTGCGGCCACCGTGCCGCACGCACAGGGCGCATTCTGCGCCTGCGAAAGGATCCTTGAATAACATGAAGGCAATCATCCCCGCCGCCGGTCTTGGCACGCGTTTTCTGCCTGGCACCAAGTGCACGCCCAAAGAGATGCTGCCGGTGCTCGACAAGCCGGTCATCCAGTATGTCGTTGAGGAGGCGCTCGACCCCGAGGAGGTCGACGACGCCATCATCGTTACCTCGCCCGGCAAGCCCGAGCTGCTGAGCTACTTCCAGCCCGATCGTTCGCTCGAGAACCTGCTGCGCGAGCGCGGTAAGGACGCCTACGCCGACGCCGTCGCCCATGCGGGTGGTATGCCGGTCGACTTCCGTTATCAGTACGAGCCCAAGGGCCTCGGTCACGCCATTCGCTCTGCCGCCGACGCTGTAGCGGGGGAGAACTTTCTGGTTCTTCTGGGCGACTACGTTGTGCCTAACCGCGACATCTGCGACAAGATGCTCGCCGTTTCCAAGGAGCACGGTGGCGCTTCGGTTATCGCCGTCGCTGCTTGCTCGCCCGAGGAAGTCAGCCGCTACGGCGTTATCGCCGGCGAGCGCGTCGGTTCGCTCGAGGGCGCCGAGGGCGTTGCCGATGCCGAGCCGGGCGCTGTCTGGCGCATCGGCGGTCTGGTCGAGAAGCCTGCTCCCGAGGCGGCTCCGTCCAACCTGTACATCGTCGGTCGTTACCTGCTGAGCCCGCTGGTCATGGACCTGCTGGCAGATCAGCAGGCCGGCAAGGGCGGCGAGATCCAGCTTACCGACGCCATGGCCCGCTCGCTCGATCGTGAGGCCATGTACGCTGTCGTCATCGACCCGCTCTCGGGCTACGACACCGGCACCCCGTCTGGCTGGATGGCCACCAACGCCCTCATGGCCGCAAGCGATCCTCGCTTTGCCAGCGCCTTCTGGGACGCCATCGACGAGCGTGGCGGCTTGATGCGTAAGTAAGCCTTCGGGCATCGACATTTACGGGTGCGGACTTCGGTCTGCACCCGTTTTTTATGCGAGCTGCGATCGCCGGCTCTCTGTTCACAGAAAATATATGAACAGGTGTTCGATACGCATATATCTACCTGCACATTTTCTGTCGAAAAACTTTGCTACTCCAAAAACTCAATCGCGTCAAGGCTTTTCTTGCCCAACGGTCGGTACCTGATAAACTATTAGGTTGCGATAACTGGCGAAGCTATGCCTCGCCAACCCACCGAGCATTTCCGTGAAGGAGGAAAAACCTGGTGACCTACGCATACACTGCCACTGAGCGCAAGCGCGTCAGCTTCGGGAAAATCCCGGAGGCCATGGAGCTCCCCAACCTTATCTCTGTTCAAAGGGAATCCTTTGAGCGTTTTAAGGACGAGGGCCTTCGTGAGGCGTTCAAGGAATCCAGCCCCATCCAGAGCCAGAACCATGTTCTCGAGGTTACCTTCGGCGAGCATCAGTTCGGCGACCCCGCGCACACCGTCGAGGAGTGCCGCGAGAAGGATATGACCTATCAGGCTCCGCTTCTGACCGACGTCCGTCTCACCAACAAGGAGACCGGCGAGATCAAGGAGCAGCTCGTCTTCATGGGCGACTTCCCCATGATGACCGATCAGGGCACCTTCATCATCAACGGTACCGAGCGTATCGTCGTCTCGCAGCTCGTCCGCTCCCCGGGCGTGTACTACAGCTCCGAGATGGATTCGGGCAAGCAGATCTACAAGGCCCAGATCATCCCGTCCCGCGGTGCCTGGCTTGAGTTTGAGGTCGACAAGCGCGACCAGCTCATGGTCTCCATCGACCGTAAGCGCAAGCAGAGCGCCACGATGTTTCTGCGCGCCCTTGGCATCGCCGTCACCAACGACGACATCATCGAGCTGCTCGGCAACTCCGATGTGATCAAGCGCACTCTGGAGCGCGATACCGCCCTCACCCGCGAGGATGCCCTTATCGAGATTTACCGTCGCCTGCGCCCGGGCGAGCCTCCCACCGTGGACGCTTCCCGCAGCTTGCTCGAGGGTCTGCTCTTTAACCCGCAGCGCTACGACCTGGCTCGCGTCGGTCGTTACAAGGTCAACAAGAAGCTCAACCTCACCACCGAGGAAGAGGTCACGGTGCTCACCGACGAGGATATCGTCGCTACGCTGCGCTACCTGCTGTCCCTCGCTGCCGGCGAGCAGGGCTTCAAGGTCGACGACATCGACCACTTCGGCAACCGCCGCATCCGTACCGTCGGCGAGCTCGTCGCCAACCAGTTCCGTATCGGCATGAGCCGTATGGAGCGCGTCGTCCGTGAGCGCATGAGCTCCCAGGACATCGACGAGATCACCCCGCAGTCGCTCATCAACATCCGCCCGATCGTGGCCTCCATCAAGGAGTTCTTCGGTTCCTCGCAGCTCTCGCAGTTCATGGACCAGGCGAACCCCCTGACCGGTCTGACCCACAAGCGCCGTCTGTCCGCACTCGGCCCTGGTGGTCTTGCCGGCCACAAGTCGGGCTCCAGCCGCCGCACCAACGTGCCGACGGCCGTCCGCGACGTTCACAACTCGCACTACAGCCGCATGTGCCCGATCGAGACCCCCGAAGGCCCCAACATCGGCCTGATCGGCTCGCTCGCCCTCTACGCCCGCGTCAACGAGTATGGCTTCATCGAGGCCCCGTTCCGTCGCGTCGAGAACGGCGTTGCCACCGACCAGATCGACTGGATGACCGCTGACGAGGAAGAGAAGCACGTCATCGCGCCGGCCAACACGCCGCTCGATCCCAAGACCAACGAGTTCATCACGACCGATGCCGAGGGCAAGATCGTCCGTCCGCACACCGTGATCGCCCGTACCCGCGACTTCGACGGCTCCTTCGGCGCTCCCGCCGACGTGCCCGTCGAGGACGTCGACTACATGGACGTTTCGCCGCGTCAGATGCTCTCCGTGGCAGCCACGCTGATCCCGTTCCTGGAGCACGACGACGCCAAGCGTACGCTGATGGGCGCTAACATGCAGCGTCAGGCCGTGCCGCTGGTTCACCCCGCCGCTCCCTATGTCGGTACCGGCATGGAGCGTCGCGCCGCTCTGGACTCCGGCGAGGTCACCCTGGCCAAGAACGCCGGCGAGGTCATCTTTGCCGACGCCGCCAAGATTATCGTCAAGCATGCCGGCGGCATGGACGAGTATCACCTGGCCAAGTATCAGCGCTCCAACCAGTCCACCTGCATCAACCACCGTCCGCTCGTGCGCGTCGGTGACACCGTTGAGCAGGGCGAGCCTCTGGCTGACGGTCCTTCGACCGATCACGGCGAGCTCGCACTGGGCCAGAACCTCACCGTGGCCTACATGCCGTGGGAAGGCTTTAACTACGAGGACGGTATCGTCGTGTCCGAGCGCCTGGTGGCCGAGGACCTGCTGACGACCATCAACATCACCCGTCACGAGATCGACGCCCGCGACACCAAGCTCGGCCCCGAGGAGATCACCCGCGAGATCCCGAACCTATCCGAGGACATGCTTGCCAACCTCGACGAGGACGGCATCATCCGTATCGGCGCCGAGGTCGGCCCTGGCGACATCCTGGTCGGCAAGGTCACGCCTAAGGGCGAGAGCGCTCTGACCGCCGAGGAGCGCCTGCTGCGCGCCATCTTCGGTGCCAAGGCGCACGATGTCCGCGACACCTCCCTTAAGATGCCTCACGGCGCTTACGGCCGCGTCATCGACATCGTCCGCTTTAGCCGCGAGAACGGCGACGACCTGGCCCCCGGCGTCAACGAGCAGGTGCGCGTCTACGTCGCCCAGCGTCGTAAGATCCAGCAGGGCGATAAGATCGCCGGCCGCCACGGCAACAAGGGTGTTATCTGTAACGTTCTGCCGGTCGAGGACATGCCCTACATGGCTGACGGTACCCCGATCGACGTTATTCTCAACCCGCTGGGCGTTCCTTCGCGTATGAACGTCGGCCAGCTGCTCGAGTGCCACCTTGGCTGGGCTGCTGCCTGCGGTTGGGATACCGAGCAGGCCGACTCCGACAAGTACGTCCCCGGTCCGTTCTTCACCGCCACGCCCGTCTTCGACGGCGCCAAGGAGGACGAGATCGCCGAGGTCATCCGTCGTGCCAACAAGAACATGCTCAACAAGGCCACCGCTGCCTTTGGCGATCACATGCGCCCCGAGTTCGTCACCCAGCTTGACGAGCGCGGCAAGACCCGTCTGTTCGACGGCCGCACCGGCGAGGAGTTCCGCGAGCCCATTACCGTGGGTACGTCCTACATCCTCAAGCTCGGCCACATGGTCGACGACAAGATCCACGCCCGTTCGACCGGCCCTTACAGCCTGGTTACCCAGCAGCCTCTGGGCGGCAAGGCCCAGTTCGGCGGCCAGCGCTTCGGCGAGATGGAAGTTTGGGCACTGTACGCATACGGTGCTTCCAACGTCCTGCAGGAGATCCTGACCGTCAAGTCCGACGATACCGTGGGCCGCGTCAAGACCTACGAGTCCATCGTCAAGGGCGAGAATGTTCCGGTCCCGGGAATCCCCGAGTCCTTCAAGGTTCTCGTCAAGGAGATCCGCTCCCTCGCACTGGACATCGAGCCCATGCACGATGCCGACGAGGACGCCTCCGCCCCTGTGACCGCCGAGGAGACCTCTGCTCTCGACGACCTGGCTGCGCTCGCCGGCGTTGACGCCGACGTCGAGGCCGAGGATGCCGAGACCGCCGAGGCGCCCGAGGCTGTCGCCGCCACGACCACTGATAAGGAGTAGTTGACTGTGGCAGATTTCGAAGCTACTGATTTTGACTCGGTAAAGATCTCCCTTGCCTCCGCCGACCAGATCCGTTCCTGGTCGCACGGTGAGGTCAAGAAGCCGGAGACCATCAATTACCGTACCCTCAAGCCCGAGAAGGACGGCCTGTTCTGCGAGAAGATCTTCGGTCCCGCCAAGGACTGGGAGTGCTCCTGCGGCAAGTACAAGGGCATCCGCTTTAAGGGCATCGTCTGCGAGCGCTGCGGCGTCGAGGTCACCTCGGCCAAGGTGCGTCGCGACCGCATGGGTCACATTGAGCTCGCCGCTCCCGTGTCCCACATCTGGTATTTCAAGAGCCCCACGAGCTTCCCGATGAGCCGTATGCTCGACATCAAGTCCAAGGACCTCGAGAAGGTTCTGTACTTTGCCAGCTACATCATCACCGAGGTTGACTACGAGGCCCGCGAGGCCGACGCTGACGATCTGCGCGAGGAGCTCGCCGCCGATCTGGAAGAGATCGATGCCGAGTGCGCCCGCCAGATCGAGTCCCTCAAGGAGCAGGGCGACCCCGAGAACTTTGACGAGTTCTCCGACGAGGAGCCGCTGACCCCCGAGGAGATCGCCTCCGGCATCGTCGACATCGAGGAAGAGTGCAAGGACGAGAAGCAGCTCCGTACGGACGCCTTCAACGCCTTCATGAAGCTCACCGAGCGCGACCTCATCTCCGATGAGCCGCTGTTCCGCGAGATGACCCGCTACTACTCCATGTACTTCAAGGGTGGCATGGGTGCCGAGGCCGTCCGCGACCTGCTCGCTGCCATCGACCTTCCTTCCGAGGCCGAGAAGCTCAAGGCCATCATCGCCGACGAGGACTCCCAGAAGCAGAAGCGCGAGAAGGCCGTCAAGCGCCTCGAGGTCGTTGACGCCTTCCTGAAGGGCGGCAATAGCCCCGCGAACATGATCCTGGACGTCATCCCGGTCATTCCGCCCGATCTGCGCCCGATGGTCCAGCTCGACGGCGGCCGCTTCGCTGCGTCCGACCTCAATGACCTGTACCGCCGCGTGATCAACCGTAACAACCGACTCAAGCGCCTGCTCGACCTGGACGCCCCTGCGATCATCGTGAACAACGAGAAGCGCATGCTCCAGGAGTCCGTGGACGCCCTGTTCGACAACGGCCGTCGTGGTCGCCCGGTCTCTGGCCGTGGCGGTCGCCCGCTCAAGTCGCTCGCCGAGGCCCTCAAGGGCAAGCAGGGCCGTTTCCGTCAGAACCTGCTGGGTAAGCGTGTCGACTACTCCGGCCGTTCGGTTATCGTTACCGACCCCAAGCTGCTGCTGCACCAGTGCGGTCTGCCCAAGACCATGGCGCTGGAGCTCTTCAAGCCCTTCGTCATGAAGCGCCTGGTCGAGCTTGGCAAGGTCGAGAACATCAAGGGCGCCAAGCGCGCTATCGACCGCGGTGCCACCTTTGTGTGGGATATCCTCGAAGAGGTCATCGACGGCCGCGTCGTGCTGCTCAACCGCGCACCGACCCTGCACCGTCTGTCCATCCAGGCCTTTGAGCCGGTTCTGGTCGAGGGCAAGGCTATCCACCTGCACCCGCTGGTCTGCTCGCCCTTCAACGCCGACTTCGACGGCGACCAGATGTCTGTCCACGTGCCGCTGTCCAGCCAGGCTCAGGCCGAGGCCCGCGTGCTCATGCTCTCTGCGAACAACCTGCGCTCGCCGGCATCCGGCAAGCCGGTCAACATCCCCTCGCAGGACATGATCATCGGTGTGTACTACCTGACCCAGGTCCGCGACGGTCTGCCGGGCGAGAACCACGTGTTCGCCAGCTTCGACGACGCGCTGCACGCCTATGACTGCCGCTCCGAGGTCGACATGCAGGCCAAGATTCAGGTCCGCGTGTCCGCTGCCGACGCCAATGTCATCAACGAGGACGGCACCCGTATCTTCCGCGTCAAAAACGGCAAGAACGAGTTTGTCGACTACGACGTCACCGGCAACAAGACCGCGCGCTTCGAGACCTCCATTGGCCGCATCATCTTCAACCGCCAGTGCCTGCCCGAAGACTATGAGTTCATGAACTACAAGATGGTCAAGGGCGACGTGGCCAAGCTGGTTGCGGACTGCTGCGATCGCTACCCCGAGGCCAAGGTCGGCCCGATCCTCGACGCCATCAAGTACTCCGGCTTCCACTACGCTACCCGCGCCGGCCTCACCATCTCGGTGTGGGACGCTCTCATCCCTGCCGAGAAGCAGGAGCTGCTGGACCGCGCCCAGGCCAACGTCGACCAGATCAACGAGTACTTCGAGGAGGGCTTCATCAACGAGACGGAGCGCCACATCGAAGTCGTTAACGAGTGGACCGCTTGTACCGATAAGGTCGCAGCGCTCATGCTCGACTTGTTCGACGAGGAGAACCCGCTCTACATGATGGCCGACTCCGGCGCCCGTGGTTCTAAGACCCAGCTGCGTCAGCTCGGCGGCATGCGTGGCCTGATGGCAGACATGTCCGGCGAGACGATCGACCTTCCCATTAAGGCGAACTTCCGTGAGGGCCTGCTGCCGCTCGAGTACTTCATTTCGACCTACGGCGCCCGTAAGGGCCTGGTCGATACCGCATCCCACACCTCGGACTCTGGTTACCTGACCCGTCGTCTGGTCGACGTGGCCCAGGACGTCATCGTCCGCGAGGAGGACTGCGGTACGCACGAGGGCGTCACCTACAACCTCATCATCCCCGGCACCACCGACCTCAACACCGACCTCGTCGGCCGTTGCTTCATCGAGGACGTCGTGGCTCCCGATGGCACCGTGCTCTTTGAGCAGGACGGCTACATCGAGAAGGTCGCTGACATCCAGAAGATGGTCGATGCCGGCCTTAAGAAGGTCAAGCTTCGCGCGCTGCTCACCTGCCGCTCCAAGTACGGCGTGTGCCAGAAGTGCTACGGCTGGGATCTTTCCACCCGTCGTCCGGTCGCCATCGGTACCGCGGTCGGCATTATTGCCGCCCAGTCCATCGGCGAGCCCGGTACGCAGCTTACGATGCGTACCATTCACTCCGGCGGCGTCGCTGGCGTCGACGATATTACGCAGGGTCTGCCTACGGTCAGCCGTATGTTCGATATCGTCGGCAACGTCAACGAGAAGATCCTGGGTCGCGAGGCCGAGCTGGCTCCGTACTCCGGCCACCTCTCGATTAAGCCCGAGAAGTCCGAGTACGTGCTGACGCTCACCGACTCCGAGGATCACACCCGTGTCCTCGACGAGCGTCGCGTCCCCGCTTCGGTGCGCTTCATGCCCGAGATCGAGGACGGCTGCGAGGTTCGCGCCGGCGACCAGATCACCAAGGGCTTCGTTAACTTCCGCAACCTGCGCAAGCTGACCGACATCGAGTCGACGATGCACACCTTCGTCGAGAGCGTCAAGGACGTCTACACCAGCCAAGGCGTCGACCTGAACGACAAGCACATCGAGGTGCTCGCACGTCAGATGCTGCGTCGCGTTCAGATCACCAACCCCGGCGACTCCAAGTACCTACTTGGTCAGTACGTCGACCGCTACGAGTTTGCCGACGAGGTCGAGCGCGTTGCCCGTCTGGGCGGTCAGGCTCCCGTGGCCGAGCCCGTCATCCTGGGTACGCTCAAGGTCGCGTCCAACATCGACTCCTGGCTGTCGAGCGCTTCGTTCATCCGTACCGCTGGCGTCCTTACCGAGGCTGCCATCGAGGGCAAGGTCGACCACCTGCTCGACCTTAAGTCCAACGTCATCGTCGGTAAGAAGATCCCGGCTGGTACCGGCCTCAAGCCGTACGCCAACGCCAAGCTGACGTATCGCACGGCCGACGGCTACGTGGACATCGACGGCCCGGCTTCGCCCAACGCCAAGTCGCTGCCCGAGTGGGCTCCTGTGGAGCTCAAGGACCTGGACGAGCAGCTCCCGCAGCAGCTCGACTGGGCCGGCTACGACGAGTTCGGTGGTGCTGACGGTTCGTTCACCCGCAACGGCCACACCATCTCCGCCGAGAAGGCTCGTCTGTACCTGTTCGACGACCTGGGCGTGTCGCAGCGCTGGACCAACAAGTTCAGCGAGGTTGGCATCGAGACGGTCGGCGACCTGGTTGGCAAGTCCGAGGAGGATCTGCTGCGCATCGATGGCATCGGCGCCAAGGCGATCGAGGAGCTCCGTGACGGCCTCGAGGCCCACGACCTGCTCTACATCCTCGAGAACAACGACGACGTTGCCGACGAGGAAGACCTCTCGCAGCTGCTGCAGATGGTCTTTAGCCCCGACGGTCCGGACGACATCCTGCTGGGTACCTCCGCTCCGACGCATCACGCCGACGCCGACGAGGAGCTCCTGGGCGCCCCGATCGACGACAAGAAGGCTCCCGCCAACGGCGCGATCAACGAGGACATGGCTTCCCTCGACGAGCTACTCAACCAGCTCGTAGACACCGACGACGCCGAAGAGGCCAAGGACAACGACGAGGAGTAATTAGTTCCGCCGTTCTAACGAACGGCGGCGACCTCCGTCGCTGCGCGGCCCCCAGAGCTACAATCTGTCATTCAAAAGGCAGGGCATGACCAAAAGGTCAATGCCCTGCCTTTTTCATGCCACCTTGTACGCTCTGGGGGCCGCTCGCTTGCGTATGCTCAACTTGTTTCGTTCCGTTGATCACTTGCAAAAAAGGACAGGTTTATTTTGGTAGTTTTTCCTGCTTGAATTTGAAACATTCCGTTTGGTCAAAGCGTATCTATGGTGAGGGCCCCATCAAGAACCATCAGTGTCACCGGGAGGTGATTATGGAAGAACAAGCTTTTAGACAGGCGGTCGAGGATCACCGAGATGTCGTGTTCCGAATCGCCTTGACGTATCTGCGTGATCGCGCTGACGCCGACGATGTCGCTCAAGACGTCTTTCTTAAGTTGCTCAAAAGCGACGCGCAATTTGAAAACTGGGAGCATCTTCGTCGATGGCTTATCCGGGTCACGATCAATGAATGTAAATCTCTCTTTCGAAAGCCGTGGAGGCGCGTGGAGGATATTGAGAATCTGGCCGATTCGCTTTCGACGGCGCAGGAGGAGACCAAGGCGGTCCTGTCAGACGTTATGCGACTTCCGGAGCGATTCCGTATTCCTATCGTGCTCTATTACTATCTGGGCTTCTCGACTTCAGAAATTGCCGAGTTACTGCATGTGCCAGCCGCGACCGTTCGAACGCGTTTAGCTCGCGGCAGATCGAAGCTCAAGTTCATCCTAGAGGAGGGCGACCGTGAAATCCAACCAGATCAAGCAGGCCTTCGAGTCCGTCCAAGCCGATAGCGATCTTGCTGACCGTGTTCTTTATGCCGCTGCTGGCGAGCCGCTTCGCCGAAAGGGTCACGCGAAGCCTCTGTATGTTGCCGTAATCGGATGTCTTGCCGGAGTGCTGGCGACCGGAGGGGTCGCCTACGCTGTTGTCAATTCCAGTTATTTTGCCTCTGCCTGGGGAAACCATGGCAACGGAGAGTCCGTTACCTGGACAAATGGCGGCTCGTCGGGGACGAAATATACCTACACCAGAGAGTTTGGTGATGGTATCGCGCCCCAAAGCCTGGAGGGTGCAGTCCAGAAGGTCAATCTGTCCGTCGAGGGCAACGGCTATACGCTCGACATTCATGAGATGGCAATCGACGAGAACGGTTGCGGTGCTGTGACGTTTACATTGTCCAATCCGAATGGCGTTAACTACTACAAGCCGGCGGCAGAGCTTGGCGAACTTGTTCTCTATGGTGAAGAAGAAGGGGGCGTCAGTACACCCAGCATGAACTTCGGCGAGGAATGGGCTGATACACGCTGCACCATTGATAAAGACACATCAAGCGACGCGGTCATTAACGGCACGATGTACTTTGCATCTTGGAATCGCGATCGAGATTTACGACATGCGGTCACCTGGAATATCAGTTGGACGGAGGGCAAAGGTGAGGATGCGAAGGTGATCGAGGTATCGACGCCAGAGTTTAACGTCGGAGCGCACGTCGATACAAAAGAACTCCGCTCCGATGACTCGCCTCTCGAGATCAGTCCGTTTTCCATCCAGACGCACATCGATGATCTGGGCTATGAAGCAGTTGATCATAAACTGACCGTCACCTACAAGGATGGGTCAGAGCAGATTATCGAAGATGACGACGCAGGGGCGTACAATTTCTATGTTTCGATGGGACGCAATAGCGGAGAGAACATTTGGGTGCCAACGAAGTTGATTGATGTCGACCAAGTGGTTTCAGTAACGCTCGAAGGCACACGCTGCACTTCAACAGGGGGCGCCGAAACGTCGGAACCCTTTACCATCGTCTATTCGTAAGATTTGGGGCCGCTTTCTACTAGGGGAAGCGGCCTTCTTTGCGGTAAATGGGCGGTTAGACCGCACGATATTCGCCTGCATTCCTGAAGTATGCGGCAAAATCTTGATGGGTCGACCACACCGTATATGCTCAAGCGCTCTACCTGCGGGTTTATTATCGCAAAACCCCGGTGCGCTCGGCGGGTCCAGAATTTGCCGCATACTTCCGAAAGCGCCGCCGATTTCCATGCGACAGGTGAGAGCAGATCACCGTTGGAGCGCGACGTTTCCCCAGATAAAACCGACCAAAATAAACCTGTCCCTTTTTGGCAGGTAACGTTGCCCCGACGAGCACGTCGGATCCCCGGCCCGGGGATCCGCCCCCGCGCACAGGAGGGGATTCCTTTTGTGTAGGCTTTGCGGAAATGTGCCAATTTTGGGATACGCCCGGCGGCGTGGTCTGTTGACGGCACAGCTAACGCCACGTATCCTATCGAACTGCGTGTTTCGTAGGGGGATGCTGACCCCTCGATTCAAGCCGTTGCACTTTACAGAAAGCTGGAATCATTCGAGAAGGAGTACGCTTTGCCTACTATTAACCAGCTGGTTCGCCAGGGCCGTCGTTCCGTGCCCAAGAAGTCCAAGAACGCTGCTCTGCAGCACAACTCCCAGAAGCGCGGCGTGTGCACCCGCGTCTTCACCACGAGCCCCAAGAAGCCGAACTCGGCTCTTCGTAAGGTTGCCCGTGTTCGCCTTGTCAACGGCATCGAAGTTACTGCTTACATCCCGGGTGAGGGCCACAACCTGCAGGAGCACTCCATCGTGCTCGTCCGCGGCGGTCGTGTCCGTGACCTCCCTGGTGTCCGTTATCACGTCATCCGTGGCGCCTACGACGCTGCTCCGGTCCAGAACCGTATGCAGGCCCGTTCCAAGTACGGTGCTAAGCGCCCCAAGGCTAAATAAGCCAGATAACGTTTTGATACTTTCGCCGTGTGCCGCCTAAGCGCCGCACGGTAGACACTTAAGGAGATTTCACATGCCGCGTCGTGCAGCAGCTAATCGTCGTGAGGTTCAGCCTGACGCCGTTTACAACAACCGCCTGGTGACTCAGCTCATCAACAAGGTCCTTCTTGACGGCAAGAAGGCCACCGCTGAGCGCATCGTTTACACCGCTTTCGAGATCGTTGCCGAGAAGTCTGAGGGTGGCGACGCTCTCGCTACCTTCAAGAAGGCTATGGACAACGTCAAGCCCACGCTCGAGGTTAAGCCCAAGCGTGTCGGTGGCGCTACCTATCAGGTCCCGATGGAGGTCAACTCCCGTCGTTCCACCGCTCTGGGTATCCGCTGGATCGTCAACTTCTCCCGCGCTCGCAAGGAGAAGACCATGGCCGAGCGTCTCGCCAATGAGATCCTCGACGCTTCCAACGGCCTGGGCGCTTCCGTCAAGAAGCGTGAGGACGTCTTCAAGATGGCCGAGGCCAACCGCGCGTTCTCTCACTATCGTTGGTAAGTTAAGGTAAGGAACTAACATGGCTAAGCCTAAGTACAAGCTTTCCGATACCCGTAACATCGGCATCATGGCCCACATCGATGCCGGTAAGACCACCACGACCGAGCGTATTCTTTACTACACCGGTAAGACCCACAAGATCGGTGAGGTTCATGAGGGCGCTGCCACCATGGACTGGATGGTTCAGGAGCAGGAGCGCGGCGTAACCATTACCTCCGCTGCTACCACGTGCTTCTGGAACAAGGACGGTAAGGACTACCGCATCCAGATCATCGACACCCCGGGCCATGTTGACTTCACCGCCGAGGTCGAGCGCTGCCTGCGCGTCCTCGATGGTGCTGTCGCCGTCTTCGACGCCGTTGCCGGCGTTCAGCCCCAGTCTGAGACCGTTTGGCGTCAGGCTTCCACCTTCAACGTCCCCCGCATCGCCTTCATCAACAAGTATGACCGCGTGGGCGCTGACTTCTTCAACGCTATCGAGACCATGAAGGATCGTCTCGACGCTAACGCCGTGGCCGCTCAGGTCCCGATGGGCGCCGAGGACAACTTCTGGGGCGTCATCGACCTCGTCACCATGACTGCATGGGACTTCAAGGCCGACGAGAAGGGCATGACCTACCCCGAGCCGATGGACGAGATCCCGGCTGAGTTTGCCGACATCGCTGCCACCAAGCGCGAGGAGCTCCTCGACGCTGCTGCCAGCTTTGACGACGAGCTCATGGAGAAGATCCTCATGGAGGAGGACTTCACCGTCGAGGAGCTCAAGGCTGCTCTGCGCAAGGGTGTTCTGGCCAACGAGCTCAACCTCGTCTTCGTGGGCTCCGCCTATAAGAACAAGGGCGTCCAGGAGCTGCTCGACGCTGTCGTCGACTACCTGCCCAGCCCGCTCGACGTTGAGGCCGTCACCGGTACCGATCCGGACACCGGCGAGGAGATCCAGCGTCATCCTTCCTTCGACGAGCCCTTCTCCGGCCTGGTCTTCAAGATCATGACCGACCCGTTCGTCGGTAAGCTCACCTACGTCCGCGTTTACTCCGGCCGCGCTGAGTCCGGCTCCTACGTGGTCAACGCTTCCAACGGTCAGCGCGAGCGCCTCGGCCGCATTCTCGAGATGAACGCCGCCGAGCGTATCGACCGTGACGACGCTGCCGCCGGCGACATCGTCGCTTGCGTCGGCTTCAAGAACTCCACCACCGGTGACACCCTGTGCGCCGAGGGCAAGGAGATCGTCCTCGAGAAGATCGAGTTCGCTAAGCCCGTTATCGACGTTGCCATTGAGCCCAAGACCAAGGCCGAGCAGGACAAGATGTCCCTGGCTCTGACCAAGCTCGCCGAGGAGGACCCGACCTTCCAGGTGTCCACCAACCACGAGACCGGCCAGACCATCATCGCCGGCATGGGCGAGCTGCACCTCGAGATCATCGTCGACCGTCTGCTCCGCGAGTTCAAGGTTGACGCTAACGTTGGTAAGCCCCAGGTTGCCTACCGCGAGACCGCTGGTCACGACGTCGAGAAGGCTGAGGGCAAGTTCGTCCGTCAGTCCGGCGGTCGCGGTCAGTACGGCCACGCTGTCATCAAGCTCGAGAAGATGGAGGAGGGCTTCGGCTACGAGTTCGTCAACGCTATCGTCGGCGGCGTCGTGCCCAAGGAGTACATCCCGTCCATCGACAAGGGCATCCAGGAGGCCCTGAACACCGGTGTTATCGCCGGCTTCCCGGTCCTCGACGTTAAGGTCACCCTGTTCGACGGTTCTTACCACGAGGTCGACTCCTCCGAGGCCGCCTTCAAGATCGCCGGCTCCATGGCTATCAAGGACGCCCTCAAGAAGTCCGATCCGCAGCTGCTCGAGCCGATCATGGCTGTCGAGGTCGAGACCCCCGAGCAGTACATGGGCGACGTTATGGGCAACCTCTCCGGTCGCCGCGGCAAGATCGAGGGCATGGAGGATCGCAAGAACAGCAAGCTCATCCGTGCCAAGGTGCCGCTGGGCGAGATGTTCGGTTACGCTACCGACCTTCGCTCCCAGACCCAGGGCCGTGCATCCTACACGATGCAGTTCGACTCTTATGAGCCCGCGCCTAAGTCCATCGTGGACGAGGTCATGAGCAAGAACGCCTAAGTTTGAGCTCCCTGTTACGTAATCCGCGAGAACATCTCTCGCACTCTTTGGAGGTTTAAGTTGGCTACCCAGAAGATCCGCATTCGCCTCAAGGGCTATGATCACGAGGTCGTCGATCAGTCCGCGAAGCTCATCGTCGAGACCGCTCAGAAGACCGGCGCTCGCGTTTCCGGTCCTGTCCCCCTGCCCACCGAGCGCAACCTGTACACGGTTATCCGCTCGCCGCACGTGAACAAGGACTCCCGTGAGCAGTTCGAGATGCGCACCCACAAGCGCCTCATCGACATCCTCGACCCCACCTCGGGCACCGTTGATTCGCTCATGCGTCTCGACCTCCCCGCTGGCGTCGACATCGACATCAAGCTCTAAGCGATATCGCTCATAGCTTAAAGGGCCCCGCTGCCGTTACGGTAGCGGGGCCCTTTTGTTTTGAATGGTGGTTTGGACTGTCGGACAATGCTGACGAGTAGGTGGCTGCGGCGCCCTATTCGCTCACGGGACGCAGCGATGCCTCCTCAAAATGGAAGGATCGCAAGTCGTCTTCCGTTTCGATGCACGCGCGACCAAAGGCATCAACGGTTTTAAAGATGCCGCGTGCCAGCTCGTCTCCAGCGGGTGAGCGGGCGATAACGTGCTTCCCAATCCAATTGAGGTGAGCGATATATTCGTCGTGGACGGGCGCGAGCGGACCGGCGTCTTTTTCCTTGGCGTTGAGGCGCTCTGCCCAGGCATCTACAGCGTCTATAACTGCGTGATAGACCTCATCGAGGAGCATGTCGACGGCAGGAACGTTCTCGTTAAGGTCCGAGAGATCGATTGCCGGCAAGCCGCCATCGGGCACCTCTTGGGGCGCATAGTTCACATTGACGCCAATGCCACATACGGCGAAAGGTTTGCCTTCGTTATCGCGTGCGGCCTCGACCAGAATGCCGCCGAGTTTGCGTTCACGCGCGACCAGGTCGTTGGGCCATTTGAGGCCAATTTCGTTTGCAAGACCCTGTTTTTCGAGCGCCTCGAGCACCGCTAGGCCGCTGACGGCGGCAAGACCAGAGAACTTTGCAGGATTAACGCATGGGCGCAGGACAATCGAAAGCAATAAGTTGCCGACGGTTGAGTCCCACTTGTGCCCGCGCCGGCCACGTCCTGCTGTTTGAGCCCGGGCGGCAAGTCCTGTGCCGTGCGGCGCTCCCTGTTTTCCTGCTTCGAGCAGGTCATCGTTGGTCGATCCGGTTACGTCGACTATCGTTAATTTGGCATCCATTATGGCTGCCACCTCCTTAATGAATAAGTGAATAACGCAATGGTCTCGAGAGATAGACACAATGTGAAGCCTTTGTCGCATTTGGACAATTTAATGTTAACACGTCAACAACGACAAAATTGCGCTATCCTCTCTTGGTCGATGTAAACACGTCAACAACTCAAAGGAGGTTAGTGATGGGTTTCACGATTCTTGGAACAGGCTCGGCGCTTCCTGAGCGCAGTGTTTCCAATGACGAGCTGTCCGAGTTCCTCGATACCTCGGATGAGTGGATTTTTACCCGCACAGGTATCAAGAGCCGCCACGTCTGCACCACCGAGTCACTTGACGACCTTACCGTAGCGGCGAGCGAGTGGGCACTCCGGGTGTCCGGAATCGACGCGAGCCAGCTGGATCTGATCGTCTGCTCGACGACGACAGGTGATCACCTTGTTCCCGCTGAGGCGTGTGCCGTTGCTGAGCGACTAGGCGCGACGTGCCCTGCCTTCGATGTCTCGGCGGCTTGTGCCGGCTTCGTATTTGCGCTCGATGTCGCCGAGGGCTATATCGCCCGCGGTCGCGCCGAGCATGTGCTGGTCATTGCCGCCGAGCAGATGACGCGCGCGCTCGATTGGACCGACCGTGCCACGTGCGTGCTCTTTGGTGATGGCGCGGGTGCTGTGGTCATAGAGGCTGGGGGAGAGAATCCCCTCGCTGTTGAGCTTTCGACCGCACCCGATGTCGAGACGTTGCGCGTTCCCGGTCTGGTCGGTACCTCGCCGTTTAAGGCCTCCGCAGATAGCGAGAGCGTGCTGTCCATGAATGGCCGCCGCGTGTTCAAGTTCGGCGTCAACGCCATCTGCGACATGGTCCATAAGCTTGCGAGCGATGCGGGCATTTCGGTCGAAGATATCGATCATTTTGTATTCCATCAGGCTAACGAACGAATCCTGAGCCAGGCGGTCAAGCGCCTCGGCGTGCCAGACGAGCGCGTGATTCGAACGCTGCGCGAGACCGGCAACATTTCGAGCGCCTGCATTCCCTTTGCGCTTGACCGGCTGGCACGTACCGACGCACTGAATGCGGGCGACACCATCGCCCTCGTTGGATTTGGCGCCGGCCTGGATATAGGTGGCTATCTGCTTCGTTGGAAGTAGTCGCACATAGGAAATAAAAACGCCCCTAGGGCACAAACAAAGGAGAACTACCATGGCAGATCAGAAGACCTTCGAGCGCGTTTGCGACGTTATCCGCGAGACCGCCGGCCTTGACGACGTCGAGATGAAGCCCGAGTCCACGCTCGAGGAGATCGGCCTCGACAGTCTGGGTACCGTCGAGATTCTCGTGGCCGTCGAGGACGAGTTCGATATTCAGCTCGATACCGAGGAGAACCCTAAGACGGTCGGCGAGTTCGTCGATACGGTTGAGGCGGCATTGGAGAAGTAGAGATGCTCAAGACTCCTCTCTGCGAGCTGCTCGGCATCGAAAAGCCCGTGTTCCAGGGCGGCATGGCCTGGATTGCCGATGCCTCGCTGGCATCTGCCGTGTCCGAGGCAGGCGGCTTAGGGATTATCGCGGCCATGAATGCCGACGCAAACTGGTTGCGCGATCAGATTCACGAGCTGCGCACCAAGACGGATAAGCCCTTTGGCGTCAACGTCATGCTCATGAGCCCATTTGCCGACGAGGTCGCGCAGGTCGTGATTGACGAGCGAGTGCCGGTCGTCGTGACGGGCGCCGGCAATCCCGCCAAGTACATGAAGGCGTGGAACGAGGCGGGCATCAAGGTCATCCCGGTCGTTGCCTCGGTGGCGCTGGCGCGCCTCGTGGCGCGTCGTGGAGCTACGGCGGTTGTTGCCGAGGGCACCGAATCGGGCGGCCATATTGGCGAGACCTCGACGATGGCACTGGTGCCGCAGGTCGTCGATGCGGTCGACATTCCCGTCGTGGCCGCCGGCGGTATTGCCGACGGCCGCGGCGTGGCGGCCGCCTTTATGCTGGGTGCCGCCGGCGTGCAGGTGGGTACGCGCTTTCTGGTCGCAGACGAGTGCACCGTATCGGAGCAGTACAAGGAGATGGTCCTGAAGGCCAACGACACCTCGACGCGTGCGACCGGCCGCTCGACGGGACATCCGGTGCGTGCGCTTAAGAGCCCCTTCACCAACGCGTATGCCAAGAACGAGGCGGCGGGCGCAAGCTCCGAGGAGCTCGGTGCTATGGGAACCGGTGCGCTGCGTAAGGCCGCCAAGGACGGCAACTACGAAGAGGGTTCGTTTTTATGTGGACAGATTGCCGGCATGGTTAGCGAGCGCCAGAGCGCACGTGAAATCGTTGACGATCTGGTCGATGGCGCCGAGCGCGTCCTGAAGGGTGCGTCCGCATGGGTAGCGTAGCGTTTCTGTTTGCCGGCCAGGGTGCCCAACACCCCGCGATGGGCGTCGACCTGATCGAGGCATCGCCGGCGGCCGCCGAGGTGTTCGCCATTGTCGACGAGGTGCGCCCGGGGACCAGCGAGCAGTGCCGGAGCGCCTCCAAGGAGGAGCTCTCGCAGACCGAGAACACGCAGCCGTGCGTGTTCGTTCACGATCTGGCAGCGGCTGCCGCCCTGCGTGAGCGCGGCGTGGTACCTGCCGCCTGTGCGGGTTTTTCGCTTGGCGAGGTCGCCGCGCTCACCTTTGCGGGGGCATTCGATACGCGAGCGGGCTTTGAGCTCGTGTGCGAGCGCGCGGCGCTGATGGCCGCGGCTGCCGAGCGCCATCCGGGCGGCATGCGCGCCGTCATCAAGCTCGATGCGGCGCAAGTCGAGAACCTGGCAAAACAGGCCGGCGAGGACTGCTGGCCGGTCAACTACAACAGTCCGCAGCAGACGGTTGTTGCCGGAGCGCCCGAGGCGCTGCAGGAGCTCGACGTCCTAGTAAAAGAGGCTGGCGGCCGCGCTATGAAAGTCGCGGTGTCGGGCGCATTTCATAGCCCCTATATGGCCGAGGCGACTGAGGGGCTGGCGACGTATATCCAAGCCGGCCACGCGCCGTCACCGCTGCTGATTCCGGTCATGGCAAACATGACGGCGGCGCCCTATCCGGCGGACCCGCGAGCGGCATCGGATGTCCTGGCCAATCAGGTGAGTCATGCCGTTCGTTGGGTCGACACGCTGCATACTCTGCAGGATCAGGGGATCGACACGTTTATTGAGGTCGGCCCCGGCAAAACGCTGTCGGGCCTGGTCAAGCGTACGCTGAGCGACGTTCGCGTGTATTCGTGCGAAACGGCCGAGCAGGTCGCAGCTATTGCCGACGAGCTCGCATAGTCCACAGGGCTGTAACCCGAAAGGAATGACATGGGCAACTTAAACAACGGCGCGCTCGAGCGCAACGACTCACGTCGCGTGGTGCTGGTTACGGGCGGCTCGCGCGGTATCGGCCGCGCCTGCGCTGTCGGTCTGGCGGAGGACGGCTTTGATATCGCCGTCGTCTATGCCGGCAGCGTCGATGCGGCGCGCGAGACGTGCGAAGCCTGCGAGGCGGCTGGCGCCGCGGCACGCGCATATCAATGCGATGTGGCCGACCCCGCTGCCGTCAACGCGTGCGTGGAAGCGGTCCTCAACGACTTTGGCTCCATTTGGGCGCTCGTCAACAACGCCGGCATAACGCGCGACGGTCTGCTCATGCGTATGGGCGACGATGCCTTCGACCGCGTGCTCGATGTCAATCTCAAGGGCACGTTCAATATGACGCGCGCGCTCACCAAGACCTTTATGCGCCAGCGCGGCGGTTGCGTCATCAACATGAGTTCGGTCGTGGGCCTGATGGGCAATGCCGGGCAGGCCAACTACGCTGCCTCCAAGGCGGGCGTCATCGGCCTGACCAAGGCGGTAGCGCGCGAGCTTGCACCCCGCGGCGTACGAGTGAACGCGGTCGCCCCGGGGTTTGTCGAGACGGATATGACGTCAAAGCTCTCGGAGAAGGTTCGCGCGGCAACCGAGGAGCAGATTCCCCTAAAGCGCATGGCGCGCCCCGAGGAAGTGGCCGGCGTGGTGCGCTTTTTGGCGAGCGATGCGGCTGCCTACATTACGGGCGAGGTCGTACGCGTTGACGGCGGAATGGCGATGTAGAAATCAGGGCCGACGAACGGCTTGGATGAGGAGACCATGATGGAACAGAGAGTTGCAATTACCGGCATAGGTGCCGTATCGCCGCTCGGTAACACCGCGCTTGCCACCTGGGCGGCAATGTGCGCTGGCACGTGCGGCATCGGCCCGATCACGCACTTCGATACCGATGCGTTTGCCGTCAAGGTGGCGGCCGAGGTCAAGGGCTTTGACGGCAACGATTACTTTGGCAAGCGTGACGCCAGGCATCTCGACCCCTGCGTTCAGTTTGCGATGGCGGCGTCGGACGAGGCCATGCACGATGCGGGCTTTGATGTCGAAGGCGCCATCGATCGCGAGCGCCTGGGCGTCTACGTGGGTTCAGGCGTGGGCGGCATGCAGACGCTCGTCGACAACGTCCATACGATTGCCGATCGTGGGCCCCGCCGCGCATCGCCTTACATGATTGCGATGATGATCCCCAATATGGCTTCGGGCAATATCGCGATCCGCCACAAGGCAAAAGGCCCGACCCTGCCCGTGGTGACCGCGTGCGCGACCTCGGCCCATGCGGTGGGCGAGGCGTTCCGCGCCATCAAGCATGGCTATGCCGATGCGATTCTCGCCGGCGGTGCCGAGGCGGCCATCATCCCCGATGCCGTTGCGGGCTTTACGTCCTGCCGTGCACTCACTACCAATCCCGATCCTGCGACGGCTTGTCGTCCGTTCGATGCGAATCGCGACGGCTTTGTGATGGGCGAGGGCGCCTGCGTGCTGGTACTCGAGAGCATGGAGCATGCGCAGGCGCGTGGTGCGCACATTTATGCCGAGGTCGTGGGCTACGGCAACACCGATGATGCCTATCACATTACGAGCCCCGACCCCGATGCCGCCGGCATTGCCCGTGCGATATCGCTGGCGGTGGCCGAGGGCGACGTCAAGCCTTCCGAGGGTCTCTACATCAACGCCCACGGTACCTCGACCAAGCTCAACGATTCGTCCGAGACGACAGGCATTAAGCGGGCGCTTGGCGAGGACGCGGCACGCGCCGCGCACGTCTCGTCGACCAAGTCGATGACCGGGCACATGATCGGTGCCACGGGTGCCATCGAGGTCATGGCCTGTGCCATGGCGCTCGAGCAGGGCGTGGTGCCCCCGACCATTAACTACCACACGCCCGATCCCGCCTGCGATCTTGATTACACGCCTAATCGAGCGGTTCGCGCCGACCTTACCTGGGCGCTTTCGACCAACCTGGGCTTTGGCGGGCACAACGCCGCCATCGCGCTGCGTAGATATACGAGGAGCTAGAGCATGGATTCCAAAAGACTTGCCGAGATAGCCGATGTGATGGAGGACCGCGGCCTTACGCGCGTACGTGTTGAGGAGCCCGATGGCACCGCGGTCGAACTCGAGCGCGCGAGTGTGGCGCAGCCGGTTGCCGTGCCCATGCCTATGCCGAGCGCCATGGCCGCTCAAGTTGCAGCTCCCACAGTCGCGCCTGCCGCACCGGAACCCGCCACGCAGACACCTGCCGCCGCGCCGGAGCCCAAGGGCACCGAGGTGACTGCTCCCATGGTGGGCGTCTTCTATGCTGCCCCTGCGCCGGGCGACGAGCCATTTGTGCGCGTGGGCTCCAAGGTCAAGGCCGGCGAGACCCTCTGCATCATCGAGGCCATGAAGGTTCTCAACGAGGTGACGGCCGAGGCAGACGGTGAGGTGCTCGAGATCTGCGTGGCCGACGGCGACCTCGTGGAGTTTGGCAGCTGCCTCATGAGGATCGGATAGGTGATATCCATGAACAAAGAAGAGCTCAAGAAGCTGTTACCGCATCGCGAGCCGATGCTTTTGCTCGACGAAGCCGAGCTGGTGGGCGACGAGGCCCACGGCAAGATCACGATTACAGGCGACGAGTACTTTTTGCAGGGACATTTTCCGGGAAACCCGGTCGTTCCCGGCGTGATTCAGTGCGAGATGCTCGCCCAGAACTGCTGCGTGCTGCTGATGGGCGATGAGGAGGCGCGCGGCGCGACGCCGTTCTACACGAGTCTGGACAAGGTGCGCTTTAAGCGTCCGGTGCGCCCGGGCGACACGGTGGATCTAGTGTGCTCCATCACGCGTGCGCGCGGGCCGTTCCGCTTTGCGACGGGTACTGCGAGCGTCAACGGTGAGGTTTGCTGCCGCGCCGATATGTCTTTTGCACTCATGCACGAAAGTTAAGGAAGGCTCCATGTTCGACAAAGTGCTCATCGCCAACCGCGGCGAAGTCGCGGTCCGTGTTATCCGCGCGTGCCGCGATATGGGCATCAAGACCGTCGCCGTTTATTCCACGGCCGATGCGGACGCGCTACACGTGCAGCTTGCCGACGAGGCGTATTGCATCGGCGGCCCGCGTCTTGCCGAGAGCTACCTCAACGACGATGCCGTGCTCACCTGTGCCGTAAAGTCGGGAGCTAAGGCAATTCATCCCGGCTATGGCTTCTTTTCCGAGAAGGCGAGCTTCGTGCGCGACTGCGACAAGTTCGGTCTGGCGTTTGTCGGTCCTTCGGCCGAGGTGATCGACAGCATGGGCGACAAGGACGCCGCACGCCGAACGGCCGCTGCTGCGGGCGTGCCCATCGTGCCGGGCTGCGATTTGCTCAAAAGCCCCGAGGAAGCAACGGCCGAGGCCGAGCGCATCGGCTGCCCCGTGCTTATTAAGGCGCGCGCGGGCGGCGGCGGTCGCGGTATTCGCAAGGTCGAGCGCGTGGAAGATGCGGCAAAGGCGTTCAGCGAGGCGCGTGCCGAGGGTGAGGCCGTTTTTGGCGACGGCGAGTGCTACATGGAGAAGTTCGTTGCGCCGGCGCATCACGTTGAGGTACAGATTATGGCCGATAAGCAGGGCCATGTGTTTTCGCTCGGCGAGCGCGAGTGCTCGGTGCAGCGCCGCAACCAAAAGCTGATCGAGGAGAGCCCCGCGCCGTGCCTCGACGGACGCGATGATATTCGCGCGCGCATGCACAAGGCCGCGCGCGACCTGGCTCGTGCCGTTGGCTATGAGGGCGCTGGCACCATCGAGTTTTTGTACTCAGATGACGGCAATTTCTACTTTATGGAAATGAACACGCGCTTGCAGGTGGAGCATCCGGTTACGGAGTTTGTGACCGATACCGACCTGGTTAAGTGGCAGCTGCGCGTGGCTGCCGGCCGCCCTCTGCCCTTTGAGCAGGAGGACGTACCGGTCCGCAACCACGCCATGGAGTGCCGCATCAATGCCGAAACGCCGGACTTTCTACCGTCATGTGGAACGGTCACCGCGTTGCGTGTGCCGGGTGGTCCGCGCGTGCGCTGGGATTCCGCCATGTTTACCGGAGCGAAAGTTCCGCCGTACTACGACTCCATGCTCGGCAAGCTCATCGTGTGCGCGCCCACGCGTGACGGTGCCATTCGCAAGATGCGCTCGGCCCTGGGCGAGCTCGTGATTGAGGGCGTGAGCGAAAATAGCGAGCTTCAGCTCGACGTGCTGGCAAACGACGAGTTTTTGTCGGGCATGTATCACACCGATCTGATGGGGCATCTCTATGCTGATGAATAGAAAAGCGAAGACGGTCAATGTCCTTGAGGGGCCGATAACCGAGTCGTGCGCCGAGTTCCCCGCGCGCCACGTGTTTGTCAAATGCCCGGAGTGCCGCCGTGTGATCGATGAGGCGCGCCTGCACGACAACCTCGAGGTCTGCCCTCGTTGCGGCAAACACTTTCGCGTGAGCGGTCGCGCGCGCATGCGCATGACGGTCGACGCGGGTACCTTTGAGGAATGGGATGCCAATCTGGCGTCGAAGGACTTCCTCTCGTTTCCCGGTTATGCCGACAAGCTTAAGAGCGTGAGCGAGCGTTCGGGCGAGCGCGATGCCGTTGTGTGCGGCAGGGGCAAAATCTGCGGCTGCGATACCGCGCTCTTCTTTATGGATGCCAACTTTATGATGGGCTCAATGGGCTCCGTGGTGGGCGAGAAGATCTGTCGTGTCTTTGAGCGCGCGGCCGAGTTGGGGCTGCCGGTCGTTGGCTTTACCGTATCGGGCGGCGCCCGCATGCAGGAGGGCGTGACCTCGCTCATGCAGATGGCCAAGATTTCTGCGGCGGTTAGGCGCCACAGCGAGGCGGGCGGCCTGTATATCACGGTGCTCACCGATCCCACGACCGGAGGTGTAACCGCGAGCTTTGCCATGGAGGGCGACATTATCCTGGCCGAGCCCGATGCCCTGACGGCATTTGCCGGCCCGCGCGTGATCGAGCAGAACATGCACAAGCGTCTGCCCAAGGGATTCCAGCGTTCCGAGTTTTTGCTGGAGCACGGCTTTTGCGATGCCGTTGTTCCGCGTGGTGAGATTGCGCTCACGGTAGGCGAGCTGCTGGCGCTGCACGAAGGGCACGCGCCCGGCCTGGGGGCACCGCATGAGATCGTGCATACGGGTCGTCGCGACAAAAAGCTGGGACACTTGTTTAAGCGCTCGGCCGCACCAAAAAGCGCGCTCGAAATCGTCAAACAGACTCGCTCGGCGAACCGCGCCACGGCAGGCGAGATGATCTCGTTGGGTCTCGACGGATTCGTAGAGCTGCACGGCGACCGCTACTTTGGCGACGACGCCGCTGTGGTGGCTGGCATTGGCTGGAAAGACGGACGCCCCGTAACGGTCATCGCCATCGAGCGCGGTACCACGACCAAAGAGCGCATGCGTCGCAACTTTGGTATGGCACATCCCGAGGGCTACCGCAAAGCGCGTCGCCTTATGCGCCAGGCCGAAAAGTTTGGTCGACCGGTTCTGTGCCTGGTCGATACTTCAGGCGCGTTTTGCGGCATCGGTGCCGAGGAACGCGGCCAGGGCGAGGCGATTGCCCAGAATCTCATGGAGATGAGCGGCCTTAAGACGCCGATTGTCTCGGTGGTGACAGGCGAGGGCGGCTCTGGTGGCGCGCTGGCGCTGTCCGTGGCCGACCGCATCCTGATGCTCTCGAGCTCGGCCTATTCGGTCGTGAGCCCCGAGGCCTGTGCGTCGATCCTGTGGAAGGATACCGAGCGCGCGAATGAGGCCGCCGAGGCGCTTAAGCTCACGGCCCCCGATCTGTTGGCGCTCGGTATCATCGACGGCATTGTCGACGATAGGGGCCTGTCACATGAGGAGATTGCCGGTGCCGTCATGTCCTCGGCATTTGATGCCTTCGATACGCTTGGGCAGCTCGACGACGCGACCCTCACAAACCTTCGCTACGAAAAGTACCGCGCAATCGGTCAGTACCGCACGATGTGACAAAGGGACGGTTCACATGTCACATTGGGAAAGGCGTTCCATGTCACAAGTTTCTAACACCTCGTTTACAACGACGGTTTCATCAAACGCCATGGCCGTGGTGGACTATCTGTCCAAAAGCATGATGTCGGCGCTGCCCTTTATTGTCTGCGCGGCGTTGTTCCGCACCGTCGCCGTCATTATGGGCGAAGGCATGCTGGGCCTGTGGTCTGCCGATTCCGAAATCTATCGCCTGTTCTACAGTTGGCTCTATAACGCCGGCTACTACTTTTTGCCCATCTATCTTGGTTGGGCGGCCGCCCGCCAGCTCGGTTGCTCGGAGCAGCTGGGCATGATGCTGGGCGGCGTATTGATTGCGCCCGATCTGCTTAAGCTCGTCGATGCCGCATCGACGACGGGGGCATCGATGACTTCCGTGTATGGTCTGCTTCCCGCGCCGGTCAACGATTACACGACGACTGTTATCCCGGTTCTCATCTCGGTGCCCGTGCTATGGCGAGTGGAGTGTTTCTTTAAGCGCACTATCCCTAAGGCCGTGGCGTTTTCGTTCGTTCCGTTTGCGACCATGCTCGTCATGGTTCCGGTTTCCCTGTGCATTACGGCGCCGGCGGGCAGCTATCTGGGCATGCTGTTGGGCCAGCTTATGTTTATGCTTGGCAATTCCGGTGGCATCGTGTCGCTGCTCACGCTCATGGGGCTTGCCGCGGGCTGGGAGTTCCTAAAGATCGCCGGCGTCAGCAACGTTGTCCTATCGCTTGCCTATGCGCAGTTTATGAGTGTGGGAACGGATTCGTGCATCTTGATCGCCGCGACGATGGCAACGTTCGCCGTTTGGGGCATGCCCTTTGGCGCGTCGCTTCGCGTTGCGGATAAGGACGAGAAGGCGCTCATGCTGGGCTATTCAATCTCGGGTGTTCTTGGCGGCGTAAGCGAGCCGGCGCTGTACGGTTGCGGCTTTAAATATGGCAGGTGCCTGACGTGCATGGCCATTGGCGGTGCCGTCGGAGGCCTTGTTGCGGCCGTGGGCCACGTTACGGCCTATACCATCGGCATGACGAATGTCCTCATGGTCATTGGCTTTGCCACAGGTGGTTTTTCGAACCTGCTGTGGTGCTGCGTTGCCGGCGGCACGGCTTTTGTGGTGTCTGCGGCGCTGAGCTACTGCTTTGGCGTGGTGCCGGCGAAGGGGCAGGCGACGGGGGACGGAGCCGATTCGCCCGAAACAGTGGCGAGCGCTGCTGAAGTAAGCGCATAAACCTGTGCGACAAAAGGACGATCCCTTTGTCGTGTTCCAAGGCCGTGGCTCGTGTGGGCTGCGGCCTTTTTGTATCTGGGGGACAAAGTGGCTACACTACAATCCGGTCAAGCAATAGATATATAAGTAGTACCGTGGGGGCGGATGCAGATGGTCGAGTGGATTGTTAGGCGCGCGCAGGGTGATCGTGCGCGTGTGGGCACGTTAGCGGGCATGGTGTGTATTGTCGCCAATGTGGCGCTTTGTGCTGCAAAGGGTGCCATTGGTGTGGTTTCGGGATCGGTTTCGATTGTGGCGGATGCCATGAACAACCTGTCCGATGCCAGCTCGAATATCGTGAGCGTGCTGGGCTTTAAGCTGGCGAGCAAGCCGGCCGACCCCGAGCATCCTTACGGCCACGGTCGCTACGAGTATCTCTCGGGTCTGGTCGTGGCGGCACTCGTGCTGCTGATTGGCGTTGAACTGGTGAAGTCCTCGGTCGAGCGCGTCATCCACCCCGAACCTGTCGAGTTCTCGCTTGCCCTCGTGGCAGTTCTAGTGCTTTCGATGGTCGTAAAGCTCTGGATGGCGGCCCTCAACCAAAAGCTCGGCGATCGCATTGAGTCCGAGACGCTGCATGCGACCGCGCAGGATTCCAAGAACGATGTTCTTGCCACGGGCGCCGTACTGGCGTGCGCAATTGTTTCGCAGGTGACGGGCATCAACCTTGACGCTTGGGTCGGCCTTGCCGTTGGTGCCTATATTGGCTGGAGCGGTTTTGAACTCATCCAGGATACGGTGAGCCCGCTTTTGGGCCAGACGCCCGATCCTAAGCTGGTCAAGCACATTCGAGACAAGATCATGAGCTATCCCGGCGTTTTGGGCGTTCACGATCTGATGGTTCACGATTACGGCCCGGGCAGGAAGTTCGCAAGCGCTCACGCCGAGATGGCAGCCGAGGCCAGCCCGCTAGAAAGTCACGACACGCTCGATAACATCGAGCAGGCGTTTAGGAACGAAGACGGCATGATTGTCACGCTCCATTACGACCCCATCGTGACCGACGACCCCAAGGTGGCGAGCATGCGTTTACGCATTAACGCAATGGCTCAGGAGATCGATAGTCGCCTCTCGATTCATGACCTGCGCTGTGTGCCGGGTCCTACGCACACCAACGTGATCTTCGACTGCGTGCGTCCCTCGGATCTGCAGATGAGTGCCGAAGACTTAAAGCACGCGCTGGCACAACGTGTCGAATCGGAATACCCCAGGTCGATTGCCAAGATTACGATCGACGAAGACTACGTAGGCCATACCCACGAGTAGGGCTGCGCCGGTAAAGCAAGTTATACAGAAGGGGAGAATATGAAGAGGCTGTATCTGCTCCGCCACGGCCAGACGGAATTCAACGTCAAAAAACTCGTCCAAGGTCGTTGCGATTCACCGCTCACCGATTTGGGCCGTCAGCAAGCCGGGATGGCAGCCGCATGGCTCAAAGCCCACAATGTCGTTCCCGACAAAGTGGCCTCTTCGCCCTTAGGCCGAGCCATGGACACAGCAAGTCTCGTCGCATGCGAGCTCCTCGGCCCGGATGCAGCAGTCGAGCCCTGCGAAGGCATCATCGAGCGCAGCTACGGAACCTTCGAGGAAGGCCCCCACGACGCCCTGCCCACCGATGTCTGGGACCCCGGCGAGGATTTGGTTCCCTTTGGAGGAGAGGGAACCAAAGCGTTGCAAGAACGCATGGTAGCTACCCTCACCAATCTCATGAGCGCCGAGGCCATCGAAACCCTTCTAGCAGTAAGCCACGGCAGCGCCAGCCGCCAATTCATCAAGGCCGCAGCCCCAGAGGGCTTTGAGCTCCCAACAAAACTCCCCAACTGCGCCATCATGATCTTCAATTTCGATGAGGCAAAGCCACAAGCAGAAGGCGAGCCCCATCAATGTAAGTTCACCCTCCAGCAAATTGTGGATCCCCAACAAAGTCATTAGCCTGAGCGAGCAAGGTTTAGCAGACATCAACGTGTCGTCTCCCGAGCTTGGCAGAGGGGCGGCGAAATATATTAAGTTTGTCGCGAGTTCCGCACGCAAAGGAAAGCACTTAATGTGCTTTCCGTCTTGCGCAGGACTGTAGAGCAGCAAACTTAATATATTTCGCCGCCCCTCTGCCAAGCCCAGGCGACTCCACGCACTTTACCTGCGTAAACAATGTGAGTGAAATATGAATCTCGATGGATACGCCCGCAGCCGTGTATACTAAACAGCTGTGTGAAACCAGGGGAGTATTCTGGCTGGACAAAATGCCTGCTTAATAGGGTTGTCAGGTAGTCCGGGCGAAATACAAGGCTGGGGAGCACGTCGTGTAAGTAGTGGTCCTCTAGGGGCGTACGCTCGGTGGTGTACGCATTGTCCCAAGACCACGCGAGAGTTGGGATCATATCTTGATCAGCATGATTCTCGGCCGCAAGATTGGCATGACCCAGGTTTGGGACGAGGACGACAACGTCGTTCCCGTCACGGTCATCCAGGCTGGCCCCTGCGCTGTCTCGCAGGTTAAAACTCAGGCAACCGACGGCTATGACGCCGTCCAGATCGGTTTCGGCGACATCAAGGCCAAGAACGTGAACAAGCCCATGGCTGGTCACTTCGCCAAGGCTGGCGTCGAGCCTGTCCGTTTCCTTCGTGAGGTCCGCGTCGAGAACGGCGAGGAGCACAAGGTCGGCGAGGTCGTCACCGTCGCTGATTTCGCTGATGTCGAGAAGGTCGACGTCATCGGTACCTCCAAGGGTAAGGGCTTCCAGGGTCGCATCAAGCGCTGGGGTCAGCGCCGCGGTCCTATGACGCATGGTTCTCACTTCCAGCGTCACCCCGGTTCTATCGGTCAGTGCGCCTATCCTGCGCGCGTCCTCAAGGGCGTCAAGATGGCCGGTCACATGGGTAACGAGCGCGTTACCGTCAAGAACCTTTCCGTTGTCCGCATCGATGCCGAGCAGAACCTCATCTTGGTCAAGGGCGCTGTCCCGGGTGCCAAGAATGGTCTCGTCGCCATCCGTATGGCCTAAGGGCCCAGCCCATTTAGCCCAGCGTCATACCAAGGAGAACACTTAAATGGCAAAGTTTGAAGTAAAGAACAGCGAGGGCAAGAAGGTCGCCGAGGCCGAGCTCGCCGCTGAGGTGTACGGCATCGAGCCGAACATCCACGTTATGCACCACATCGTCAAGTGCCAGATGGCCTCTTGGCGTCAGGGCACCCAGTCCGCTAAGGGCCGCTCTGAGGTTTCCGGTGGCGGCAAGAAGCCTTGGCGTCAGAAGGGCACCGGCCGTGCCCGCCAGGGTTCCATCCGTGCTGCCCAGTGGCGTCACGGTGGCGTTGTCTTCGCCCCCAAGCCCCGTTCTTACGCTAAGCGTATGAACAACAAGGAGGTCAAGCTGGCTATGCGCTCCGCGCTGTCTGCCAAGCTGGCCGATGGCGAGCTCGTGCTCGTCGACGACTACGGCTTCGAGAAGCCTTCCACCAAGGCTGCCGTCGCCATGCTCAAGGCTCTCGGCCTTGAGGGCAAGCGTCTGACCATCATCGTTCGCGATGAGGACGTCAACGCCTACCTGTCGTTCCGCAACATTCCCAAGACGTTCATCATCACCGCTGACGAGGCCAACACCTACGATCTCGTCAACAACAACGCCGTGCTGATGCCCGCCGACATCGCCGCTCACTTCGGGGAGGTGCTTGCATAAATGACCGCCCACGAGATCATCATCCGTCCGATCGTGTCCGAGCGTTCCTTCTCCGGCATGGAGCTGAACAAGTACACGTTCGAGGTCGCCAAGGATGCTAACAAGTATCAGATCAAGGACGCTGTCGAGGAGATCTTCGGCGTCAAGGTCGTTCGCGTGAACACCCTGACGGTCAAGCCCAAGACCAAGCGCGTGCGCTATGTCGCCGGCAAGACCCGTTCTTGGAAGAAGGCCATCGTCACGCTGGCCGAGGGCGACACCATCGAGGTCTTTGGCAACCAGGCCTAAGACTCGCTGCTGTTGAGTGAGCTCATGCCTCCCAACTAGGGGAGGCGAGAGCTCAAGGTTTTGGGCGTATAAAATGGACACGCCCGGAACCGTGTATACGTCCGGTGTCATCGCACCCGAGGCAGAACCTCGAATCCCTGTCTGCGATGGCTAACGGATTCCTATTGAAAGGGATTGTAATGGCTGTAAAGCACCTTAAGCCGACCTCCGCTGGTAGGCGTTGGCAGACGATCTCCGACTTCTCCGAGATCACCTGCACCAAGCCCGAGAAGTCTCTTCTCGAGCCCCTGCCCAAGAAGGCCGGTCGTAACAACAACGGCCGCATCACCACCCGCCACCAGGGCGGCGGCGTGAAGCGTCGTTACCGCGTGATCGACTTCAAGCGCAACAAGGACGGCGTGCCCGCCAAGGTTGCCACGATCGAGTACGATCCGAACCGTTCCGCTCGCATCGCTCTGCTGCACTATGCTGACGGTGAGAAGCGCTACATCCTGGCCCCCAAGGGCCTCGAGGTCGGTCAGACCATCATGTCCGGTTCTGACGCCGACATCAAGCCGGGCAACGCTCTGCCCCTCGCCGACATCCCCGTCGGTACGCTCATCCACGCCGTCGAGTTCCAGCCGGGCAAGGGCGCTGCTATCGCCCGTTCCGCCGGTAACTCCTGCCAGCTGATGGGTAAGGAGGGCAAGTACGCTATCGTTCGTATGCCTTCCTCCGAGATGCGCCGCATCCTCGTTACCTGCCGCGCCACCGTCGGTGAGGTCGGCAACGCCGATCACTCCAACATCGTCATCGGCAAGGCCGGCCGTAAGCGTCACATGAACGTGCGCCCGACCGTCCGCGGTACCGTCATGAACCCTGTCGATCACCCGCACGGCGGTGGCGAGGGCAAGAACCACACCTCTGGTCGTCCCTCTGTTACCCCCTGGGGTAAGCCGACGAAGGGCCTTCGTACGCGCAAGAAGAAGAAGGTCTCGAACCAGCACATCATTCGTCGCCGTAAGAAGTAATTTCGGATACCGAGTTTTAGGAGAAAGCACTTATGAGCAGAAGTCTCAAAAAGGGCCCGTTCGTGGAGACTCGCCTTCTCTCGCGTATCACCGCGATGAACGAGGCTGGCAAGAAGGACGTCGTGAAGACCTGGTCCCGCGCGTCCACCATCTTCCCCGAGATGGTTGGTCACACCATCGCCGTCCACGACGGCCGCAAGCATGTGCCCGTGTATGTTACCGAGTCCATGGTTGGTCACAAGCTCGGCGAGTTCGCGCCGACTCGTACGTTCCGTGGCCACAAGGCCAAATAGGGGGTTAACCGTAAATGGCAACTAAGTCTATTGAAACTGAGGCCACCGAGGTTCGCGCCGTCGCTAAGTACGTGCGTGTTTCCCCCAGCAAGGCCCGCCTGGTGGTCGATCTGATCCGCCGCAAGCCTGTCGCTCAGGCCTTCGACATCCTCCACTTCTGCGACCGCGCCGTCGCCGTGGATGTCGAGAAGGTTCTCCGTTCCGCCGTTGCGAACGCCGAGAACAACAACGGTCTGCGTGCCGACAACCTGGTTGTCGCCGCTGCCTATGTTGACGAGGGTCCGACGCTTAAGCGCATCCGTCCCCGCGCCAAGGGTTCCGCTTCTCGTATTCTGAAGCGTACTTCCCACATCACCGTCGTCGTTGCTCCTCGAAAGGAGGCGTAAAGCTGTATGGGTCAGAAAGTCTACCCCACCGGCTTCCGTCTTGGCATCACCGAGAACTGGCGCTCCCGCTGGTTCGCAGAGAAGGATTACGCTAAGACCCTCGGTAACGATCTCGAGATCCGCAAGTACCTCGAGAAGCGTCTTTCCCGCGCAGCTGTCTCCCGCGTCGAGATCGAGCGCGCTGGCGACAAGGTGAAGGTCATCATCCTCACCGCTCGCCCCGGCGTTGTCATCGGTAAGAAGGGTGCCGAGATCGATACCCTCCGCACCGAGCTCGAGAAGGTCGCTGGCGTCTCCAAGGGCCAGCTCTCCGTCGACGTTGTCGAGATCAAGCGCCCCGAGCTCGACGCCAACCTCGTTGCTCAGTCTATCGCCGAGCAGCTCGAGGGCCGCGTTGCCTTCCGTCGCGCTATGCGCAAGGCTGTCCAGTCCGCCCGCAAGGCCGGCGCTAAGGGCATCCGTATCCAGTGCTCCGGTCGTCTCGGCGGTGCCGAGATGGGCCGTCGTGAGTGGTACCGCGAGGGTCGCGTGCCTCTGCACACCCTCCGTGCCAAGATCGACTACGGCACGGCTGTCGCCAGCACCACCATGGGCGCTTGCGGCGTGAAGGTCTGGATCTACCTGGGCGAGAAGCTCCCGGGCCAGCCTGTTCCCAACCCTGCACTCGAGGGCTCTTCCCGTCCTCGTCGTCGTAACTCCGAGAGGAGGGGTCAGTAGTGCTTGCCCCTAAGCGTATTCTTCACCGCAAGGTGCAGCGTGGCTCCATGAAGGGCCAGGCCAAGGGTAATACCGAGCTGCATTTCGGCGAGTTTGGTATCCAGGCTCTCGAGGCCCATTGGATCACCAACCGTCAGATCGAGGCCGCTCGTATTGCCATGACCCGCTACATGAAGCGTGGCGGTCGTGTCTACATCACGATCTTCCCCGATAAGCCCATCACCAAGAAGCCTGCCGAGACTCGCATGGGTTCTGGTAAGGGTAACCCCGAGGAGTGGGTGGCCGTCGTCAAGCCCGGCCGCATCATGTTCGAGGTCAAGGGCGTGCCCGAGGAGGTCGCTCGCGAGGCTCTGCGTCTTGCACAGCACAAGCTTCCCATCAAGACCAAGATTGTTGCTGCCAAGAACGCTGAGCAGCGCATCGAGAAGGAGATGGCTGAGGAGGCCGCTCTCGAGGCCAAGTGGGCTGCTGAGGACGCCGCCGCCGCCAAGGAGGAGAACTAATGAAGCCCGCAGAGATTCGTGAGCTCTCGGACGCTCAGCTCGTTGAGAAGCTGAAGGAAATGCGCGCCGAGCTCTTTAACCTTCGTTTCCAGATGGCCACCAGCCAGCTGGACAACACCGCTCGCGTCAACACCGTGAAGAAGGACATCGCTCGCGTCCTCACGGAGCAGCGCGCCCGCGAGATCGCAGCGGAGAAGTCCGCTGTCGCCGAGTAGGACCTAAGGAGAGAACATGACTGATTCGCGTAACTCGCGTAAGGTCCGTACGGGTGTCGTTACCTCCGTCTCCGGTGCCAAGACCATTGTTGTCACCATCACCGAGCGCAAGCGTCACCCCAAGTACGGCAAGATGATGACCAGCTCCAAGAAGCTGCACGCTCACGACGAGGAGTGCACGGCTGGCGTGGGCGACACCGTCCGCGTTATGGAGACCCGTCCTATGTCCAAGATGAAGCGTTGGCGCCTCATCGAGGTCGTCGAGCGCGCTAAATAAGCAGTCGCTCTTACGACTTGTACGTTTCCGAAGATGTGCGTATGCCTGGCTTGCATACCACGGGCCGTATAAAGGCTGCGCACCTCTCTTCGGTTCTTAGTTCGGAGGAACATCTACCATGATTCAGATGCAAACCATGCTGAACGTCGCCGACAACTCCGGCGCTCGCAAGATTCGCTGCATCAAGGTGCTTGGCGGTTCCAAGCGTCGTTATGCAGGCATCGGCGATGTGTTCATCGGTGCTGTCCAGGAGGCTACCCCTGGCGCCAACGTCAAGAAGAAGGACGTTGTCCGTTGCGTCGTCGTTCGCACCGTTAAGGAGATCCGCCGCAAGGATGGCTCCTACATTCGCTTTGATGAGAACGCCTGCGTTGTCATCAACAACGATGGTTCGCCCGTCGGCACCCGTATCTTCGGGCCCGTCGCTCGCGAGCTTCGTGACAAGAAGTACATGAAGATCGTCTCGCTCGCTCCCGAGACCCTGTAGTTAGGGGAGATATATGTATATCAAGAAGGGCGATAAGGTCCAGGTTCTCTCTGGTAAGGATCGCGGCAAGCAGGGCGTTGTCCTGCGTGCTCTCCCCGCCGAGAACAAGGTCGTTGTCGAGGGCGTTTCGGTCGTCAAGAAGGCCGTCAAGCCCAACGCTGCCAACCAGCAGGGCGGCATCGTTTCGCAGGAGGCTCCCATCGACGCCTCCAACGTCAATCTCGTCTGCCCCGAGTGCGGTAAGGTTACCCGCGTCGGTCACGAGAAGGACGGCAAGAACAAGCTGCGCGTCTGCAAGAAGTGCGGCCACAAGTTCTAAGCTGCCCGCAACATCAAGTTGCTAGCAAAGGCCCGGATGCCACGGCACCCGGGCCTTTTTCTATCCCCACTCGATGGATTCGGTTCTGCCGTCCCGTCATTCCGGTTGCCCCACTTTTCGGTGCCGTCTCGAATCGAGTGCCGCCAGGTGACACCCTGTCGCGTTTCGTCGGCTTCGGGGACAAAAGTCGGGACAACTCCAAAAACTATTTTCGAATTCAGGGCTTTGAGTTTTTGTTTTTGTCCCAAAGGGCGCGGCGGGATGCCTTTGGAGGCTCGATAGCGCCGAAAACGCCCGTTTTGAAACTTAAATGCCTTTTCGCGTGCAAGCCGCCAGCTGCAATAGGAAGTGAATCAACGCAGGCGGCTTTCAAGCAGTTTGCAAAACTGCAGGTCGCAGGTCTTCATTGCCAGTAGGAGAAATGAGTAGTCTCAGGTGGCTTGCCCATGAGTTGACGAACGGGATTTGAGATTACGCTGACGTCCGGAAACGCTTCGAGCACGGCGTTACGTTTTTGGGGTTTGGGCGTAGCCCCTGCACCCGCGAGCGCGGGCCTTAAGCCCGCCGAGAGGGTGACGCGTCGAAAACGAAAGGGAAAGAGAGAAGGGGCCGTCCCTATTATTCAGGTTGCGACCGAAGAAGACAAGGAGACCCCCTGAGCCTGAATGATGCCCCACAGACCGCGTCCGACCGAGCTCAAGCCGAGCTTTTCCTGACGTCCGCCTTCGCGGAGATGATGGCTGGATTGGCTATGGATTGGCAACACTTATTTGGACGATTCCGGGAGGGACGGCCCCGCTCCCTGAACTCGACCGGCGACATGTAGCCCAGCGTCGAGTGGATCCTGAAGTTGTTGTACCAGTGCACGTAATCCAAGAGCTTGGCTCGGAGCTCGCGCGTCCCTCCTCAGTCCTTCGGAGTGGCCGACGATCTCCCCGTTGCAGAGGTCGATGAGCAGGCAGACGTAGTTCCATGACGCCCCGACGCGCACGCAGGCCAAGTCGCTGCTTATATGGGTGCACGGCGCCCTGCCGCCGAAGCCGCGCGCGACGACGTTGGGCACGTCGGCCTCGTTGACCTTCCCGGGGTGCACATTGAACCTCTTCCTGCCGTATGCGCCGGCCAGGCCGTTCTCCCTCATGATGCGGCAGGCGCGGCGCCGGCTGACGGTAACGCTCGACCTCCCGGGCGACGCCTTGATCTTGCGCGATCCGTTCCGGCCCTTGCTGGCGGCGTGCGCCGCCGCGGCCGCCGTCGCCCCCGACATTAAGGTCCTCAAGGGCCGTGTCGTCTCCGGCGACCAGTTCGTCTCGCCCGCGGGACAGAAGGAGCACATCCTCGCGACCTTCGGCGACCTGTGCTGCGAGATGGAGGGCTGCACCATCGCGCAGGCCGCCTATCTCAACGGCGTGCCCCTCGTCGTCGTGCGCGCTATCAGCGACAAGCCCTGCGCCGAGGGCCAGGTCGTCGACTACAACACCTTCGAGAAGAAGGCCGCCTGCGACTGCGCCCGCATCGCCGAGCGCATGGTTAAGCTATAGGCCCTACGCACCGGGGCCCTTCTTTATGTTGGGACCCCGGCGCGCAGGGCCCTTTCCAAAGCGAAGTGTCGAGCCGAAGTGTTGAGCGTCGGCCCTGAATGTTCAATGGCCGTTGTTTTCTGCCCCTCAAGTGGTGAACTTCTCCTCGGGGCTGTTGATTCCCCCACGCGCCCCCTTCCGTTCTCTGTGTTCCCCTTATACTCCTTGTACAAGGAGGTAAGAAGTCATGGACAAGACCGCACAGGACAGCTTGGCAAAGAAGCCCGTCGACATGAGGGACAGGATTCTCGAGCATCTCGAGGCCCTCACCTCTGCCGTCTCGCTCGACGACCTTGCCCGTCTGTCCACCACCGACATCGCCGAGACGCTCATCATCTCCAGGAGCCTGGCGAGCCAGTACCTCAACGACCTTGTTCGCGCCGGTCTTGTGGTTAAGGTGGCGGGCAGGCCCGTCCGTTATTTTCATCGCCGCGCGTTCCAGAAGCATTTTCAGGTAAAGCTCTCTGCAAGCGAGTACGCCTCGCTCGCCGACCTCATCCAGGCGACGGGAATCGCCGATCACCGCGACTTCGCGCGTGCCGTGGGCTTCGACATGAGCCTCAGCTCCGTTGTCGAGCAGTGCAAAGCTGCGGTTCAGTACCCTCCGTTTGGCCTGCCCATCCTCTTGAGCGGCGGCGTGGGTGTCGGTAAGTCTTTCCTTTCTCGCCTTGTGTACGAGTATGGCAAGAACCAGGGCTTGCTGCCCCGCGACTCCTCCTATGTGCGCATCGACTGCGCCGGGGTCCCGGACGCCGCCTCGTTCAACGGGCTTCTTGACGAGTCGATCGCGAAATCGCGCGGGGGTGTGGTCTTTGTCAACGGCATCGAGGCACTCTCTCCCTCTGCGATGGAGCACTGTCTTGCGACGGCCCTCGGGCTCGATGCCTCCCAGGATGCGCCGCGCGCTCGTCTCGTTCTTTCGACGACGCTTTCCGCCGATGACCTGAAGGTTTCCTCGGCCTACAGCAAAATGCCCATCTGTGCCCGCGTCCCCTCACTCAAGGAGCGGACCCCCGAGGAGCGCGAGGATCTCATCTTGAGCTTCCTGCGCAGCGAGGGGTGCCGAATCGGTTCTGATGTGAAGATCAGCCGCGGCGCATACCGTTGCCTCGTGAACGCGGACTTTTCCGATAACATCGCCGGCTTGCGCGCCTGCGTGACGAACTGCTGCGCCAAAGCGTTCCTCAATCGCGAGGGCGACTACGTCGTCGTTCGCCCGTATCTTCTTCCCAGTGGGCTCCTCTCCTCCGCGCAGATCGATCAACAGCCCGACGATGGCGTTCTGATCGACGCGTCTCTGGATGCCGCCGAGAGCACAGGGCCGGTCGAGCAGGCGCTCGATGCCCTGTGCTCCCTCGATGAGCGATTCTGCGCCGGGGAGCTTTCTGTCTCCGAGCTCGTCTCGCAAGCTGTCTCCGCTGCGCGCGGCGTTGAGGATCACTTGATCTTCGGCCGCGGCGTTACCTCCTCGAGGTCGCGCGCCTTCGAGCGCGTCGTGGGCGCGGTCCTTGCCGACGCAGGCTCTTCTTATGGCATCGAGCTTTCGAGGAAGGTCGCTTTTCTACTGGCCCAGGAGATTTGCCTGCAGTTGTGGCCGGGCATCGGCCTGGCTAAGCGAAAGTCTGCCTGTGCGGAGCAAATCTCCCATCTCCTCGGTGCCGTGACCTCCGAATTGCCGTTTGCCTCGAGTGTCTCCGATCAGGTCGCCGCAGACGTGGAAGGGGCGCTTGGAATCTCGCTCGATCACTTCACGAAGACGCTTCTGACGCTGTGCGTCGCATCGGAGTCTCGCGATGCGAAGGCCCTTCGGACGCTCTGCGTCATCTTGTCCCACGGCTACTCAACGGCGACGAGCATCGCCGACGCGGCGAACCGTATGCTCGGCATGCATGTGTACGAGGCGGTCGACATGCCCTACGACCAGCAGCTGAAGGACATCGTCGGTCCGCTCCAGCGCCTCGTCGACCGCCATTCCTACTGCACCGGGGTCGTGTTCCTCGTCGACATGGGCTCCTTGGAGGAGGCCTATAAGGCCCTCGAAAACGTTACCGACTCCACTATCGGCGTGGTGAACAACGTCTCTACCGGTCTTGCGCTCGAGATCGGGGTTGGGCTGCTCGGCGGCAAGTCCATCGCCGAGGTTCTTGGCGACGCGACCGCCGCGTGCGTGACGCACTGCAAGGTGATCGAGCGCGTCAACCGTGAGGACGCCATCGTCTTCTGCTCCGAGTCTGGGGTCGACGCCGCGGAAAGGATACGCCAGCTCGTCTCGCAGAGCCTCCCGCGCACCATAGGCGCGCGCCTGCTCACGAGGCCCTTCAAGCAGCTCGTCGCGAACGGGTCGAACGACGCCGTTTTCTCCGAGCACCGCGTCTGCGCCGTCATCGGCACGGGAGACCCCGGGGTCGCCTCCGTTCCCTTCGTCGCCCTCGAGGACATCATGTCGACGGCGTCCGCCTCTAAGGTTGATGCCGTGTTCGGCAGGTGGCTTGACGCTTCCGAGCTCTCTTCTTTCCACGAGAAGTTGCTCTCGAACATGACGCTGCAGAACGTCATCCGCTCCATCACCATCCTCGACCCGGAGCGGCTATTCCACGAGATCGAGAGCGCCGTGCACGAGCTTCAGCGCAGGACAGGCGAGAAGATCGGCAGCAACGCCATCATTGGGCTCTACGTCCACCTCTGCTGTCTCGTCGAGCGCCTTGTTACCAGAAACCCCATTGAGACCTACGTTGGCCAGGACCGCTTCGAGGAGGAACGCGCCGATTTCATCGAGTCCTTCAGGCAGAGCTTCTCGAGTATCTCGACGCGCTATCGCGTAGAGGTTCCCGTAAGCGAGATCGCATATGTCTTCGACTACATAAGCGTGAGCGCCGCCCCGGCGCGAGAAGAGCGCCTCGGCTCCTCGGACCTCCTGCTCGACGAGTGACCTTCCCCGCGCCGCCGCGAGCTGACCGCGCGTCCTCAATAATCCGATAACCCCTTGCCCGGCGCGAATCCGGATAGCGCCGAGGCAGTACCGAACGTAAAACTTCATTTGATAGGAGCAAACATGAGTGTTGTTATGGCACGAATCGACAATCGCCTGCTTCACGGCATCATCGTGACGCAGTGGGCCCCGGTGTCGGGCGCGACCCGAGTCATGGTCATCGACGACAAGGTCGCCGGCGACGAGGTCCTGAAGTCCACCATGAGGATGGCGCGCCCCGCGGGCATGGCCGTCTCGATCATCTCCGAGCAGACCGCGCTCAAGAACTTCGCGGCGGGCAAGTACGACCGCGAGAAGGTCTTTGTCATCGCCAAGGAGCCCGAGACGATCCTTCACCTGGTCGAGTCGGGCATCGAGCTCCCGTCGCTGATCGTCGGCGGCTCTCTTGTCAAGGAGGGCGGCGTCCAGCTCACCCAGCGCGCCTATGCCTCCGCCGAGAACGTCCAGAGCTACAAGGCGCTCATCGCCCGCGGCGTCAAGGTGACGGCACAGTTCGTGCCCGCCGACAAGCCCGTCTCCGTCGCCGACCTCATCTAAGGAGGGATCATGGTCAACTTCACTATCCTGCAGGTCGTCCTTTTGACCCTGCTGGCCTTCATCAAGCACGTGGACTACTACGGCATCCCGATGATCTTCGTCAACTATGCCGTCTTCTGGGGCCTTATCACCGGTGTCGTCATGGGCGACTGGCAGACCGGCCTCGTCATCGGCGGCACCATCCAGCTCATGCAGCTCGGCGTCGCGGGCTTCGGCGGCTCGTCGATTCCCGACTACGGCACGATGGCCATCATCGCCACAGCCTACGGCGTGACCCTGGGCGCGGACACGGGCCTCGCCATCGGCCTGCCGGTCGGCATGCTCGGCATCCAGCTCGACGTCATCGTCAAGATCCTCAACGGCTTCGTCGTCGAGAAGTCCCAGAAGTTCTGCGACGAGGGCAAGTTCAAGCAGATGAACGCCATCCTGTGGGTCTGCCCCGTGCTCTTCGGCCTGTGCGCCGCCCTGCCCGTCTTTGTCTCCGTGACCCTCGGCCAGCCCGCCGTCAACTGGCTCCTCGAGGTTATGCCCCAGTGGTTCCTTTCCGGCCTCACCCTCGCCGGCAAGATGCTCCCGGCCGTCGGAATCGCGATGCTGCTGCGTTACATGCCCACCGGCAAGTACTTCCAGTACCTGCTCGCCGGCTTCTTCCTCTCGGCCTTCCTGAACGTGCCCATCATCGGCGCCGCCATCGTCGGCTTTGCCCTCGCGATCGCGTTCTACCAGCGCGCCGAGAGGGACACCGAGCTCGCCGCCCACGCTTCCGCAGACGCCTTCATCGGAGAGGATGAGTAACCATGGAAAACGAGAACATCACCGCCGTCGCCAAGGGCAAGCCCTCCGGCTACAAGGTCACCAAGAAGGACCTGCGCAACGCGAACTGGCGCTGGCTCATGAGCGTGTGCACCTTCAACTACCAGACCCAGCAGGGCGCCTCAGTCGCCTACGCCCTCTCGCCGGTCCTGAGGAAGATCTACACGAACGACGAGGACTATAAGCAAGCGCTCAACAACCACTTCCGCTACTACAACACCCAGCCTTGGCTCGCCGCCATCATCCTTGGCGCCTGCGTGGCCATGGAGGAGCGCGACGGCCTAGCGGCGGCGGACGCCGTCCAAGACCTGAAGATCGGCACCATGGGACCGCTCGCCGGCGTCGGCGACTCCCTGCTCATGACCATGATCCCGACCATCATGGGCTCCATCGCCGCCTACATGGCCATCGAGGGCAACCCCGTGGGAGCCGGCATCTGGTTCGCGCTCATCCTGGCCATCTTCTGGGTCCGCATGCACGCCCTCGAGTTCGGCTACAAGCAGGGCGTGAAGCTCGTCACCGACTTCAGCGAGAAGCTTCCCAACCTCACTGCCGCCGCCTCCGTGCTCGGCCTCACCGTGGTCGGCTGCCTCATCGCCTCGGTCATCGGCGTCACCTGCCCGATTAGCTTCAGCTTCGGCGACGTCGCGATGGAGATCCAGCCGCTGCTCGACAAGATCCTGCCTGCCATGATCCCCGCCGCCATCACGGGAAGCGCGTATTACCTTCTTACCAAGAAGAACGCGAGCATGACGGCCCTCATCCTCGTGGTGATTGTCCTCGCGATGGTCGCCTCCGCCGCCGGCATCCTCGCTTAGCTTCGACCCAAGAGATTGGTGAATCAATGAGAAAGATAGTTGTGGCGAGCCATTCCCTTCTCGCCCAGGGCTTCAAGGACACCCTCGAGTTCCTTACGGGTAAGGGCGACGCCGTCAACGCCGTGTGCGCCTACGTGAACGACAACGGCGAGGGGCTCGACGCGGCGGTCGAGGCGGCTCTTTCGGGCACTGACGAGGTCGTCGTCCTTACCGACGCGTTCGGCGGCAGCGTGAACCAGCGCTTCTCCCGCTTCGCCTCCGACCGGATCCACGTGATCGCGGGTGTCAACCTCCCGCTCGCCATGACGGTCGCGCTCGCGCGCCCCGACGAGAAGCTCGACTTCGATGCCCTCGTCAACGAGGCGCGCCAGCAGATCATCTACGTGAACGGTGTCAGTTCTGCCGAGTGCGACGACGACGAATAGAGGAGGTCGACGATGAGAGAGTTCCTTAAGGACGTGTGGATGCACGGCGGTGAGGAAAGCCGCGCCATCACCCCCGAGAACATCACGGGCGAGAAGGGCCGCGCCGCCATGTCGGCCAGCCACCTCGGCGTCGGCCGCAAGGGCTCGTGCTGCGTGCCCCTTGAGTCCGGCGAGACCATCACGCTCGCGGACATCGAGGGCCCCGGCATCATCCGCCACATCTGGATGACCGTCCCCGACAAGACCGCCGCCGGCAGCTTCGTCATGCGCGACCTCGTGCTGCGCTTCTACTGGGACGACGAGGAGACCCCCTCGGTCGAGTGCCCTGTCGGCGACTTCTTCTGTAACGGCTTCGGTGAGCGCGCCATTGTCAACTCAATGCCCATCTGCGTGAACCCGACGGGCGGCATGAACTGCTACTTCGAGATGCCCTTCAGGAAGCACGCCAAGGTCACGCTTACGAGCGAGCACCCCGGGTTCATTAAGTACATCTTCTACACGTTCAACTACGCGCTCACCGACGTGCCGGACGACGCCATGTACTTCCACGCTCGCTTTAACCGCGAGCGCAGCACCCGCAGGGGCGTCGACTACACCGTGCTCGACGGCGTGCGCGGCAAGGGCTACTACGTCGGCACCTACATGGCCCTGTGCGCCCTGGAGCGCTATTGGTGGGGCGAGGGCGAGATGAAGTTCTTCCTCGACGGCGACGAGGAGTTCCCCACGGTCACCTCGACGGGAGCCGAGGACTACTTCGGCGGTGCCTGGGCCTTTCTCGACAGGCCGCCCCACGCGCTGCCCGAGGCGCAGTGCTTCAACACGCTGTTCGCCGGCTACCCGTACCGCTCGACGCGCGACGCCACGCGCGACCGCTTCAGCGCGGGCAAGCCGAACCCGAACCCGATGCTCGCGACCAACGACGACGCGCTGCCCAGGCACGGTCTCTACAGGTGGCACCTTCCCGACCCGATCTCGTTCAAGGAGGACCTGCGCGTGACATTCCAGGACCTCGGCAACGACGACATCAAGCTCTACGAGCGCGAGGACGACATCTCCACCGTCGCCTACTGGTACCAAAGCGAGCCGCACGCCGTGCTCGCCCCGTTTGCCGCAAGGCAGGACCGCGTGCCCAGGTAGGGTCGCCTCGAAACATGCCAACGTTATGGGCGCCCGCGGTTGACCATGGCTACGGGCGCCCCTTTGCAAGGAGGATCACATGAGCGAAAAGCAAATGAGGCTCGGCGCCCTCGAGGCCGGCGGGACCAAGATGGTCTGTGCCGTGGTGTCCGGCGACGGCGAGGTCCTCGACCGTATGGAGACCCCGACGCTTGCGCCCGCCGAGACCGTCCCGCAGATGATCGAGTGGTTCGCCGCCCGCGATGTGGACGCGTTGGGCATCGGCGCCTTCGGCCCGACCTGCGTCGACCCCGCCGACGAGCGCTACGGCTCCATCCTGCAGACCCCCAAGCTCGCGTGGCGAGGCTATGGTCTTCGCGCCGCGTTCGCCGACGCCCTCGGGATTCCGGTGGCCTACGACACGGACGTGAACGTTGCCTGCCTCGGCGAAGTGGTCTTCGGCTGCTGCAAGGGGCTCGAGGACGCCGTCTACGTGACCATCGGCACCGGTGTGGGCGCGGGCGTCATGTGCGCGGGCAGGCTCCTTCACGGCATGCTGCACCCCGAGGCCGGCCACATGCTGGTAAGGACCCGTCCCACCGAGGAGGGACGCTGCGTCTGCCCGAGCCACGCGAACTGTCTCGAGGGCCTCGCCTCCGGCCCCGCCATCGCCGCGCGCTGGGGAAAGCCCGCGGCCGAGCTCGCGGACAACGATGAGGTGTGGGCGCTCGAGGGGGATTATCTGGGGCAGATGTGCGCGAACCTCGTGCTCATGTACTCGCCTCGCCGCATCGTCCTCGGCGGCGGCGTGATGCACCAGGAGCAGCTCTACGGCATCGTCCGCAAGAAGACCCTCGAATATCTGGGTGGCTACATCCAGACCGCCGAGCTTAAGGACATGGAGAGCTACATCTGCGCCCCGGGCTGCGGCGGCGACCAAGGAATCCTCGGCGCGGCCGAGCTGGCAAGAAGGGCGCTCGCGTAACTTGCGCTCTCTCCGCCATACAACGCGTTAAGAAAAGACGAGCGCTTCTTGCCAATTGAGCGGCAAGAAGCGCTCGTCTTTTGCATTTGTTTTTGGGGCAGGACGCCCCGCCTCCGCTAGAGTCCCTGGACCGCCACACCCACGAGGTTTGGACCGGTGTGGACAAGAAACGCGGGGCTGATGTCGGAGCGGACGACCTCCACCGCGTTGGCCACGCGCTCGCACAGGGCCTGCTCCATGCGGTCGTAGAGGTCGGCGTGGGCCGAGGTGCAGCTCGCGGCAAAGCGCACCTTGGGGTGCTTCTCGACGATGGCGGCGATGAGCTTGATCTCGGTGCGATGCGGTGCTTGCACAGCCATTTCGTGTGCGCGAGGCTGCTGGCTTTCTGGGCCACAGCAATCACCTTCCCCCTAGCATGATGACCTGAACAATCCTCATGCTAGGGGGAAGGTTTTTGTCGCGTAGCGGAAATTGGCCTCCACCCGCTGAGCGGGTGGCTTTCTATGCCGCGCGTGCCGTGCGGCACGGACTAAAGTCCATGAATAAAAACGAGGAAGGCCACGTCCGGCCTCCCTCGCAAAGAGTCTCTGATTGCTCCCACTCATTGGGGACAGACTTAAATGAGTGCTCTTGAAATGCCGGCGCCTGGGGACGTTCTTTTTCTGTCTGCAGTTTGGAACGTTCCTTTTCTGTCGGCAGTTTGGGACGGTCCTTAGAGCTGCAGCGCGCCATGAGCGACGAGGCGAAGCGGATCATCCTGTCTTTTGAGTTCTAAGCAGAATTCCCCGTCTCTGAGTAATGATTAGTGCGCATTTGTGCGTATTTGTGTGCGTAGGATTGCGTGGCTATGCGTGTATAAGCGCCGTCTGCGGCTGTATTTTGACCATTTAGTGGTTATATACGCAAAAGTACGCACATACGCGCTAATTTGTGCGAATATAGAGACGGCAGAAATGTTAGACGCTCCATGACCCAGGAGGCACATATGGCAGATTCCAAGCAGGCTCCACTCGACGCCGCGGCAGCCGCCAAAGCAGCATTCGCTTCGGTCCAGGACAAGCCGTTCCCTAACGACATCTTTACGGCTCCCGAGCTCCGCTGGGCCGTGATCGGGTGCGGCGTTATCGCCAACCAGATGGCCCAGTCCCTCGCTCTTGCCGGCCGCAAGCTCGCGGGCGTCGCCAACCGCACGCTGTCCAAGGCTCAGACTTTTGCCGAGCAGTATGGCATCGAGAAGGTCTATGACACGGTCGAAGACCTCTACGCCGATCCGGACATCGACGCTGTCTATATCACCACGCCGCACAACACGCATATCACCTATCTGCGTGCCGCGCTGGCCGCCGGCAAGCACGTGCTCTGCGAGAAGGCCATTACCCTCAACTCTGCCGAGCTCGACGAGGCCCGCGCCATCGCCGACGAGCACAACGTGGTCCTTATGGATGCCACCACGGTGCTCCACATGCCGCTGTATCAGGAGCTGCGCCGTCGCATGGATGCGGGCGACTTTGGCCACATGAACCTCGCCCAGCTCAACTTTGGCAGCTATAAGGAGTACGGCGACCTGACCAACCGCTTCTACAACCGCAGCCTTGCCGGCGGCGCCATGCTCGACATCGGCGTCTATGCCCTTTCGGTCATGCGCCTCTTTATGGCAAGCCAGCCCGCTGAGGTCGTGTCTCTGGGCAACACCTGTGAGACTGGCGTTGACGTCGCGGGCGGCATTGTCTGCCGAAACGCCGAGCAGCAGCTGGGCGTCGTGAGCCTTACGCTCCACTCGAAGCAGCCCAAGCGCTCGGTCATCAGCTTTGACAAGTGCTATATCGAGGTCAACGAGTATCCGCGTGCCGACCATGCGATCATCGTGTGGACTGCAGACGGTCACCGTGAGGAGGTCCACGCCGGCACCGAGGCCTACGCGCTGTGCTACGAGATGGCTGACCTCGAGAAGGCCGTCGCCGGCGATGATTCCAAGCGTGAGCTTCTGGATTATGCTTCTGATGTTATGGAGCTGATGACCAAGCTCCGTGCCGATTGGGGAGTCGTCTACCCCGAGGAGGAGTAAGCGATGCTCGCGGAAGATAGGCTCAATGCGATCGTCTCGATGGTGCAGCAGGCTGGTTCAGTAACGGTGCCAGAGCTTGCCGATGCCCTGGGTGTGACGGCTTCTACCATTCGACGCGACCTGCAGACGCTTGACCGAGCGCACCGCATCGCCAAGGTGCACGGTGGCGCGACAAGCCTTGAGCGCGCGCACGTGACGCGCGACTTAACGATCAGTGAGCGCAGTGATCTCCATAACGATGACAAGGAGCGCATCTGCGCCCGTGCGGCGGCGCTTGTGGAGCCCGATAGTTTCGTGTATATCGATTCGGGTTCCACGACCCTCAAGCTCATCGAGCATCTTCCGCATCTCGAAGGGGTTACCTATGTGACTGATTCCGTGCTCCATGCTCAGCATCTCGCTTTGCGCGGCATGCGTACCGTGGTGCTGGGCGGCGAGCTCAAACCCGAGACCGAGGCGCTCGTTGGCCCCGATGCCTTGGCAACTCTAGAACGCTACAACTTCAACTGCGGCTTTTGGGGCTCCAACGGCATTGCCGCCGAGCAGGGTTTTACGACTCCCGATATCGAGGAAGCGCAGGTCAAGCGTATCTCGATGCGCCATACGGCCAAACGCTTCGTAATCTCGGACGCCAGCAAATTTGGCATGGTGGCGCCCGTCAAGTTCGCGGACTTCCGCGACGCAACAATTATTACCGCGGGCGAGGTGCCCGCAAAGTACCGGGCAATGGACAACGTCATCACGGTCTAGCGACGGGGCAAGGCCAAAACCACCACAAAGGTGCCTGTCTCCATCGTGGTGGTTAGTAATGAAAACAGAGTAGTTTTCTCAATAGAAAAGCGGCAACGTCCATTACGGGCGTTGCCGCTTTCGTTTCAAGACTTTAGTCTGCTGGCCGCGCAGCGGCCAGCTTTAAACCACCCGCTAC
>CAUGNZ010000016.1 GCA_959601045.1 uncultured Collinsella sp.
AACGACTAGTCATTCAAGAACGTCCCCAGTGACTGGCCAATGACTAGGCGAGGGCGGCCATGATGGTGCGGGCGACGCCGTCGTGGTCGTTGTCGAACTCGGTGATGGCGTCGGCGGCGTCGCGGTCTTCGGGCTCGCCGTTGACCATGGCCATGCCGTGGCCTGCTGCCTGCAGCATGGGAATGTCGTTGATGTTGTCGCCGAACGCCCAGGCGTCGGCGAGACGCTCGCCCAAGTGCTCGCATAGCCACGTGAGGGCCGTTCCCTTGGTGGCGCCCTCGCCCATGACCTCGATATTCATGGCGTACGAACGTGTGACCTCAATGCCTCCGAGCGTGTCGAGCTCCGCCGCGATGGCGTCGCGATCGGCCGGGTCGTGCCAGTACATGGCGATGCGTTCGAGCGTCTCGACCTCGTCGATCTTGCTGTCGATATTCATGTCGATCGGTGTTCGTGTGCGCTTGAGCGAAGCCGCGATGTGGGGGTCGCCGCCGCAGAATTCGTCCAGGCGCGTGTAGAGCGAGCGGGGGAGGAAGCACTGCCCGTCCGCGAAGATATCGAAGGTCACATCGTGGCCGGCGGCAATGCGATGGATGCGGTGGGCAATGCCACGGTCGAGCGGACGGCTCAAGATGCACGTGGCGCGCGAGGCGTCGGTGGGCGTATCCTCGTCGAGCTGCCAGACGCTGGCGCCGTTGGCACAGACCGCGTAGTGCACGGCGGGATGGGCGAGAATGGGCTCAAAGATGCCCGACAGTGGACGTCCCGTGCAGGGAACAAACTCGATGCCACGATGTGCGAGCTCGTCGAGCATCGCCCAGGTGGCATCGCTCATTTGCTTATCGCTCGTCAGCAGCGTCCCATCCATATCGGAAAACACAATCATTTGATGCGGTCCTTTCTACTGGCATAAAAAGCGTGGCCGAGGGCTTGGGTCCCTGGCCACGCTCGAGTTCTATAACGGTCCGCGTCCTAGCGGTCGGCGAGCGGCTTGTACTCCAGCGGCTCGATCACCGGACGATAGGCGGGGCGGATGATACGGTGCGCGCAGAAGAGCTCTTCCATGCGGTGTGCCGACCAGCCGGCCATGCGGGCGACGGCGAATAGCGGCGTAAAGAGCGTTTCGGGCACGCCGAGCATCTTGTAGATAAAGCCTGTGTACAGGTCGATGTTGGCGCAGATGGGCTTGGTCATGCCGTGGTCGCGCATCACCTGCGGTGCCAGGCGCTCGATGCGCTCGATGAGTGCGAACTCTTCGCCCAAGTCCTTCTTGGCTGCCAGTGAGCGCGCGTAACGGCGGCACACCTCGGCACGCGGGTCGCTCAGCGTGTAGACGGCGTGGCCCATACCGTAGATGAGACCCGTGCCGTCGAAGGCCTGCTTGTCGAGAATCTTGCCCAGGTAGGCTGCAACCTCGTCCTCGTCCTCCCAGTTGGAGACATGCGCGCGGATGTCCTCGTGCATAGACACGACCTTGGCATTGGCACCGCCGTGGCGCGGGCCCTTGAGCGAGCCGATAGCCGCGGCGTAAGCGGAATACGGGTCGGTTGCCGAAGAGGACAGCACGCGGCAGGCGAAGGTGGAGTTGTTGCCGCCGCCGTGCTCGGCATGCAGCATGAGCATAACGTCGAGCAGCATCGCCTCATCGCGGGTGAATGCCATGCCGCCGCGCAGGACCTGTAGGATGGTCTCGGCGGTGGAGAGACCGGGCGTGGGGTGCGGCACGTGAACCTCGGAGCCGCGAAGCTTGGCGATCGAGGCCATGTGTGCGAAGGCGGCGATGCGCGGGAGACGTGCGAGCATGGAAATGGCGACGTCGATTTCGTGCTCGGGCGTGATCACGTCTGGTTCGGCATCGAAGGCGTAGAGCAGCAGCACGGCGCGCTGGAGCACGTTCATGATGCTCGACGACACCGTGGTCATAGGGAACTCTTTGACGTACTCGTCGCTCAGATGTCTAAAGGCGCCCAGGCGCTCGCAAAAGCCGTCGAGCTCTTCCTTGTTGGGTAGCGAACCCGTGATAAGCAGATAGGCGACTTCCTCGTAGCCGTAGCGATTCTCGGCCTGGGCATTGTTGACCAGATCCTCGATGCTGTAGCCGCGAAGCGTGAGCTTGCCCTGATCGGGCACGACCTTTCCGTCGACCTTGTTGTAGCCGTGCACATCCGAGATGCGAGTGAGGCCCGCGACCACGCCCGAGCCGTCGGCATTGCGCAGGCCGCGCTTGACATTGTGCTCAACAAACAGGCCCTCGTCATAAGGGTCGGTCGGCAGGCCGTGGTAGAGGTTTTCGCTCTCAGACGAAATCTGGCGGCTTGCTTCGTAATCCAAGACCAGACGGCTCAGGTGGTCGTCGAAGCGGTAGTAGATTTTCTTGGCGTCGTAGGCCATGTGCGCTCCTCTCCGGGCCATGTGGTGACGTTGCGCCTGGGCGCACGTTGGGCCGTCTCCACGCAGCCTGTTCGCTACAGGCGGTACATAAAGTTAAAGACGTCCTCGCGCTGGATGGACACGTTGACGCCCGAAAGCTCGCCGGCCTCGGCCAGGGCCTTCTGCAGCTCGGCAAAGTCGAGCTTGGACTCGGCGGTGTCGGCCAGCATGGTCATGGTGAAGATGTCCTCGATAATGGACTGCGTGATGTCGCGGATGTCGACGTTGGCCTCGCCCAGAACGCGGGTGACGCCGGCGACGATGCCGGGGCGGTTCTTGCCAAGGACGGTGATGACGATACGGGAGGACGAGATCTCGGCCATGGGAAACCCTTTCGCGTGATTGCGGCGCGCGCGGGGCGCTCCGCTACGGTACAGTGTTCATCATTGTACCTGTCTGGCGCAAAAAAGGCGCGCTCGCTGCGGCGTTACATGCCTGCAACATGAGCGTAAGGGGGAAGGCCGCACGGGGAAGAGCCGTCTGGCGCGTGTCCGGCTCGTGTTGGGTTGATTTCCGATCTCAGCCGAACACATTGAGCGGACAGGCCGTTCCCGCAGTCAGCCGAACGCCTCCGACGGCTGATTCCGAACTGGAAGCGGAGGGCATCCCCGCCCTTCGGTAGGGGATACCGCTCCGCGGCGCATGCCGCGGGCGGCGCCCCTATCGGACCACCGTGACCTCAGTTGGGATGGGCCCAGCACTGCCGCGTACTCGGTGAGCTAGAGCCAACTGTTCGTCTTCACGTCGCGTATGGCGATATTTCGGTCGTCCGGCTCGGTGATGCCGTAGCCGAACGCCTGGAGCGTCTCGATGGACTCCTGGATCCTCTGTTGGAACATTGGACCCGGATCGACCCTCGGCCCGAGGTGCCCGCGCCAAAGGCACGGCGTGGCGCGCAGCATGTTATGGATTTTGGAGATGGGCTCGATGTCGGCGTAGACGTTGAGCGTCGCCATGGCGTCCTTGTGGCCGAGGATCGATTGGAGCGCCTTGATATCGCCGCCTTGGCGGATCCACTGCGTTGCGAACGTGTGGCGAAGGCCGTGGAACGTGATCAGCTCATCGTTGGTGCCCATGAGGCCGTTGGTCTCCGAGAACGTCTTGAACGCCCTGCGGATATAGCTTGTCGTCGCGAAGGTCGCGCCCGGCTCCGACAGGATGTAGCAGTCCCCGATCTCGACCGCCCCGGTAAGGCCGCGCAAGCGCAGCTTTCCGCAGTCGATCTCGTGGGTCTCCTTCAGGAAGGGGAGTAGGCCGACCGGGTCGATGGGGATACCCCTGGCGTCATGGGTCTTGGTGTCCTTGATGAACGAACCCATTCCCTTCGCGTACGCCACCGAGTGTCTGATCGAGATCAGGCCCGTCTCGAAATCCACATCGCACCACCGAAGGCCGCAGACCTCGCCGATTCGCATCCCCGTGTGCAGGGCGAGTACGACCGCCCTCTAATCCTCGGCGGACCAATCGAGTCCGAACTCCTTTCGGGCATCCTCTTCGCTCATGACTTCGAGAAGGTCTCCGGGTTGGCAACGAAGGGCGAGGCATAGCTGCTCGAGTGTGTTGAAGCGAATGCCGCGAATATGCCCTTTTTTAATACGGGACAGGTTCACGGGCGTGGTTCCAATCCTTTCGGCAAGTTCGTTCGAGGAAATCTTTCGCTCGGCCATGATCTTGTCGAGGCGAACAATTACGGGCATGGCGTTTCCTTACGCAATCTCGTCGGAGTCGAGGTACAGCTCTCGGGCGTACAAGAAGAGCTGGGAAAGCATGAACAGGACGATGCCGAGAACCAGAGAGGTCCAATCGAATGATGAAGCGATCTCTTGGGCGCCGACGGCCCCCTCGCCGCCAAACATCGAAACGGAGGTTTTGAGTGAGCCGGCGTAGAGGCTGGTGGCAGCTTGAACAACGAAGAGAATGCCGAGCACCTTCAAGCATGTCGCAGACCCTTTCTTGAAGGGGTCTCCGCTCTTGATCGTCCACACGAGAACGGCGCTGAGGATGGTCGTAGCGATACCGATGACGGCAGGGACCAATGTCGAGATCGCAAGGGCTGGATACGCGGGGGAGTCTGCAATTACAGGGTTGTCGAGCACTTCGATTGCTGGCTTTAAGGAGAACGCCACTTGTGCGATGGCGGTGGCGCAAAGGGTCGCAGAGGCTATCGCACATGCGATGCGGAAGGAATGAAGCCGGGGAGTGCGATTGTCGGAACTCATAATAACCTCCGAAGAATTTAAAAAACTCAGGTTACTTTTTAACAGTTTATGTTAAATTGACTTTGCCGGCAAGTAATCACAGCATACTGCAACCGAAACCCCTCTAGATTGGAGAGGATTATGTTCAGTACTGTTAAGTCGTGTAAGCTCTTGGTTTTCCTCGGCCTCGCTCTTTGTTTGTTGCTGCCGGGAGCCCCCGCTTTTGCGGATACCCCGATGCCTCCTTCCCATGAGAGCAGCCAGTGTGCCCTCGTTGAGCCCCTCGGGTATACGGACGACGTCGTCGATACCTACTGGAGCTACAGCTGTCCTCGCGGCGTAAGCGGGCACAGCATCTCGATGTTCAACATCTCTTACAAGACGATTTCCTACCGAAATGGCTATCGCCGATCCGCGCATCATAGGGAATCCCGCCTCGCTGCAATGTGCTCCTGTGGTGTTCTTGGCACAACTGATAAATGGCAATTTGTCTATAGCACCTACTAGATGCGAGGAAGGGCCGAGCATTTTGTTCGGCCCTTCTGTTCCGACTGGATGAGGTTAAGGTTGGCGATGAATATGCTCAAAATCTCGAAGGCGATCTTTAGGTCGCTTCTCTCCTCCAGGTCGCTCTGTGTTGTCGTTGTTGCGTTGATGGTTCTTTGTGCTCTGCCCGTCTTCAGGAGCGCGGCTGGCATCGACGGACGGGTCGAATACCTCGAGTCGGGAATAACCCGTGTTGAGCAGGAATTGTCAGCATCCTATGCGGATGCGCTTGTGAATGCGGGGGAGGACGGTGTCTGTACCTCTTCATCAAGCATGCCCGCGCTTCTGTACCCTCTTGCCGCGGGACGTCTTATCTTGGCACCGCTCTCTCCCCTACTTCCGTTTCTGCAGATATCGGATGGAGAGTACACCTATTATGACGGATCGAAGGAGTACTTGCTATGGGTCGCAACGGCCGTTGCCGTCTCGTTCCTTGCCGCGCGTCTTAACAAACGTGAAAAGCTCATCATCCAGGCACCGATGGGCGAGCTGGGTAGACTTGTTGCATCGAGCGTATGGGCGAGTGTTTTTGCAATGCTTGCCGTCCTCGCCATCAATCTTCCAGGGATAATCGCCGCGCTTGTGAAGAATGGCCCGGGCTCGCCGTTCTATCCGATAGGCTACATTCAATATGCGACTCCGGTTATCAAACCGGCTTGGCTGGTGTTCGCGCAGACGGCCATCTTGCAATTCTTGGTGGCAGCGTTCATCTCGCTTGTCGTTCACCTTGCCGTGAAGATTGCCAATAACCCTACGCTTGGAATCGTGTTCGTATGTGCCCTGATGGGGGTGACGATGGTTCCCGGGTATTACGGAAGATCCATCGCTTTACGTGAGTTCGCCCTGTTGAATCCCCTTACGTATGCGAACACTGAGTTGACCGTCGGCGCCTATAGCCCGTACCCGACAACGCAGATAGTGAATCTGCCTGGACTTTGCTTCGAGCGTGGCGCGATTGCCCTCGTATGCGCAATCGGGATCGAGGTGCTGGCAATTAGCCTGCTTTGCGTTGCTGGAAAGAGCGGCTGCGCGTGCCCGATATCCCCGATTTGTCTTGAGAGAGGTTCCTTCACTGCATCGAGAACGGCAACTCGTTCGAGCGCTTGTGCCTTCGCCGTTGCATACGTAAGAACGATGGGGAAACTGCTCCTGCGTTCTCCTACCCTCGCCGTATGCGCGATTGCAATGTCGACGACGATGCTGGCCCCGGCTCTGGTCGAGATGTTTCCTGACGCTGATAACGTTTCCGCTGTTCGGTATAGGGATGGAGAGCTCCGTTCAATAGATCGGTATCTAGAGCAGAACGCTGCGAATATGGACGTCGAGGGCAAAGCGGCCCTGGAAGACATGCGGGATGCTCTTTCGGGTTTCGTGTACGCGCCTATGCCTGCGGAGGGGTTTCGAAGCCTTGCGACGTACGAGCGCGCTCGAGGTGAGCTGGGCGCGGCAGATGCGACTCTCCTGCAATCGATCGGAATCGAGCCGGAGACTCCTTCTCGTGCGGAGGCGCGCGCCCTTCTGCTTGAGTCGATCGCGAGCTTGCCGGACCCCAAGGTTTACGAGTTAAGTACGAAGATGCCCCCATTAATCCTCCTTTCGTATCTCCAGGCAGCGCTTCCCTCCTTATTTTTGCTGTTGCCCGTGGTTGTCACATCGCTCGCGTGCACCCACCTGCAGTGTCGTTCCCTTCTGGTTCTCCAGATCCCCGCAACAGCGCATGTGCGTTTTCTGACGGCTGTTGCGCTGGCTCTCCTGCTTGGCTTGGTGCTGCTTTTGGTGTCGATGGTTCCCGCTGTCGTTGTGTCCGTGATTAAGAACGGTGCGGGTGGATCGGAGTATCCCGTCGCTCTCATTCGGGCGGGAGCTTCGACAACGTCCACGGTGGGGGAGGCGGTGTTGTGCAGTATTCCGTTGCTGGTCATGGCATACGGCGTGATTTCCGTCGTCGCTGCGTTGACAGCAGCGATTAGCCGCAACTCCGTTGTCACCGGAATGGTTTGCGCGGTTCTCTTGGTGTTGGGTTCGTTGAGCGCTCATGTTGAAAGCGTGGGCATGGGCGTCGCGCTGCTGGCTCCATTCGCCTCGTTTGATCCCGCTTCCCAGGTGGGGACGATTGGGTTCCTTGGGCGAGGGACGAACGCGATGCCTTTTGGAGAGGTCGTCGGCGCATCGGGCGCTCTGCTGGTGGTCTTGGGCGCCGTATCTCCGTTGATGGTGCGCCTGAGTGTTCCAAAGATCGAAAGGGGATGATCTCGATGATTGACCTTCAAACGCTGACGATCTCTTATGGAAAGAAGGTGCTCGTAGATTCGGTGAACGCTGAGTTTGCCCCGGGTACGGTCTACGGTCTCGTCGCTCCGAACGGGCATGGAAAGACGACGTTGCTGCGTGCGATGGCAGGTTTGCCGGGTCCTCGCGTGGACGGGAGCATCGTTCTGGATGAGGTGCAGGGTACGGGTGCGAGAGAGGTCCGTTCTATGATCTTCTATGCACCTGGTGAGGGGACGCTGCTGTATCCCGGATTGCGTGCGGAAGATCACCTCAAGATGGTTTGCGATATGTGGCCGCATGCTCGCGATATCGAAGAGATAGTGGAACAAACGCAGATAGGCGAGTTCGCGAAGATGAGGATCCGCACTCTGAGCCAGGGCATGAAGCAGCAGCTTACCCTGGCGATTGCGTATGCGACGGGCGCGCGGTACCTTCTATTAGATGAGCCCATGAACGCGCTCGACCCCAGCAGGGTGGACTTGCATTCCGAGATTCTCAGGAAGCTGGCCGATTCTGGTACGTGCATCATCATGTCATCCCACATCTTGGATTCGGTCGATAGGCTGTGCGATGAGATTCTGTTTTTGAAGGATGGGAGGCTCATTAGAAGCATTCCGCAAGATGATGCTGCGCCGAAGTCTCCTGGATCCCATTTCGCAAAGCCTGCCGGACGCGCCGAGGGTGCGCTAAGCACGTATCGGCGACTCTACGAAAAGGGCGGGTAGAAATGCAAGTTAAAAATCTATGTGGCCAATGTGATACCGTTGAACCCGCGTATCGATACCGCTCAGCCATTCGCCTCGCCCCCGTCGCACGTATCTTCATCCGGTCTGTTACTTTTAATCTAACGATTCTTTGAGGAACGTAGGTGCTTCTGAATGTACTGTCGACTTCTTCTCAAACTGATCCTAAGAGACAAGGCCGCATGGATTTGTACGCTCGTTCTCGCTGCAGCCTTTTCCGTCCCCATTGCGTTCAATTCACCCATCTACGGGCCCTTCTTTATGAAGCAGGGCATGCAGGGCTTTGTCGACGCATTCAATACGCGCGCACCCCAGGCCAACGGCATAGACCTATCGCCAGAGCAGCAAGTCGACGCGGAGCTTGCAAGATACGCGAACGCCGCTCTTGCCGCTCAAACCGACGCCGCCTTTCTCGATTCTGCCGAGAGCTACTACGCGCTCATGGGCGAAGGCTTCCAATCCGGATCCATCGTGGGAGACCGAGAGACCAATGACGCGGCACTCGCATATTGCCGTGCTCTGAGCAGTTCCGGCATCACGCACATTCCAGCCTCCGCAAGCGATCTGCCATTCCTTTCCTTCCTGCCTTACGCCATTGCCATGGCGCCGTCTTTCCTTCCCTTCATCCCCTTCCTTCTCTCGTCGATACTCCTGCTCGGGGCCACAAGGCCTGCGACCCTGGCGGCGAAGGCGCCCGTGCCCAAATTCCGGCGCCTTATCCAGCTCGTGTTTTCGATAATCGTCGCGGGGACCGCGATGCTCCTCGCCGGCCTCGCACCCGGGGGCATTTACGCCTTGGTCCTAAACGGCTTCGGGCAAATTGGGTACCCGATCGCCTTCTTCCATGACGGCGCGCTTACCACCACGACCGCGGGAAACGTCTTCACAGCCCTGCTTCTCGCGCTGCTTGCGGGCGGAACCTTGATATCCGTTTGCTCCGCCGTCCTATCGACCGCAACGAGGCGCGTCCTCGCGGGCCCCCTTACCTCAGCGCTGCTTGTCGCGGCCCCGGCATTCCCGTTGCTGTCCGATTCGGCACTAGGGCATAACGCCGCGCTCAATCTCCTGCCGCTGGCCGTGTTCTCGCCTATCGAGGCAACGGGCTACGTAGGATGCTTCCCGACAGAATTCATTGGCTCCGGTTCAGGCAGCGCATCGATGCTTGCCGTGGCCCTGGCATACGTCGCGGTCCTTTTTGCGGTCGGCGCCGTTGCGACACGTTCCCCCAAACAGCCTGGACCCGCGAAAAAGCACCATGGGCTCGAGCTTCTAGACGCGAGCGTGGGATACGGAAGCACGACGATACTTTCAATCGGGTCGCTTTTCCTGAGCCCGGGAACGGCGGCGGGCCTCGTTGCTCCCAACGGCTCGGGGAAAACCACCCTTCTTGAAGCGCTGTCGGGCCAATTTCCCACCCGCATCCGCTCGGGAAGCCTGGCGGCAGACGGAATCTGCCAACGTCGATCAGCCGAATTTGCAGAACTCGTCTACCTGAGCTCTTCGGGCGGCGCGGATCTCTATCCCACGCTATCGGCCATCGAGCACCTTGCTTTCGTTAGGGAGGCGTGGAAATCGGCCGCCGACATCGACTCGCTCTGCGACTCCCTCGGAATCTCCCCATATCTCGACAAGCCGACCCGTAAACTCTCGACAGGAATGAAGCAGCAGGTAAAGCTTGCCATGGCGATAGCGACCGATTGCCCGTACCTCATCCTCGATGAACCGCTGAACGGCCTCGATCCGGGAAAACGGAAAACCTCCTGCGACGCGATGCGCAGCGAAGTGGCGCGGGGACGCAGCGTGCTCATTTCAAGCCATCTGCTCGACGACCTGGCAGACCTCACCAACTCGTTCTACTTCATCGAGGCCGGCACGCTCGTGGAAAAGATCGAGTCGTCCTCGCAGACGCTCAAGCAGGAATACCTCGATACATACGAGGGAGATGAATGACATGAAACTATTTGAACAGCTGAAGTCCAATGCGTCGCGCATGGCTGTCTACGCCATCCTCGTGGCAACGGCTTTATGCGGAATCGCGGCACCCGTCTATGCGCTCAACGGAGAGAAAGGCGATGTCGAACCCGCGTACATGGCTTCGACGGTTAAAGACCGGTACAAAGCCTTCTCTGGAGACACGTTTTACGTAGCAGAGTACGACACGACCTACCGTCAGCTTCGCTACAACAAGGGCTACGACTATCTAGGCGCAGAGGCAATCAGCTATACGTCGGGTTGGTACCGCTCCAACTATGGACACATAACCCAGTTCAAGTGTAACTACCGTGTGTACAACTAAAGCAACCGGCCGGGACGAGGGGTGACGCAAAAGCGTCGCCCCTCGTTTTTAACCATGTCAACTGAACCTAGTTCAGTTTGGTTGATTTCCGATCTCAGCCGAACACATTGAGCGGAAAGGCCGTTCCCGCAGTCAGTCGAACGTCCCCGGGGCCCTTCTCAGGCCCCGGGGACGGCATTTTCCCAGTTGAAGGAACGGTGGAGATGTGTTTCGATGGGTCAGATTCGTGTCGTTCCGAAAAGACCGTGAACCTTTTGTGGGACGCGCGGCGCCGTGGTACCATAGCCGAGTTTGTTGTCTTGGTCGGAAACCAAGACGCCTTATGCGCTGATCGGTAACCAGCGCCTGACCAATAAGGAGTCCTACCATGAAGCAGGGTATCCATCCCCAGTATGTCGAGTGCACGGTGACGTGCTCCTGCGGCAACACCTTCAAGACGCACGCTACCGTGTCCGAGATGAAGGTCGAGCTTTGCAACGAGTGCCACCCGTTCTACACCGGCCAGCAGAAGTTCGTCGACACCGGTGGACGCGTCCAGCGCTTCGCCGACAAGTTCGGTGGCGCCGCTGCCGCCCAGCTCAAGAAGGCTGAGGAGGCCAAGGCTGCCAAGGCCGCCAAGGCTGCTGAGGCCGAGGCTGCTCGCAAGGCCGCCGCTGAGGCTAAGGCTGCCGAGAAGGCTAAGCGTGCCGCTAAGTTTGCCGAGGAGGCTGCCAAGCAGGCCGCCGAGGCTCCCGCAGAGGCTCCCGTCGAGGAGGCCGCTGCCGAGGCCGAGACCACCGAGGCTGCTGAGTAAATAGCTCGCCGCGGAATCGCTCGCATTCATGGCATAAGGGCCGTGCATCCGTTCGGGTGCGCGGCCCTTTTCTTTTTATTGGTGCAAGCTAGCTCGTCCCCATTGCACCAGATTGGTGCGAAGGGGGCAGGTTGGTTTGCACCAAATGGCAGAGTGACGGCGTTTTCCCAGATAAAACCTGCCAAAATAAACCAGTCCCTTTTCGGCAGGTCGGTCGGGTCGTAGTTATTACGTGGCGGTCGAGGTCGACCGTATAGGCCGCGTCCTGTTTGGCTAAAGTACATTTATCTGTGTTTAACTCGCCCGAGGCTGCATGGCGTGGGCGATGGCCAAAAAGGAAAACCACATGGGATTCATGTCAAAGCTGCTGTCCTTTGGATCCGATAAGGACCTTAAGCGCTACTACAAGATCGTCGATCAGATCAACGGTCTTGAGCCCCAGTTTGAGAAGATGACCGAGGAAGAGCTCCGCGCCCAGACCGATAAGTTCCGTGAGCGTTACGCCAACGGCGAGTCGCTCGACGACATGCTCCCCGAGGCTTTTGCCACCGTGCGTGAGGCTTCCAAGCGCATCACGGGCATGCGTCACTTTGACGTGCAGCTCATTGGCGCCATGGCACTGCACGAGGGGCATATCGCCGAGATGAAGACCGGCGAAGGCAAGACCCTGGTCTCCACGCTGGCCGGCTACCTCAACGCTATTGCCGGCAAGGGTGTACACGTCGTTACCGTCAACGATTACCTGGCCAAGCGCGACTCCGAGTGGATGGGCCGCATCTACAAGTACCTGGGAATGACCGTCGGTCTGCTCCAGAACAACATGCCGCTCGAGCTCAAGCGTCCGGCCTACCAGGCAGACGTCACCTACGGCACCAACTCCGAGTTCGGTTTCGATTACCTGCGCGACAACATGGTCACTCGCCCCGAGCAGCGCGTGCAGCGCGGCCACCATTACGCCATCGTCGACGAGGTCGACTCCATCCTGATCGACGAGGCACGTACCCCGCTCATCATCTCGGGTGCCGGCACCAAGTCCGCCAGCACCTACAAGGATTTCGCGCGTGCCGTGCGCGGCCTTGAGCGCGGCGAGGACGTCTCGCACGACATGCTCACCGCCACCGAGGACGTAGAGCCCACGGGCGACTACGTCATGGACGAGGCCAAGCACACTATCGCCGCCACCGAGCGCGGCCTTAAGAAGATTGAGCGCCGCCTGGGTATCGATGACATCTATGCCGATCTCTCCGGTCAGCTGGTCAACCACCTGCAGCAGGCGCTGAAGGCCCAGTACATGTTCCACCGCGACAAGCAGTACGTGGTCACCAACGGCGAGGTCAAGATCGTCGACGAGTTCACCGGCCGCATCATGGAAGGCCGCCGCTACTCCGAGGGCCTGCATCAGGCCATCGAGGCCAAAGAGGGCGTGCTCGTGCGCGAGGAGAACCAGACGCTGGCCACCATCACCTTGCAGAACTACTTCCGTCTGTATGACAAGCTCTCCGGCATGACCGGTACGGCACTCACCGAGGATGCCGAGTTCCGCGAGATCTACAAGCTGCCCGTCGAGGTTATCCCCTCCAACAAGCCCGTTCAGCGTGTCGACCACGAGGACCTGGTGTACCGCACCATCCAGGCCAAGTACAACGCCGTTGCCGACGACGTCGAGCGACGTCACGCCAAGGGCCAGCCGGTCCTGGTGGGCACCGTCTCCATCGAAAGCTCCGAGAAGCTGTCGGCCGCCCTTACCAAGCGCGGTATCGCGCACGAGGTCCTCAACGCTAAGCATCACGAGCGCGAGGCTCATATCGTTGCCCAGGCCGGACGCTACGGCGCCGTGACCATCGCTACTAACATGGCCGGTCGTGGTACCGACATCCTGCTGGGTGGCAATCCCGACGAGCTGGTGCGCGAGCGCCTTGAGTACGAGGGCCTGACCATGGAGGACGTGACGCCCGAGCAGCTCGAGCAGTTTAACGCTGAGGCCAAGGAGACCTGCAAGGCCGAACGCGAGCGCGTGCTTGCCGCCGGCGGCCTGACCGTCATCGGCACCGAGCGCCATGAGTCCCGTCGTATCGACAACCAGCTGCGTGGCCGCTCCGGTCGTCAGGGCGATCCGGGCGAGACTCAGTTCTACCTGTCGCTCGAGGACGACCTCATGCGCCTGTTCGGCGGCGACAAGATGGACCGCGTTTCCAAGATGATGGTTACCGCCGACATGGGCGACGACATGCCCATCCAGCACAAGATCATCTCCAAGGCCGTCGAGAACGCCCAGCACAAGGTCGAGAGCATCAACTTCTCCATGCGCAAGAGCGTTCTTGAGTACGACGACGTCATGAACAAGCAGCGCCAGGTCATCTACGCCGAGCGCAACAAGATTCTGGACGGCAAGGACCTGACCGATCACATCACCGAGGTCATGCACGATACCGTGTACCGCTGTGTTCAGGAGTTCTGCACCAAGGACAGCCACGATGGCGAGCGCGATCTCGAGGGCCTGCGCAAGTGGGTCGTGGAGCTCACCGGGCATATCGACACGCCCAAGTTCCCCGACGAGGACTTCGAGGCCCTGGCTGCCGATGTCCTGGCCTACGTTGAGAAGTGCTACAACATGAAGGCCGAGCGCCTGGGTGAGGACCTCATGCGCGAGCTCAACACCCAGGTCATGCTGCGCGTCATCGATACCCGCTGGATGAACTACCTGCAGGAGATGGACTACCTCAAGACCGGTATCGGACTGCGCGGCTTTGGCCAGCGCGACCCGCTGGTCGAGTACAAGACTGAGGCTTATGGTGCCTTCCAGATGCTCGTTGACACCATGTACGAGGATTACCTGCGCACCGTTCTGCGCATCGAGATCAAGGCCGCCCCGCAGGCCGTGGAGCACAAGGAGGACCCCGCGCTCGAGGGTGCGCGCTTCTCCGGCCCCGCCGACGTCGATGGCGACAACGGCAGCTCGGTGCTGCGCAAGCAGGCACAGGTTCAGGCTCGTACGGCCGTCCAGGGAGGCCCGGCTGCTGTCAACAACGGCGGCAAGGTGACCACCTACCGCAAGTCCGAGAGCGATGACCCTTATGTCAACGTGGGCCGCAACGACCTTTGCCCCTGCGGCAGCGGCAAGAAGTTCAAGTACTGCCACGGCAGGAATCGTTAATGGCCGAGGCTTTAGAGGTAACGCCCGCCGAGCTGGACGCGTTTGCGGACCGGCTCGGCGAGGTCGAGTCGTATCTTCATTTGGACGAGAAGCGCACGCGCGTGACCGAGCTCGAGGCAAAAAGCGTGGCCCCCGGCTTTTGGGATGACGCCGACGCCGCTCGCGCCACCATGGAGGAGATCGCTCGCGCCAAGGAAGATATCGCTGCCGTGGATACCGCGCGCGGCGAGCTATCTGACGCCCGCGCGGCGCTGGAGCTTGCCGAGGAGATGGGCGACGACCCCGATGCCGCCGCATTGCGCGAGGAGGCTGCCGCTACGGCAGAACGCCTGGCCCGCGCTATCGACGAGCTCGAGCTTTCGAGCTGGTTTACCGGTGAGTTCGATCACGGCGACGCGATTGTGACCATCAAGCCCGGACAGGGTGGCCTGGAGGCACAGGACTGGACCTTCATGCTCTTTAAGATGTACATGAAGTACTGCCAGCGTCGCGGCTGGAAGGTCACCATTAACGACTGCCCCGCGGCTGAGGTCATCGGCATCGACCGTGCGACCTTTACCGTCGAGGGCAAGGACGCGTTTGGCATGCTGCGCGCCGAGGCCGGCGTTCACCGCCTGGTACGCATCAGCCCCACCGATGATAAGAAGCGCCGCCAGACCACGTTTGCCGGCGTCGAGGTCATTCCCGTGTTGCCTGACGATATCGACATCGAGATCAGTCCCGACGATATCCGCGTGGACGTGTATCACGCGAGCGGTCCGGGCGGCCAGGGCGTCAACACCACCGACTCTGCCGTACGCGTGACGCATTTTCCCAGCGGCATCGTTGTCACTTGCCAAAACGAGCGCAGCCAGATTCAAAACAAGGCCGCGTGCATGCAGATTCTCAAGGCCCGTCTGTACGAGATCGAGCTCGAGAAGCGCGCCGAGGCCCTGGATGAGATTCGCGGGCCCAAGACCACGATCGGTTTTGGCAACCAGATTCGCAGCTACGTGCTCTACCCGTATCAGATGGTCAAGGACCTGCGCACGGGCGTGGAGACCAGCAACGTCGAGGCCGTTCTCGACGATGGCGATCTGGATCCGTTTGTGATCGGCTACCATCGTTGGGCAACCGGCAACGCCGATGCGGAAGCATCGTCTGCCTAGGCACATGATTGGCTCCGGGTCGATGCAAACACTGCGCAGGGGTGGTATTTGCCCGGTGAATCGGTAGAATCGAATACAGCAAGAAGTTCAAAGCGCACTCGTTTGGGTGCGCTTTTTTGAGGGAGGCAGCATGGCATATCGTCTGGACATCAAGCGCATTCTTTCGATGAACTTCTTTCATGACTTGCCCAAGATTATGTTTGGCTGCGCCCTGGCAGCTATCGCGACAGACTTGTTTTTGATCCCCAACGGCCTTGCCGCCGGCGGCGTCACAGGCCTTGCCACCATTATTCAGGCGGTCGGCGCCTCGCATGGCATATCGCTTCCCGTCGGTATCCAGACCATCGTGATGAATGCCTTGCTGCTGCTGGTTGTTATGCGCGAGGGTGGCATGTTCTACGTGGTGCAGACGGCGACCGGTTTTGTGCTGCTGGGTTTTTTCACCGACCTGTTCGCTCCGTTTGTGGCGCCGCTGGCACATGCCGACCTGATGCTGCCCGCTATGTGGGGCGGCATTATCACGGGCATCGGGTATGGCATGGTGTTGCGCGCCGGTGCCAACACTGGCGGCTCTGACACGATCGGCCAGATCATCTCGCGCAACACATCGCTGCCGGTTGGCTCGACCGTCATGGCGATCGATGTTGCCGTGTGCGCGCTGTCGGCCCCGGTCTTTTCGGTCGAAAACGCGCTGTATGCGGGCCTTTCGATGGTCATTAGCGGCTACGTGATCGATGCCGTGGTCGACGGTGGCAACAGGCGCCGTATGGTGCTCATCATCTCGGACAAGTTTCCCGATATCGCGGCCGACATCATGTATGGCCTGGGCCGCGGCTGCACCAAGTTTAGGGCGACCGGCATGTACTCGGGTGCCGAGAAGCCGGTGATCATGGTCATTGTGAGCCGCCGCGAGCTCAACACCCTCAAAACGATCGTGCGCGAGCGCGATCCTCACGCCATTGTGACGGTCGCCGACGTTACGGAAACCTTCGGTGAGGGATTCAAGGACATTAACGCGTAGGGCCGACTGCGTTCCATCCAAAAGACGTTCACATTGATAAACCGTTTCATCAGCGGTTCTGCCTGCTCAATTGTTCAAATAATGATAAATACTCTGGTAAAGCTTCCAGTTTCCAGCATAATGAATGACGTACGTGCATCGCGGCTGTGTTGGGACTACCTTTCCGTGCCGTGCGCATCTTGTCTTAAGAGGATGAAAGGAAGGCACAATGAGCGACGAAGAGCTCAAAAAGGTTGCCAACGAGGTAAGGAAGGGCATCGTCACCGGCGTGCACGCTGCCAAGTCCGGCCATCCGGGCGGTTCGCTCGGCGCTGCCGACATCATGACCTATCTGTACTTTGAGGAAATGAACGTCGACCCGGCCGACCCCCGCAAGGCCGACCGCGATCGCTTCGTGCTTTCCAAGGGTCATTGCGCGCCTGGTCTGTACGCTGTGCTCGCCGAGCGCGGATTCTTCCCCAAGGAGGATCTCGAGACGCTGCGCCACATCGGCAGCCACCTGCAGGGTCACCCCAACATGAACGACACCCCGGGCGTCGATATGTCCACCGGTTCGCTCGGCCAGGGCATCTCCGCCGCCGTGGGCATGGCCGTTGCCGCCAAGCACTGGGGCGACGACTATCGCACCTACGCCCTGCTGGGCGACGGCGAGAGCGAGGAGGGCCAGGTTTGGGAGGCCGCCATGTTTGCCGGCAACCAGCAGCTTGACAACCTCTGCGTGATCGTCGACCACAACGGCCTGCAGATCGACGGCCCCGTCGAGGAGGTCAACGACCCCATGCCGCTCGCCGACAAGTTCCGCGCCTTCAAGTTCCACGTGGTGGAGCTCGCCGACGGCAACGATTTCGATCAGATCCGCGCCGCCTTTGCCGAGGCCCGCGCCACCAAGGGTCAGCCGACCGCCATCATCGCCGAGACCACCAAGGGCAAGGGCGTTTCCTTTATGGAGAACCAGGTGGGTTGGCACGGCAAGGCCCCCAACGATGAACAGTTTGAGCAGGCCATGGCAGAGCTCACGGCCGCCGGAGAGGAGCTCTAGGATGGCAGACGTCAAGAAAATCGCCACGCGCGTAAGCTACGGTGAGGCCCTCGTCGAGCTCGCCAACGAGCACGATGACTTTGTGGTCCTCGATGCCGACCTGGCCGCCGCCACGCAGACCGGCAAGTTTAAGGCAGCCTGCCCCGACCGCTTCTTCGATGTGGGCATTGCCGAGAGCAATCTGATGGGTGTTGCCGCCGGTATCGCGACCACCGGCCGCGTTGCTTTTGCGAGCACCTTTGCCATGTTTGCCGCTGGCCGCGCCTTTGAGCAGGTCCGCAACTCCATCGGCTATCCGCACCTTAACGTTAAGATCGGTGCCACGCACGCCGGTATCTCGGTGGGCGAGGACGGCGCCACGCACCAGTGCTGCGAGGATATCGCCCTCATGCGCGTCATCCCCGGCATGACCGTTATCGTTCCCGCCGACGACGTGGAGGCTCGTGCCGTGACGTGCGCCGCCTACGAGTGCGACGGCCCCGTGTACATGCGCTTTGCCCGTCTGGCCTCGCCGGTCATCAACGACCCCGAGACCTACAAGTTCGAGGTAGGCAAGGGCATCGTCATGCGCGAGGGCACCGACGTCACCATCATCGCCTGCGGCCTAATGGTCGGCGAGGCCCTCGAGGCCGCCGAGCAGCTCGCTGCCGAGGGCATCGATGCCGAGGTCATCAACATGCACACCATCAAGCCCATCGACGCCGACCTGATCGTCAAGAGCGCCACCAAGACCGGTCACGTCGTGACCGTCGAGGAGCACTCCGTGATCGGTGGCCTGGGCAGCGCCGTTGCCGACGTTCTGTGTGAGCAGTGCCCGACGCCGCTCAAGAAGATTGGCGTCAACGACACCTTCGGCGAGTCCGGCCCGGGTGCCGAGCTCCTGCACAAGTACGGCCTGGACGCCGCCAACATCGTGGCGACCACCAAGGAGTTCTTGGCATAAGGCAAGACGAGGCAAAGTATCGCGTCGACAACCGCAAACAAGCCAGAACAGGGGCGTCCTCAAAGAGGGCGCCCCTGTTTATGCTGAATTTAAATTAGAGTCCTGCCAAGCAAAGTTCCCATGGGGAAACGAGCCCATCCCAGCAAAGTGCAATTCAGACCCTTCCAATTTTGTATGCGCAGCATCTCAAGTTGGTGCGTCGGCCCCATAGTAGCCGCAGGCCGGGCGCAGGGTTACCTCCCAAATCTTTCCGCAGCGCAGGCCGGCGTTTGTCCGCAGCTCCGCAGGAGCAGGACAAATGCCGGCCATGCGCGAGGACGATTTGGGAGGTAACCCTGCGCCCGGCCGGTGAGACCCAAACCCCGCCATGCTTCTTATGTGCAGCAAAGCTAATGCTGCTAAAATACAAAGCGCTCATGTAGTTTAAACGCACGACGATAAGGAGCACCAGTGGGTAACCACTTCCGTACCTCCGGTGCGGGCGATGATGCCCCCAAGACGCAGACAGGCGTCCAGGGCAGTCGTTTCGCCACTCCGGATTCAGAGGGCCAGCTTGTTGCTCAGGCCCCCGCTCAGCCGGCAGATCAGGCACAGCCGGCATCCGATCCCTTTGCCTACAATCCCACCAGCGATGTCGCGCTTTCCGGCACGGCGGGTTTTGAGCCCGTTCAGGCCGTGACCGCTCGCGTGGAGCAGCCTCAGGCTGGCGCTGCCACGCCGCAGCCTACCATGGCCGGCATTCCCGACCCCATGGCCCCTGCGACACCGGCTCCTCAGCCTGCGCAGTCCGGTCTCTTTGCCGCTATTCCCGACCCCACGCAGCCTGCTGCCCCGGTGGTCGAGAGCGATCAGGCGGCCGAGGTCGCAAGCCTCGATAACGCGCTCAACAACCCCGATTTTACGTCGGTGTTTGCGCCCATCGATCCGCAGGCCAGCCGCAAGAAGATGGCCAAGCAGGCCGGTGTCGAGCCCGTCATCCTTATGGAGCATGTCACCAAGATCTATCCGGCACAGCCCAACAAGCCTGCACTCGACGACATCAACATCGAGATCTATCCGGGCGAGTTCGTCTTCCTGGTCGGTCACTCCGGCTCGGGTAAGACCACGCTGCTGTCGACGCTCAACCGCGACGTCAAGCCGACGAGCGGTCGCATCCTGGTTGCCGGTCAGGACCTCATGAAGATCAAGAACCGCAAGGTTCCGTTCCTGCGCCGCCAGATTGGCGCCGTGTTCCAGGACTTTAAGCTCCTGCCGCAAAAAACCGCCTACGAAAACGTGGCGTTTGCTCTGCAGTGCATCGGCAAGCCCAAGGGCGTCATTCGCAGCCAGGTGCCGGAGGTGCTGCGTCTGGTCGGTCTGGCCGATCAGATGGACTCGCTGCCCGACCAGCTTTCCGGTGGCGAGCAGCAGCGCGTCGCCGTCGCCCGCGCTATGGTCAACCGTCCGCCGCTGCTGATCTGCGACGAGCCCACGGGTAACCTCGACCCGGCGATCTCGCTGGGCATCATGAAGCTGCTCGAGCGTATTAACCGCACCGGCACCACCGTGATCGTCGCCACGCACGACCGCGAGATGGTCGATAGCATGCACCGTCGCGTGATCGCCCTCGAGGGCGGCCACGTTATCCGCGACCAGGAGAGGGGAGGTTACGGCAACTATGGCACCAACTAACGTGGGCTACTCCTTCAAAGAGGCAATCAGTCACTTCTTCCGTAACTGGACTACCTCGCTCGGCGCCGTCATCACGATCTTCCTTTCGCTGTTTATCATCGGCCTGTTCATCATGGGCTCCGCGATGCTGAACTCCGTGATCGGCACCGTCGAGGATCAGGTCGTCATCAACGCCTTTATTAGCGATGACGCCGACCAGGCAGATGTTCAGGCCTTTGAGGCTGAGCTCAAGACGTGGAGCAACGTCAAGTCCGTGACGTACAAGGACAAGGACGACGCGCTGGCCGAGTATACGAGCAAGATGTCGGGCAACGCCGACGCCACCATGAGCGCGCTCGATGGCCAGAACCCGCTGCCGGCTTCGTTTGCAATTGAGATGGACGATCCGTCCAAGGTCGAGAGCACGGCCCAGAAGCTCAAGAAGAACGCCGACTTCCAGAAGATCGCGGATGACGGCGACGTCAACGCGAGCGTGCTGTACGGCCAGGAGGAAGTGAGCCGCCTGTTCCAGGTGACCAACTACATCCGCATCGCCGCCGTGGTGCTCGTTGGCCTTTTGACCTTTATCGCATTCATCTTCATCAACAACACGATTCGCCTGTCCATCACGGCGCGTCGTCGTGAGATTGCGATTATGCGTCTGGTCGGCGCCAGCAACGGCTTCATTCGCGGCCCGTTTATCACCGAGGGCGTACTGCAGGCCATTTTGGGCTCGCTGCTTTCCATCGGCGTTCTGGAGCTGCTGCGCAATCTGATGATTCCGCGTTTGCAGGAGAGCATCGGCTGGATGTCGTTTGCCCTGCCGATGCAGTACTACCTGGTGACCTATGCTGCGCTGATTCTGGTCGGCGTGATTATCGGTCTCTTTGGTTCTGCCATCGCCATGCGCCGCTACCTGCGCGTGTAGGCATGCCTGGAATTCATCCCTTCCAACGGGTCGTCTCTTGCGGGGCGGCCCGTTTTTTGATCCCTAGGGGACGGCAGGAAAACGGATCATTTGGGTAGACTCTTTGGAGTTCGCAATCGATAGTTAGGAGGCGCCATGGGGCGCAATAACAAGCATAAGCGTGGAGCTCGCAATAAGCGCGGGCCGGTGCGCAGCGAACGCCGTCCGAGCCTGACCGGGCGCGTGCAGCTCCATGAGCATAGCGCCTACGTTGTAACCGAAAACGGCGACTACAAGGTCATGGGCCGCGGTAAGCGCGAGATCATGGATGGCGATACCGTAGCCGTGAGCATTAAGAACAGCCCGCACGGTGAGCGGCGCGCCGTGATCGAAGGCGTGGTTGAGCGCGCAGCCATAAGCGTGGTGGGTACGTACCAGACCGCTGGTCCGCTCGGTGTGATCGAGCCGCTCGATTCGCGCCTGAAGGCCGACTTCTTCATTCTGCCCGAGGATACCTCGGCGGATCGTCTGGGCGTCCACCCGGGTGATGCCGTTGTCGCGCGCATTTTGACCTACCCGACGCGCCTGGAATCGGGCACCGTGACGATCGAACGCCGCATTGGCGGAGATGACGCGCCCGATTTGGGCGTTCAATACGTGATGGCGCGTTACGGCTATACCGATAGCTATCCCGAGGCCGCGCTGGACGAGGCCGAGGGGCTTTCGCTCGATGTGTCCGCGGCGCTTAAGGACCCGCTCCGCCGCGATCTGCGCGACCGCTTTGTCATCACGATCGACCCGGTCGACGCGCGCGACTTTGACGATGCCATTTCGCTTGAGCGCACGCCCGAGGGTGGCTACAAGCTGGGTGTGCATATCGCTGACGTTTCTCACTATGTGGCTTGGGACGGGCATATCGATCTTGAGGCTCGCCATCGTACGACATCGGTGTATCTGGCCGATCGCGTGCTTCCCATGCTGCCCGAACGCCTGTCCTGTGACCTATGCTCGCTTCGCCCTGACGAGGACCGTCTTGCGTTTACCGTTGACATTGAGCTCGATGCGCAGGGTCGCGTGCGGCATTACGATCCGTACCCCAGCGTGATTCGCTCGCGTGTGCGTATGGACTATGACGGCGCCGAGGCGCTGCTGGTGCGTGCCGACGCGGTTGAGTATTCGGTGCTGGAAGGCGCCGCTGAGGATGTTGCGGCTGCTGAGGCCTCGCGCGAGGAGGCGCTTGAGCGCGGTCTTGCGTGCGAGGAAACTGCTCGCGGCTATAACGTCGACCTCGGCGATTTCCTTGTCGCCGCCAACGAACTCGCCGAACTTCGCCGTCGTATTCGTCGTGCCCGCGGCTCAGTCGATTTTGACACGGCCGAGATTCGCGCTCTATTGGATGAGGACGGAGTACCCGTGCAGATTGTGGCGCGCGAGCGTTCGTGTGCCACGTCGCTTATCGAGGAAGCCATGCTACTCGCCAACGAGTGCGTTGCAGAGTGGCTGGCAGACCGTGATATCGAGGCCTGCTATCGCGTGCATGAGGATCCGAGCCCCGATAGCCTGCACGGTGCCGCCGTTGCGCTGGCGCAGCTGGGCATCATCGACGATCGCCGTGCTGCCGGTATCGCCCTGGGGAGTCCCGATGAGCTACAGGCTGCAGTTGATGCTGCCGCCGGTACGGCCAACGCACCGCTCGTCAACACGCTGCTTCTGCGCAGCATGCAGCGCGCACTGTACAAGCCGCGCAACGAGGGCCACTTTGCGCTCGCCGCGCCGTGCTACTGTCACTTTACGAGTCCCATCCGTCGCTACCCCGATCTGGTGGTGCACCGCGTGCTCAAACTGCAGTTGGCCTATGAGCAGCTCGGCGGCAAGGACGCCCTGGTCCGTACACCGCGGCTGATCGGCAAGGGGCGCGAGTCGCTGCCGCGCATTCTGCCGCAGATCTGCCGCGCATGCAGCGATGCCGAGCGCGCGGCAGATGCCGCTAGCCATGCGACGCAAAAGATCAAGATTGCCCAGTACTATGAGGATCGCCTGGGCGAGCGCTATGCCGGAACGGTCTCATGGGTCAGCAGCATGGGCCTCTTTGTGCGCTTGGACCTGACGCAGGTCGAAGGCTTGGTTTCGATCAAGAGTCTGGGCAACGAGTGGTTCGAGTTCGACGAGGATGCGCTTACGCTGACGGGCGCCGACACGGGGACTCGCTATGAACTGGGCCAGCGCGTGATTATCGAGGTTTCGCGCGTCAATACCACGCGTGGGCACTTGGACTTTAAGCTTATCCATTAGCCAAATCTCGACTCATGGCGGGAGAGCGGAGGGCGGTCTTTCGGGGCCGCCCTCCGCATTTGGATCATAGCTACCTTGCCGTCCGCTTGGCCGCCCGCTTACCTGCTATTCGAGAGGTAAAACCTACCAAAATAAACCTGTCCCTTTTTGGCAGGTTTACAAGAAAGCGGGGATGAGATGGCGACGGTGTATGGTTATGCGCGGGTGAGTTCGCGCGATCAGAATCTAAATCGGCAGCTGGATGCGCTGGGCGCCTATGGCGTGGGCTCGGCGAATATTTATGCCGACCATGCGAGCGGCAAGGACTTCGATCGCCCGCGGTATCGCGAGCTGCTGCACATCCTGGGAGACGGGGACGTGCTGGTGGTGCTTTCTATCGACCGGCTTGGCCGTAATTACTCCGAGATTCTTGAGGAATGGCGACGCATTACCAAGGAGCTCGGGGTTGCCATTGTGGTGTTGGACATGCCATTGCTTGACACGCGCGCCAGGGCCAGCGGCGCGCCGGATGTGACCAATACCCTGATTGCCGATATTGTGCTACAACTGCTGAGCTACGTGGCGCAGGTGGAGCGCGAGAATATTCATCGGCGCCAGGCGGAGGGGATTGCAGCGGCGCGGGCGCGAGGGGTCCGTTTCGGTCGACCTCGCAAGCCGTGCCCTCCTCAGTTTGAGCTGGTGCGCGATAGCTATGAGGCGGGCGATATTACCCGCAGCCAGGCGGCAAAGTGCCTGGGCGTGTGCGTGGGGACGTTCGATCGCTGGATGCGCGAGGCGGGGTAGGGGTTTGCGTCGCTTTGTCGCTTCCTGTTGCGATTCAAATTTTGATACGGTGACGATGCCATTTGGGGCTACACTCGCTGATATTCAAAAAAGGAGGTAGGCCCTTGGCGCGCGTAAAACAAATAATCGGATGGACCGCGATCATTCTGTTCGCTGCAACGCTGGCGGGCATCTGGGTGCTGACGGAGCAAAATGCGGTGGAGACGTCGTTGCTGAGCGAGTCCACCGCGCGCGTGGTGGAGGGTCAGGCTACGGGCGTTCAGGCTGCCGATGTCGCGGGTGAAGCTCAGACCGAGAACGGGATGACCGGGGGCACCGATTCGGCTGCTTCGAATGTCCGGTCTGGCCGACTTGCTTCCATTCGCATGTGGGTGGGCACGAACGTCCGTCGCGTTGCCCATACCGTAGAGTTTTTCTTCGTCGGATTGTTCGCCTCGGTGGTCGTGGTTTGCTTTTCCAGGCGTCCTTGGAGCGTATGCTCCCGTTGCGTGCCCGTGTTGCTCTTTTGCGCCGTCTGCTCCGTTGGCGATCAGGTACATAAGATCTTTGTTCCCGGCAGGCATTTCGACGTTATCGATTTAGGATTCGATGCTGCGGGCTATGTCACCGCCATGCTGTTGGTATTGCTGGCAGCGGCGTTGGTGCGCTATGCGACTCGGCCGATCGGCGCCCATGCGAGGCGCTAGCCTTAAGACGAGACATCGCGACTGCCTATGCTTCGACATTGGCTACAATAACGGCTGCAATCGCGAGTGGTCGTCGATGTGCAGTTTTCCGGACACCTGTTTTCTCTAAGAAAGGAAATCCCATGACCGTACTGTTTGTTGAATATCCCAAGTGCTCGACCTGTAAGAAGGCCAAGGCATGGCTGGACGAACACGGGGTAGAGTATATCGACCGCGATATCGTTTTGGACAATCCCACGGCTGATGAGCTTGCGACCTGGATTGCTCGTTCGGGACTGCCGGTGCGGCGCTTCTTTAATTCGTCGGGCATGAAATATCGAGAGCTGGGCCTGAAGGCGCGTCTAGATGCGGGCATGACGGATCGGGAGTGCTACGAGCTGCTGGCGACCGACGGCATGCTGGTCAAGCGTCCGCTGTTGGTGGGCGACGACTTTGCGATTCCCGGCTTTAGGGAAGCAGCTTGGACCGAGGCGCTGCTGTAGCGGCTGCGGAAAGTGCGACCCGTTTTGAGCGCTCGGGGTGGGACGTGTTTTCCATCGGAGGGCTCGCTCGGCTCAATCCTTGAGCTGTGCCCATTCGTGCGGACCGTAGACCTTTACGTGCTTGTTGGGCTTGCCGCTCCAGTACTCCTCGTCCATAAAGGGCAGATATGCCTGAACACCGGGGCAGATAAAGGGAATCCGCTGCTGTTGCAGTCGCTCGCGTTGGCGCTGCTCCAGGTGCGCCTCGGATATGACAGTCGGCATACCGGACAGCTCGACGAGGCTTGCCTGGATTCGCTTAAGGTCGGGGAGTCCCGCGTGCCATGACATCCGCATGATCAAAAAGGATGCACGGCGGTATTTTGCCTGCATCACCGTGATGGCGGGGCGCAGGGTGGGATGGATTTTGTCCCGTTCGGGCCAAAGGTCAGCAGTGATCTCGAGGCCCAGGGTCTCCCATAGGTAATCAAGCTCTTCGTCCATGGCGCCTCGATATCTACGTGATCATTGATACTTCGATTGTGTTGCCTGGTGCTATCGTTTTCGCGGTAGAATCTGCCAACGGTTGACGGCTACCGCTCGCGGCGTTTTGCCCTTCGTGTGCAGCGGTCGACTTCACAGGTCCTTCACGTGTCGGCCGTATTTGACTGAATTTCAAAAAAGTCAAAATTAGGGCTTGCGTCACGGCGGGACTTCCCGTATATTTCTTTCTTGCGCAAAGGCACAGCCGAGCGCAGCGATGCAGTCATTGGGATGTCGTCTAATGGCAGGACAGCGGATTCTGGTTCCGTCAATGGGGGTTCGACTCCCTCCATCCCAGCCATTGCATTTGCTACATATGGCCCGTTCGTCTAGCGGTTTAGGACGCCGCCCTCTCAAGGCGGAGATCACCAGTTCGAATCTGGTACGGGCTACCAAAATTGAACGCCCGGGCCTCGTAAGAGACCCGGGTTTTGTGTATTGACCGATATTTAAGGCGCGCGTTGAGTCTGCCGCCCGGACCGAGGAGTTGTCATGGACCTGCCTATCAGCTTGGAAGACATCACGTATGCCGAGAACTATCTGGCGCAGGGCGACCTGGCTACGGCGACGCCGCTGCTTGAGCGTCTGGTGGAGCTCGCCGAGGAGTATATCGACGCTGAGTGCAAGACGGAGGAGAAGCGCCAGTACTTTAGCTTCGACAGCAAGTTTGAGCGCCTGGCCTATCGCCGCGTGGAGAAGGATCCGCGCGAGCTGGTGCAGGTCGAGGTTCCCTTTGACCGCCTGTACTCCGACATGGCGTTTGCCTACATTCGCCAGCAGGATTATGTGAGTGCTCGGAATGCCCTGATGCAGGCCGTGCGTTGGGATCCCATGAACTGCAACTATCGCTTGGACTTGGCCGAGCTGTTCCGCGCGCTCGAGGACAAGCAGGAGTGGGCATCGCTCTCGTTCTCGGTGCTGGAGCGCGCGAGCGACGGTAAGTGCGCCGCACGTGCCTACACCAACTTGGGTCAGTACTTCTTGGAGCCCGAGACCGAGAACATTTCGGCAGCCGTGGGCTGCGCGCGTCTGGCGCTGCGCCTGGCGCCCAATGATGCGCATACGACGCGCCTGCTCAACAAGATCCATACCACCTATCCGGATGCCGCGGACGAGAGTGACGACCATGTGATGGGTGAGCTCGCCCTGCAAGGCGTGCCGACTTCGCCTTCGGCCGAGATTGCCATCTGCCTGATCATGTGTGCGACCGATGCTGCAAGCGACGGCGACAAGCAGGAGGCGACGCGCCTGACGGTGCGCGCTCGTGATTTGGTGGGCGAGGAGGCCTGCGCGGCGATTATCAAACTGGTGCGCGAGAGCGACGCCGAGCTTAACGCCGAGCGCAAGGCAAAGCGCGAGGCTGCGGGCTCAAACGCCGACGACGTCAAGGAGGCCGGCGATGCCCAGTAAGCGCGAGCGCAAGCTCATTTCCAAGAATCGCTCGGCACATCACGAGTACTTTATCGATGAGACGTTTGAGTGCGGTATTGAGCTGAGCGGTACCGAGGTCAAGTCGATTCGCGAGCGCGCGTGCCAGATTACCGATACCTTCGCGCTGATTCGTGGTGGGGAGTGCTGGCTCGTCGGCCTGCATATCCACCCTTATAGCCATGGTGGCGTGTGGAATCGCGATCCCGACCGTCGGCGCCGTCTGCTGCTGCACCGCAAGGAGATCGACTTTCTTGACGGCAAACTTCGCAACCGCGGCTATGCGCTGGTGCCGCTGGAGCTCTACTTTAATACCGACGGCCGCGTAAAGCTGCTGCTGGGCCTAGGCCGCGGCAAGAAGCTTTACGACAAGCGCGAGGATATGGCCAAGCGCGATGTCCAGCGCGAGATCGACCGCGCCCTCAAGGAGCGCAATCGCTAGGCGTTCTGTATAAGTTGCGGTGGAATACGGACTGTTTTGCCTGTTTGAGGGGCTATTCAGTCCTTATTTCACCGCAACTGCGGGCCTCTCATCTTGCTTATACTGTTTTGACACATATGTCTCAAAGGTGGTGTCCGTTGTGGGCGCCGCCTTTTTTTGTGGGTACATACATCCATGAGGTTCCAACCCGCGTTAGGGGAGTGATTGTTATGGACAAAACTGCGTACTTTACCATGCCGAGCGGTCTGTACGTGGTGAGCGCCGCGGCAGACGGGCTGCGCGCCGGCTGCGTCATCAACACTGCGGTGCAGGTGACGTCCATGCCGCCGCGCATTTCGGTTGCCGTGAACAAGGACAACGTCACCTCGGGCGTCATCGCTTCGGCCAAAGCGTTCGCGCTGACCGTGATCGATCAGACCGCCGATATGCTCTACATCGGTAACTTTGGGTTCCGCACCAGCAGCGATTATGACAAGTTTGCCAAATACGAGACCCGCGAGACGGCTCTGGGCATGCCCTATGTGCCCGAGCACGCGGCGGCCCTGTTTAGCTGCCATTTGATCGACACTGTGGATGTTGGCACGCATCTACTGTTTATCGGCGAGGTCGAGGATGCCGAGCGCTTGAGTGACGAGACGCCGCTCACCTACGATTACTACCATAAGGTCCTGAAGGGCAAGACGCCTCCGAAGGCGTCCTCGTATCAAGGCTAGAAATGTTTTAAAAATACTTGCATTATATTATTGAGAATCTATACTGATAAATGAAGTACATCACCAGTCGCGTTTGAGAGGAGAACATCATGGCTGAGGAGAAGAAGACGTATAAGTTCGTGTGCGTCGTTTGCGGTTACGAGGTTGAGGTCGATACGCCCGAGCTGCCCGAGGATTATGTGTGCCCGGTGTGCGGCGTCGGTCCCGATCAGTTTGAGCTCGTCGAGGAGTAGCTCGCAGACACACGGCGAAAGCCGAACATAGCTCTGTCCAAGGGCCTCGGTCGAATTCTCGGCCGGGGCCCTTTTCCTCCGCCCCCAAGGGATCACGGTTGCTGTTGGCCGATCCTGTCTGTTGTGAGTCCGGCCGACCTTTTGTCTCAATCTGTAACATCTAACGGTGGAAATTGGGCCCACTTGTTACATATCGAGACAAACCAAAACCGTCCGGCAGAAGATCTCAATCTGTAACATCTAGACATCGAAAGCGGGTCTAGATGTTACAGATCGAGACGTTTGCCTGAGTAGGTGCCCCGCCCCATTACATCCCTGTCAACAACACGACATCGAGAATCGTCACGATGGCACCGATCCCTACGAGCAGCGCGTTGAGCGGGCGCGAATTGGCATATTTGCCCATGACGCGGCGTGAGCTGGTGAGCCGTATGAGCACAAAGACCGTAATCGGCAGCTGAAGCGACAGCAGCGCCTGACTCCAGATGAGACCTTCAAAAGGATTTGGGACGACCAGGCACGCCGTCACTGCGCCGACGAAACAGGCCGCCACCCCGATCGAGGAATGTCGGTCGTGGATGTCGTATTCCTCGTCGAACATGCCCGCGGTGATGGTGCCCGCCGCCATGCCCGCCGTCACACTACTCGAGAGGCCCGCAAACAGCAGCGCTACCGCAAAGATGGTCGAGCTCGCCGGGCCCAAGATGGGGGAGAGCGTGGCCGCTGCGACGGCGAGGTCGTCTACGACCATGCCGTGCGCAAAGAAGGTCGTTGCGGCAAGGATGACCATGGCCGAGTTGATTGCCCAGCCCACGCCCATCGAAAAGAGCGTGTCGAAGAGCTCGTAGCGCAGACGTTCTTCGATAACCTGCTCGCCTTGGCCTTCGAAGTGCATGGATTGGATGACCTCGGAGTGCAGAAAAAGGTTGTGTGGCATAACGACCGCACCCAGAACGCTCACGATAATCGCGGCAGAGCCAGTGGGCATACTAGGCGTGATCCAGCTTGCGGCGGCTTGCGGCCAGTCGACCTTGACTAGTGCAAGCTCGGCCAAAAACGAGAGTCCTACCACGCCTACGAAGGCGATGATCCAGCGTTCGGCATGCTTGTAGGAGTTCGTCATGAGCATCGCCATCGATACTGCCGCCACGATGACGCAGCCCGCGCGCACGGGCAGCCCAAAGAGCATTTGAAGGGCAATCGCGCCACCCAGGACTTCGGCCATGGCGGTGGCGACAGTCGCGAGATAGGCGCTGGCGAGCACGGCACGTCCCGCGGGGCGGGGCAGGAAGCGAGTCGTGGCCTCGGCAAGACAGGCGCCCGTGGCGATGCCCAAGTGCGCCGCGTTGTGCTGCAGGACGATGAGCATAATCGTGGACAGCGTGACGATCCACAGCAGCGCGTAGCCAAACTGCGAGCCCGCGGCCATATTGGAGGCCCAGTTGCCCGGGTCGATAAAGCCGACGGTGACGAGCAGCCCGGGGCCGATATGCCGCGCAATGTCTAGGCCTCCGTGACCACCGGTGCGTCGGGAGCCAAAGCGTTGTTTGAGATGGTTGAGCATGGTGCGCTCCTGCGTATGGACGGCGTGACGTCGCATCTGGGTCGTGCGGCGCCACGCGTCGGATTTGGGTTGGGGCTACTTGTGCGCTTTGCCCTGATTGGCCACGGCGTCGATCTTGGCGGCGATGGTCGCCGGGTCGCCGATGTAGCGCTTGTCGAGGACGTTGAAATCGGTGTCGAAGGTGTAGACGAGCGGCACGCCGGTGGGGATGTTGACCTTGAGGATCTCCTCGGGCGTGAGGTGCTCGAGCTTCATGACGAGTGAGCGCAGGGAGTTGCCGTGTGCGGCGATGAGTACGCGCTTGCCGGCGAGCATCTGGGGGCGAATCTCGTCTTCGAAATAAGGCCAGGCGCGGGCGATCGTGTCCCTGAGGCACTCGGTATAGGGCAGCTGATCGGGCGCGACATCACGGTATTGCTCCTGGGTGTGGGGATCGCGCGCGTCGTCCGGCTCGAGTGCCGGCGGGCAGACATCGAAGGAGCGGCGCCAGATGAGCACCTGCTCGTCGCCGTGCTCCGCTGCGGCATCGGCCTTGTTGAGACCCTGCAACGCTCCGTAGTGGCGCTCGTTGAGCTTCCAGGATTTGATGACGGGCAGCCACTCGCGATCCATTTGGCCGAGCACGATGTTGAGGGTGTGGATCGCGCGCTTGAGGCGCGAAGTGTAGCAGACGTCAAAGTCGAAACCGGCTTCTTTGAGGGCTCGACCGCCTGCTGCGGCTTCTTCGCGGCCCGTGTCGGTGAGCTCAACATCGGTCCAGCCGGTGAACAGGTTGAGCTTGTTCCACTCGGACTCTCCGTGACGGATGAGGACGAGTTGCATCGTCTGCTGGTCTGCTTGGTGCGCCATAGGGGCCTCCTTGATCTGGCACGGTGTGCGTGCCGTTTGCTTGACGCCGCAAAGGATACCCGTTTTAAGCTTAAAAGTTAACCAAGACTAACAAAATTGTTGTATTTGAATGGGATGGTGAAAGGGGGCTGCCGAAATGTCTCGATCTGTAACAACGAGGGATGGAAATTGGGCCTAGGTGTTACAGATCGAGACAGGAAGAAATGGTCCTATGGAAAATCTCGATTTGTAACAGCTGGCCGCCAAAACCGGCCCTTCGTGTTACAGATCGAGACAAACCAAAACCGCTCCGCAGAAAATATCAATCTGTAACATCTAGGCGCCAAAATCCGCTCTTCCTGTTACAGATTGAGATGTTTGAAGCGGTGAGCTTACAGGCCGAACTTGGGGCCTATGTTGTCGCCCTTGAGGTCGGCGGTGTCCACTCGTAGGGCGTGCGTTACGCGATTGTTTCGAAACGGGTGGGAAACACAACGGGTCGGCGATGCTCCTAGTATGCCTATTCAACTGACTGTCTAAATATCTAGGGGAGGATCGCGATGCAGGCAGATTCCGCTCAGCAGCAGGGCCTTTATCGCCCCGAATTCGACCACGATGCATGTGGCATCGGCGCGCTTGCCGATATCAACGGTGAGCGCCATCACCAGATTCTGGACGACGCACTGTCCATTCTGGTCAACTTGGAGCACCGCGGCGGCACGGGACTCGAGAAGAATACCGGCGATGGCGCTGGCATCCTGTTCCAGGTTCCGCATCACTTTTTCCGTAAAGAGGCTCAAAAGTGCGGTCAGATTCTGCCGGCAGAGGGCGACTATGGCGTGGCCATGCTGTTCTTCCCGCAGGACGACAAGGGCGTAGAGGATGCCCGCCGCGGGTTTGAGGAGGGCTGTGCCGAGGCCGGCGTGCCGCTGCTCTTTTGGCGCGAGGTGCCCGTCGACCCGCACGACCTGGGCGAGACGGCCCGCGCCTGCATGCCCACTATCCTGCAGGCCTTCCTGGGCCGTCCGGACGACACGCCCGCCGGCGATGCCTTTGAGCGTCGCCTGTACGTGTGCCGCCGCACCATCGAAAAGAAGGCCGATGCCGAGTTTGCCCTGCGAGACAAGATCTTCTACGTGTGCTCCATGAGCTCGCGCACCATCGTGTACAAGGGCATGCTGGTCGCCACGCAGATGCGCCGCTTCTTCATCGACCTCAACGACGCCGCCGTCAAAACGGCCGTGGCGCTCGTCCACTCGCGCTACTCCACCAACACCACGCCCAGCTGGGAGCGTGCGCACCCCAACCGCTTTATCATCCATAACGGCGAGATCAACACCCTCAAGGGCAACGTCAACTGGATTCGCGCCCGCGAACCCAACCTGTACAGCCCCGTGCTGCAGCACGATCTTGAGCGCGTGATGCCCATCATCAACCGCGAGGGTTCCGACTCCGCGATTCTGGACAACGTGCTCGAATTCTTGGTCATGAACGGTCGCCCGCTCACGCGTGCCGCGTCCATGTTGCTGCCCGAGCCGTGGGACCACAACGATAGCCTGAGTGAGGAGCGCCGCGCCTACGACGCTTACCAGTCCATGCTCATGGAGCCCTGGGACGGCCCGGCGGCCATCGCCTTTACCGACGGTCGCACGCTGGGCGCCGCCCTCGACCGCAACGGCTTGCGCCCCGCCCGCTACTACGTGACGCGCGATGGCCGCTTTATGCTGGCAAGCGAGGTGGGCACCATCGAGGTGAGCCCCGAGAACATCCTGACGAGCGGCTGCCTGGGACCGGGCCAGATGCTCGAGGTCGATTTTGCCCGCGGCCGCGTGATCTACAACGACGAGCTGCGCGCCCGCTATGCCAAGGAGAAGCCCTACCGCGACTGGATTGCCGAGGAGACACTGACCGTCGACGCGCTCGATGAGCCCGCCGCGCCCGCGCCCGCCGAGGATGCCGAGGTGCCCGCCGCCGTGCGCATGGCCAAGCTCGGCTATCACTGGGATGATGTTGACGAGGTCGTGCGCCCCATGGCCCAGCAGGGCAAGGCCCCGCTCGCCTCGATGGGTATCGATGCGCCGTTGGCCTGCCTGTCCAAGAAGACGCGTTCGTTCTTTGACTACTTCTATCAGCTGTTCGCTCAGGTCACGAATCCTCCGATCGATGCCCTGCGCGAGCACATGGTGACTTCGACCACGCTCTACCTGGGCAACCACGGCAACCTGCTCGAGGATTCCCGCACGGCCTGTCAGCTGGTGCGCTTGGAGCGCCCATTGCTCAACGAGGAAGAGTTCGAGCATATCTGTGCCATCGACCGTGTTGGCTTTAAGACCCGTCGTTTCCGTGCCGTCTACCGCCGCGATGCCGGCGAGGGCGCGCTGCAGGCTGCGCTCAAACAGCTTGCCGAGGACGTTGAGGCTGCGGTCCGCGACGGCGTGAACATTGTGGTGTTGAGCGATCGTGCCGCTGCGGGCGAGGTGCCCGTGCCGTCGCTGCTCGCCGTGGGCTGCGTGCACAACCACCTGATCCGCGCCGGCGTTCGTACTTTTGCCGACATCGTGGTGGAGTGCGGTGACGCCGTGTCCCCGCACGACTTTGCGGCACTGGTGGGCTACTCCGCGAGCGGCATCTATCCGTACAACGCACATGCGTGCATCCGCGATCTGGCGGCACGCGGCGACCTGGACGTGACGGCCGAGCAGGGCATCGCCAACTACAACAAGGCTGCGACCGCCGGCATCGTCTCCATCATGTCCAAGATGGGCATCTCCACGGTGCAGAGCTACCATTCGGCGCAGATCTTCGAAGCCGTGGGCTTTACGCCGGAGTTCGTCAACGCGTACTTTGCCGGCACGGTGAGCCGTGTGGGCGGTATGGGTGTCGAGGACGTTGAACGCGAGCAAAACGAGCGCTACGACGCCGCGCTCGCTATCCTTAAGAGCCCGGCTCCCGATCAGCTGCCCACGCTGGGCCTGACCAAGTGGCGCCCGCTCGGCGGCGAGGAACACCTCATCGACCCCCAGACCGTCTACCTGCTGCAGACCGCCTGCCGTGAGGACAGCTACGACACCTTTAAGGAGTACAGCGCCCGCCTGCACCGCACCGGCCGTGCCGTGCGTCTGCGCGACTTGCTCGACTTTGATGCCAGCGGCCGCACGCCGGTTTCGCTCGACGAGGTCGAGCCCGCGCTCAACATCGTCCGCCGCTTTAACACCGGCGCCATGTCGTACGGCTCCATCAGCAAAGAGGCGCACGAGTGCATGGCCATCGCCATGAATCGCCTGCACGGACGCTCCAACTCGGGCGAGGGCGGCGAGGACCCGCGTCGCGAGACCCCGCTGGCTAACGGTGACTCCAAGAACTCCGCGATCAAGCAGGTGGCAAGCGCGCGCTTTGGCGTGACGAGCCGCTACCTGTGCAGCGCCTTCGAGATCCAGATCAAGATGGCCCAGGGCGCCAAGCCCGGCGAGGGCGGTCACCTGCCCGGCAAGAAGGTCTACCCCTGGATTGCCGAGGTCCGTCAGTCCACGCCCGGCATCGGCCTGATCTCGCCTCCGCCGCATCACGACATCTACTCTATCGAAGACCTGGCCGAGCTCATCTTCGACCTTAAGAACGCCAACCCCGGCGCGCGCGTGTCGGTCAAGCTGGTCAGCGAGGCCGGCGTCGGCACCATCGCCACCGGTGTGGCCAAGGGTGCTGCCGACAAGATCTTGATCAGTGGCCACAACGGCGGCTCGGGTGCCGCTGCGCGCGACTCTATCTGGCATGCGGGACTGCCGTTGGAACTTGGCCTTGCCGAGGCCCAGCAGACGCTGCTGCAAAACGGCCTGCGCTCACGCGTGGTGCTCGAGGCCGACGGCAAGCTCATGGACGGCACCGATGTTGCCGTCGCCTGCCTGCTGGGCGCCGAGGAGTTTGGCTTTGCGACCATGCCGCTCATCTCGATGGGCTGCTTCATGCAGCGCGACTGCCAGCAGGATACCTGCCCCGCCGGCATCGCGACGCAAAACTGTCGCCTGCGTCGCGGCTTCCGCGGCAAGCCCGAGCATGTCGAGCACTTTATGCTCTTTGTTGCCGAGCAGCTGCGCGAGGTCATGGCGAGCCTGGGCTTCCGCACCGTCGACGAGATGGTCGGCCATCCCGAGTGCTTGCGCCAGATCGAGGTCCCGGGCAACCGCAAGGCTAACCTGCTCGATCTGTCGCCCGTGCTGGCGAGCGCGACCTGCGAGTTCGGTGCCCACATCTCGGGTGCCGACGGCCGTCACTTCCTGCCCCAGATGGCTGCGGACAGCGAGCTCGACAAGACGCTCGACTCCACGCTGTTTGTGCCTTACACGGCCGACGCTCGCGCGCACCTGCGCCCGATTCGCTTCCGCGCCGATATCGCCAACGTCAACCGCTGCGTGGGCACTATCCTGGGCAACGCGGTGACCAAGGCACATCCCGAGGGCCTGCCCGCCGGCTCCATCACCATCGATTGCGATGGTTCGGCCGGTCAGAGCTTTGGCGCCTTCCTGCCGCGCGGCATTACGCTCAACGTGTGCGGCGACGCCAACGACTACTTTGGCAAGGGCCTTTCGGGCGGCGAGGTGTCGGTGCGCCCCAACCCGCATGCGACCTACAAGTTCGACGAAAACATCATCGTGGGTAACGTTGCGTTCTTTGGCGCCACGAGCGGCCACGGCTTCATCAACGGCCTGGCCGGCCAGCGCTTTGGCGTACGCAACTCCGGTGCCACCGTGGTGGTCGAGGGCTGCGGCAACCACGGCTGTGAGTACATGACGGGCGGCCTGGCGCTCATCCTGGGCGAGGTCGGGCAGAACTTTGCCGCCGGCATGACGGGCGGCGTGGCCTATGTCTTTGACCAGTACGGCACGCTCGATGCCCGCGTGAACCACGAGAGCGTTGAGCTCAAGGCCCCGACGGCCGGCGAGCTGGCACAGATTCGCGAGCTCATCCAAGAGCACGTGGACGCGACGCAGAGCCCGCGCGGCATCAAGCTGCTCTACAGCTTTGAGACGATGAGCAAGCACTTTGTGAAGGTCATTCCGACCGAGTACGAGCGTGTGCTGGCGATTGTCGCTGCGAGCGAGGCCGTCGGCAAGACGCATGCGCAGGCAGAGGAGCTGGCGTTTGACATTGTGACCGGTCGCGCGAGCGCCGCGGATGTCGCTCGCTTCGATATTGCGGGCGGTGCTGCGGGTGCTGCGTCCGTGGCCGCCAGCTCTGTTGCTTCGACCAAGAAGGAGGCGTAAGTGCTATGGGTAAGCCCGGTGCTTTTCTTGATATCGATCGCGTGACCCACGAGCTTCGCCCCGTGGAGGAGCGCAGCCGCGATTTCGATCCGCTGTACGTGGAGCTTGACGACGATGCACGCCGTGCCCAGGCGAGCCGCTGCATGATGTGCGGCGTGGCGTTTTGCCAGATGGGCGCGAGCTTTGGCAAGGCACGCCCGAGCGGCTGCCCGCTGCACAACCTGATTCCCGAGTGGAATGAGTTGGTGTACCGCGGCCGCTGGGACGAGGCGGCCGAGCGCCTGTCGCTCACCTCGCCCATGCCCGAGTTCACGAGCCGCGTGTGCCCGGCGCTGTGCGAGGCCGCGTGCAACCTGGGTTCGGTCGATGGCCAGCCCACGACGATCCATGACAACGAGCGTGCGATCAGCGACCATGAGTGGGCAAACGGCGGCCCGCGCCGCTTTGAGCCGGCAGGGGAGGACGCGCCCTCGGTTGCCGTGGTGGGCTCCGGTCCTGCTGGTCTGGTGGCAGCATGGGAGCTTGCGCGTCGTGGCGCCCGCGTGACGGTGTTTGAGCGCGACGACCGCCCGGGCGGCCTGCTCATGTACGGCATTCCTAACATGAAGCTCGAGAAGTCCGTTGTCGAGCGTCGCGTGGCGCTCATGCGCGAGCTGGGCATTGTGTTCGAGCTGAGTGCTGATGCGAATGACCCTGCGGTGGCGGCCAAGCTCAATGGCTTTGACGCCGTCGTGGTGGCTGCTGGTGCCCGCGCTCCGCGTGGGCTTTCGGCTGCGAACGTGGATGCTCCCGGCGTGGTGTATGCCGTGGACTACCTGACGGCTTCGACCGTCTCGGTGCTCGACGGCGGCGAGCCCGCGGTGAACGCGCGCGGCTTGGACGTCGTGGTCATTGGCGGTGGCGATACGGGCAACGACTGCGTAGGTACCGCGGTGCGCCAGGGTGCGCGCAGCGTGCGCCAGTTTGAGTTCTTGCCGGCTGCGCCCGATAAGCGTGCGGCGAGCAACCCTTGGCCGCAGTGGCCCAATGTAAAGAAGACCGACTACGGCCAGCAGGAGGCCATTGCCGCCATGGGCGGCGAGATGCGTGCCTGGGGCGTGGATACCCTCGAGGTGCTGCTGGACAAGAAGGGCGCGGCTGCGGGTCTGCGCGTGGTCGATCTGGACTGGTCGGCGGGAAAGCCCGAGCGCATCGCGGGTTCCGAGCACGAGGTGCCGGCGCAGCTGGTGCTCATCGCCTGCGGCTTTACGGGCCCGGAGCACGGTGTGTTCGACGCCGTTGGCGTGTCTGTTGCCACCGCTGGTCGTCCGCTGCCGGTGATGGCTGCCGAGGGCTCGCACCTCGCGGCTCGCACGGAGGGTGTCGCCGCGGATGCCGCGCCGGTGTATGTGGCGGGTGATGCCCGCAACGGCAGCTCGCTCGTGGTGAACGCCATGGCCGATGCCCTGGCCTGCGCTGCCGAAGTCGCAGACGCGCTGGAGCTGTAAAGTAGTCATTTAAGAACGTCCCCAATGACTGGTCATTTTTGTCTAGTCGTTGGGGACACTCTTTGCGAGCGATTTGCTCGTTTGTCGACGTGTGGGTGCTCATTTGCCGACTTCTTGGGCTGTGGCCACCTGTTGTTTCTGTGGTGGCTGCGGGCATCTGGCTCAAAAGGGCGAGTTGGCTGTCTATGTTTACCTGCTGTTTTGTTGCGGTGTGCATTTTCGGTCAAGCTTTTCGTCAAGTGTTTGGTCAGCATCTGGTTTGCTGCCGGAGGCCTATTTTGCCCGCGCTGGTCGTGGCTGCCCACCCTCCTCGTAAGCTCAAATTGAGGTCCATCAGTTTGAGGAGGATGCCATGACTGACCACGCTTTTGACCGAGCAGAGCTGGCTGAAGCTGTCGGCAACGATATTGCCGACATGGCTCACTTTTGGATGCTGCGGAAGTTTCAATTCCTGGAGCCGGCGCGCGAACAGTTCGAGATCATTGTCGACCCGTGGCTCAGCTATTGCGCCGAGCCTTCGCAAAACGAAATCATGGCCTACAACATGGCGTTTACCGATTGGCTGCTGTTTGAGCGCCCCTATCGCCATGGCAAAACGCTGCTCGAGCTATATGTTGACGAGCCGCCGGCATCGCTTTCGCCTGCCTCGCTCAAGCGGCTCGAGCAGGTACGCGACACGCAGTATTTCTCGCGCTTTGGCATTTTGGACAAGAATCCTGCGTCCGGCATGGTCGTGCTGAAGGACACGCGCACCGATCATCGCTTTGATGTCTACGATTCGCATATCGTGCAGAAGGAGCACTGGAGTGACGGCGCGATTGCGGTGCGCCTCGCCTGCGTCGACGATGTCTGGCTTACGGCGGGACAGCTCTACCTGTATGACATCGCGCGGCTGAGCGATACGGCGGTCGATGGGCCGGGTGCGGTGCATCCGGAGGACCTGCAGGACGGCTTTGACACCTCGTGCATCTGCTTCTTCTTGCGTCTGGTCCGCGACATCATGGGCGCCCAGGGGCGGTACGTAAAGTCGCTCAACATCTACGAGCAGGAGTGGGAGTAGGGGATGGGTAGTTGTCGCCTGCCTTGCCTTTTGCCTTTTTGTCTCGATCTGTAACGTTTGGGGGCAAAACACCGGTCTACCTGTTACAGATCGAGACGTTTGTCGGCGGCAGCGGCGGCGGCGATGGCCCATTTCTCCGATGTGGTGGTGATGAAAGTGTCTAATACCGTTCTTAAACATATGCAGGCGACACGTAACACCTTGGCGCGGAATAGGATGCTTGCCAGGCTCGCGAAGGCGGCTGAACAAGGCATGCTGTTTGTGACGCACGACCATGCCGAGCTCATGTGGCTGCGGCGTCATGTGGGAACCGATGATATTGCGGAGCCCGAGCCGTATTTGTTCTGCTTGCAACATGATTGGGTTGTACTGACGCCGGCGGAGCGAGCACTGCGGACCATCAAAGGGCTTGCAGAATTTCATCCCGATTGGGCGTTTTGGGGTTATGACGCGGCACTTTTGTGGGGTCTGGAGGTGACGAATGATCTGCTTGGACCGCGATTTCTTGTTAAGACAGGTTGCTCGGTGCCGCTGAGTGCGGGATGCCGGCTGTTGCGTCCGCAGGCGGCGGGTGCGCTTGAACAAGTCGACGGCGTGCGGGTGACGCCGTTTTGGCGCACGGTAGAGGATTGTCTGCTGCGTGCGCCGTTTTCGTATGGTCTGGCGATCGCCGATTCTGCGCTGCGGGCGAAGGGCATATCGCGCGACGACCTCTGCGAACGGCTCCAGGCCGATTGCGAGGGCAGACGCGGGTATCGCAGAGCTCAGGTGATTGCGTCGCATGCGGACGGGCTGTCCGAAAACGGTGGCGAGTCTCGTATTCGGGCGTTCTTTATTGCATACGGTTTTCCGGTGCCAGAGTTGCAAGTGGAGTTTCGTGACCCGCTTGATCCGAGCCAAGTGTTTCGCGTCGACTATTTGTGGAGGCTCGAGGACGGAACGTGCGTGATTGGCGAGTTGGACGGAAAAGGGAAGTATACCTTACAGAACGACGAGGGTCGGGAGTGGGTCGACCCGTTCGTGGCAGAACGTCAGCGGGAGTCCCATCTGACAATGCTCGGGCACAAGGTGCTTCGGTTTACGTTTGATGAGCTCAAGAATCCGGGGAAGCTGGTTGAGAAGATGAGACTGGCGGGTATTCCGCGACGGGCCGATTTGGCTGAGGAATGGAGACGCCAGTGGTATGGGCGCTGAGGGGTGCAACTGACGCGGATGTGGTTGTTCCTGCCGAGTTTGTCTTGATCTGTAACAACAAGGGGCCGTTCGGCCTCGCAACTGTTACAGATCGAGACAGAAGGTTGGCTGCCGCTAAAATATCTCGATCTGTAACATCTAACGGCCGAAAACCGCTCTAACTGTTACAGATTGAGACAAAGGTTGGACGCGGCGCCGAAAGATCTCGATCTGTAACATTTGGAAGGTTAAAGACGGTCCACCTGTTACAGATCTAGACATTTCCCGGATGTCGCTGGAACGGGGCTGCAACGCGTTCCATTCTCCGCATCTCCTCCTTTCTCCGTTAACCGATATGTCCGCAGCAACCCTGCCGAACTGGGTAATAATGGACAAATGTTCAAGTTAATCGTGAGGGAGGAGCTCGATATGGCGACTGCCGATCGTCCCACGTTGTTTATCAATGCGACCGTTCTGGATGGTTCGGAGCATATGGAGCCGCAGCTCGATATGGCCGTGGCCGTCGAGCGTGGCATCATTACCTGGATGGGACCGAGCGCTGTGGCCCAAGCTCCAGCGGGGGCCGAGGTCATTGACCTGGCCGGCGCGTATCTCATGCCGGGTCTCATCAATATGCACGTGCATCTGTGCGGCTCGGGCAAGCCAGTTTCGGCGGGCGATGCGGGTGCGCTGATGAAGAAGCTCGACAATCCCGTGGGCCGCGCCATCGTTCGCCACATCCTCAAAGGCAGTGCCCAGCAGCAGCTGGCAAGCGGCGTGACCACGGTGCGCGGCGCGGGCGACCCGTTGTTTGCCGACATTGCCGTGCGTGACGCTATCGATGCCGGCAAGTATCAGGGCCCGCGTCTGGTGGCGCCGGGAACGGGCGTCACGGTGCCGGGTGGCCATGGTGCAGGCTTGTTCGCTCAGGTGGCTAATAGTCCCGCCGAGGCGGCCGAGCAGGTACGTGATCTGTATGCGCGCGGTGCCGACGTCATCAAGCTGTTCGTAACGGGCGGCGTGTTCGACGCGACCGAGGTGGGCGAGCCGGGCGTGCTGCGTATGCCGGTAGAGGTTGCCGCGGCGGCGTGCAAGGCGGCGCACGAGGTGGGCCTGCCGGTTATGGCTCATGTCGAGAGCACCGAGGGCGTACGCGCCGCGCTTCAGGCCGGCGTCGACACAATCGAGCACGGCGCTCCGATGACCCCCGAGATCCTGGAGCTGTACCGCGGCGCCGCGGGAGCACAGCTCGAGGGACGCGCGCCGAGCGTGACCTGCACGATTAGTCCGGCGCTGCCGTTTGTACTGCTCGACCCGGAGAAGACCCATTCGACCGACACACAAAAGAAGAACGGCGACATCGTGTGTTCGGGCATTATCGAGAGTGCTCGTGCGGCGCTGGAGGCTGGCGTTAAGGTGGGCCTGGGCACGGACTCGAGCTGTCCGTTTGTGACGCAGTACGACATGTGGCGTGAAGTCGCTTACTTTGCCAAGTACGTGGGCGTGAGCAACGCCTTTGCGCTGCATACGGCGACGCAGGTCAATGCCGAGCTGCTGGGCCTAGGCGGCGAGACCGGCACGGTCGAGTGCGGCAAGGCCGCCGATATCCTGGTGACGCACGAGAACCCGCTCGATGACCTGTGTGCTCTGCGTGAGCCAATGCACGTGATGTGCCGCGGCAACCTGGTGCGCAAACTCAAGGTGAAGCGTATTCCCGAGGTGGACGCCGAGCTCGACGCGATTATGGCCATGCCTGCCGAAGCGCTGGCCGAGGAGCTCGCCCGCGACGGCGTGGCATAGGTGTGACAAAGGGGCGGCCCCTATGCCGCGTTCAAAAAAACCGAGGTCTCCACACGGGGCCTCGGTTTTTATTCTTCCTATGGTGTAGCTGCTAGGAGCGTGTCTCCATCTTGGCGTGGCACTTGGGGCAGGTGACGCGGATCTTGCCCTTGCCCTTGGGGACGGACAGCATCTGGCCGCAGTTGGGGCACTTGAGGTAGGCCGTGGTCTTGCGACCCTTCCACATCTTCTTTGCCGTGCGCTTGGCACGCTCAAAGTCTTCCTTGCTCGTTCCAACTGCGCGCGAGGTGCTGGCCGCTGCAGTTCCACCGCCCAGGCTGGCGACGAACTTGCCCAGGCAGGGGACGTTGGCAGTCGCGGCAACGAAGGCATCATTTTCCTTGCGGCGGGCGTCGATGTTTTTGGACAGGCCGCGCAGCACGCCGAGCACGATCACGGCGATGGCGATCCAGCCGAGCCACTGGATACGGGCCATCGACCCGATCATCGCGATGATAATGCCTGCGAAGCCCAACACGACGGTGAGTTCATCGGCGCCGTTGCGACCCTTCATAAAGTCATTCATGCGAATTGCCTTTCGTTCGATATACTGCACGCCTTTATACCCGATTTAGAGCAAGGGGGACAGGTTAATCTGCACCAGTGTGGTGCAAGCATACCTGTCCCCAGAACACCAAGACGGTGCAAAGAAGATTGTTCCCAATGCCCCAATTACTTGGAGAGCTTGTCGACGACGCGTTCAATCTCGGCAAGCTTGGCGGCCTTGAGCTCCTCGTCGCCCGATTCGATTGCCGAAGTCACGCAGCCTTCGATATGCGCCTTGAGCACGTCGGCGTTGATGCGCGCGAGGAGCGCCTGTGTGGCCATGAGCTGCGTAGAAATATCGACGCAGTAGCGGTCCTCATCGACCATCCGCAGGATGCCGTCGATCTGACCGCGTGCCGTCTTGAGCATGCGGGTCACCGATTTATGGTCTGCCATCATGGCGGGTTCTCGTTTCTGGTCGGGGGGGGGGTACGTGCGGGTCGTTACGCGGCGGTTACGGACAGGGCATGGAATTTCTCACCGGTGTCTTCGACGGCGGCAGCGAGCTGCTCAGCGGTCACGGTGTCGGCGCACTCCACCTGTACGGTCTGAGTCTCGTGATCGGCATCGGCGTCGGTCACGCCGGCAACGTTGAGTAGTGCCGTCTCGACAGTAGCGTCGCAGTGGCCGCACATGAGGCCGGAAGTCTTAATTGTGTAACGCATGGGTATTCCTCTCTGTTGTGTCGGCTTTCCCAGGCACCCGACCTTGACCTTCAAGCCGTCGCTCGCGTACCAAAGTACGCGTCGCTCCTCTTTCAGGTCAATCTCGGGCACTTGGAAAACCCGTTCTAAATGGACTTAATGGTGAGCCTATTTTGCCACTTTAGGCTTAAAGGATTTCAGGCGCAGCGCATTGCTTACGACGCACACGCTCGACAGGCTCATGGCCGCGGCGCCAAACATCGGCGAGAGCTGCCATCCGGTGAGCGGGAAGAACACGCCCGCGGCGAGCGGAATGCCGATGCCGTTGTAGAACAGTGCCCAGAACAGGTCCTGCTTGATGTTGCGGATCGTGGCGCGCGAAAGCTCGATGGCGCGGGCGACGTCCATGAGGTCGCCGCGCATGAGCACCACGTCGGCGCCCTCCTTGGCGATGTCGGCGCCGGTGCCAATGGCAAGGCCCACGTCGGCGCGCGCCAGGGCGGGGGAGTCATTGATGCCGTCGCCCACCATGGCGACCTTGCCGCCCGCATCCTGCAGTTCGCGCACGTGGCGTTCCTTGTCGGCGGGGAGGACGTCGGCGATAACCTGTTCGCTGGTGAGTCCCACGCGGCGGGCGATGGCCTCGGCCGTCACGCGGTTGTCGCCGGTGAGCATGCGCACGTCGACGCCGAGCTTGCGGAGCGCGGCGATGGCCTCGGCGCTCGTTTCTTTGACCTCGTCAGCCACGGCGATGGTGCCGGCAAGCTCGCCGTTCTTGGCAAAGAACAGCGGCGTCTTGCCCTCGGCAGCGAACTGCTCGGCAAGACCGGCGGGCACCTCCGCGCCCAGCTCGTTCATCAGGCGCACGTTGCCGGCCGCGATGACATTCTGCCCCTCGCGTGCCGTAACGCCTCGCCCGGGCACGGCGGCAAAGTCCTCGACCATGCGCGCGACGATTCCGCGCGACTCGCACTCGGCCATAATCGCCTCGGCCAGCGGGTGCTCGCTCGAGCGCTCCAACGCGGCGGCCAGCTTGAGCAGCGCTTTTTCGCTCATGGCGGGCGAGCCGTCGGCGCGTGCGGCAACCACAATGTCGGTCACGGCCGGCTTGCCGCGGGTGACGGTGCCGGTCTTATCGAGCACCACGGTGCCCACGCTGCGCAGGTTCTCCAGCGCCTCGGCGCTCTTAAACAGAATGCCCATCTCGGCGCCCTTGCCGGTGCCCACCATAATTGCGACGGGCGTGGCCAGACCCAGTGCGCACGGACAGCTGATCACCAGCACGGCCACGGCGGAGGTGAGCGCCTCGTTGATGCTGCCGGTCAGTGCCATCCACACCACAAAGGTCACGGCCGAGATCACAAACACCACGGGCACAAACACGCCGGCGACCTTATCGGCCATGCGGGAGATGGGCGCCTTGGTGGCGTTGGCGTCCTCGACGAGCTGGATGATTTTGGCAAGCGACGTGTCGGCGCCCACGCGTGTGGCACGGAAGGTAAACGAACCGGTGCGGTTGACGGTGGCGGCGTTGACGGTGTCGCCGGCGGTCTTTCCCACGGGGATGGACTCGCCGGTGAGCGCACTCTCGTCCACGGCCGACGCGCCCTCGAGTACCACGCCGTCGACAGGGATAGACTCGCCGGGGCGCACGCGCAGGACCTGGCCGGGAAGGATGCTGTCGACGTCCACCGTGGTCTCGCTGCCGTCCTCCGCCACGACGGTCGCGGTCTTGGGCGCCAGGTCGATCAGCGCCTCGATGGCGCCGCCGGTCTTGGATTTGCTGCGCGTCTCGAGGTATTTACCCACGGTGACGAGCGACAGGATCGTGCCGGCGCTCTCAAAATACAGATTGTCCATGCCCGTCATCATGGCCTCGTGGACCTGACCCGCGGCTAACTGGTCGGCCATGATGAACATGGCATAGAGCGACCAGGCGACGGAAGCGGTGGCGCCGACGGCGATGAGCGCGTCCATGGTGGGCGCGCCGTGAACGAGCGATTTAAACCCGTTGATAAAGTACGCGTCGTTGACATAGACGATGGGGATGAGCAGGACAAGCTCGGTGAGGGCGAGCGTCATGCTGTGGATGTGGTCCGTGAAGATGCCGGGCAGTGGCCAACCGAGCATGTGCCCCATGCCTATGTAGAACAGCGGGATGAGGAAGGCGATCGAGACGATGAGGCGGGCGCGCATGGCAGAGGCGGCGGCCTCCAATTTTTTGGTGGGCGACTCCATGTGGGCGGCGCCGGACCTGACCTGCGTGTTGCCGCTTGAGCCGGCGGCACCGGTGCCCGCATCGACGGGTGAGGCCGAGTAGCCCGCACGGTCGACGGCGGTGCAGATATCGTCGGAGGTGACCTGCGCGGGGTCATAGTCGACCATCATGGAACCAGCGAGTAGGTTGACCGCGACGCTTTGGACGCCGTCGAGTTTGCTTACGGCGCGGTCCACGTGCGCCTGGCAGGCGGCGCATGTCATGCCGCCCACGTCGAACTTATCTTGAGCCATGGCTTCTCCTTTCCGTGGTTCGGTGTTGGAATTGTTAACTTGCCGATACTATACACCCATACCCCCTGGGGGTGTCCAGTATAGAAAGAAATGTATGACATTTCGTTACAGATGAGGGTGGCTGCTCAATCGTTGGCAGCTCATGTCAAACATCTCGATCTGTAACATCTAGCGGGGAAAATGACCTCTAACTGTTACAGATCGAGATTATGTTTTGCGATGTTTGAGTTCGTCTCAATCTGTAACGTGTAGACCCGGTTTTGTCTCGTAACTGTTACAGATTGAGACAATCGGCCCAGACCCGCCTCGTCATCTGTGGTTTACGTGGGGGCATGCGAAGCACGGGTATACTAACCGGCGGCGAATCTGCTCCATCGCTTAGAGCTGCTGCGTCTGGACGGCGCGTGATAGGGCTGCCAAAGCGATCGCCAGCGTGCTGAGCAACGTCCTCTCTGTGCGCACCCGTTTTTGTATGTATTAGCGCACTACCAAGCACGCCCCGCGCGGCCGCATGCCGTGCCCATAACGCGTGCAGATAAGGAACAACAACATATGCGTAATTCTGTATCCGACGTCACCGACGCCGAGATTCTGGACGAGACCCGCGGGGCCATGACCCAGGCTGCCTTCGATGCGGCTGACGAGGCCAGCGCCGCCGAGACCGTCGAGTCCGCTACCGAGAGCCTGCCCGCCTTTGACGAGCTGGGGCTTTCGGACGAGATGCTTCGTGCTATCGAGAACCTGGGCTACACGGCGCCCACGCCCGTTCAGGCCGGCTCCATCCCCGTGGTGCTCGAGGGCCGCGACTTGCTTGCCGCCGCTCAGACCGGCACCGGCAAGACGGCCGCCTTCTTGCTGCCGACCATGAACAATCTGGAGCACATCGCTCCGCCCAAGCCTGTGCGCGAGCGCGGCGGCCGCAACCGCCGTCGCGGTGCTAAAAAGCCTGAGGGTAACGGCCGTGGCCCTGTGATGCTCGTCATCACCCCCACGCGCGAGCTTGCCCAGCAGATCGACGAGGTCGCCGGCAAGATTGCCGACGTCACGGGCCATGTCGCCGTGACCGTCGTGGGCGGCGTGAGCTACAAGCCACAGACCGCTGCCCTCAAGTACGGCTGCGACATCCTGGTCGCAACGCCGGGCCGTCTGGTCGACCTGATCGAGCAGGGAGCCTGCCACCTGAACGAGGTCAAGGTGCTGGTGCTCGACGAGGCCGACCGCATGCTCGACATGGGCTTTTTGCCCGCCGTCCGCCGCATTGTGCGCGAGACGCCGGCCGAGCGCCAGACGCTGCTGTTCTCGGCGACGCTCGACGAGGAGGCCGTGGGCGAGATCACCGACCTGGTGAGCGACCCGGCACGCGTGGAGATTGCGCCTGCCACGTCGACCGCCGACACCGTCGACCAGTTTGTGTTCCCGGTGTCCATCGAGGCCAAGAACAACCTGCTGCCCGAGTTCCTCAAGAAGGAGGGCCCGGAGCGCACCATCGTCTTTATGCGCACCAAGCACCGCGCCGACAGCTGCTGCCGTCGTCTGGAGCGTAAAGGCATCAAGGCTGCCGCGATTCACGGCAACCGTAGCCAGGCCCAGCGCGAGCGCGCGCTTTCGGCTTTCCGCGACGGCACCGTCGACGTGCTGGTGGCAACCGATGTTCTCGCCCGCGGCATCGACATTAGCGACGTGCGCTACGTCGTGAACTTTGACGTGCCGGCCGAGCCGACCGACTACATCCACCGTATTGGCCGTACGGGCCGCGCCGGCGAGCTGGGCTGGGCCATCACGTTTGTGACCGAGCAGGACGTGGACGAGTTCTACGAC